>JBBRDX010000180.1:0-5339 GCA_038203515.1 Actinomycetales bacterium | reverse complement strand
TTCAAGGGCACGGTGACGACCGCAATGTCGGCGGCCTCCGCAGCCTGCACCGAGGTGCCCGCCGTGGCCCTCGGGCCGAGCTCCGCCACGAGCTCGGTGAGAGTCTCCGGACCGCGCGAATTGCTGATCACGACGTCATATCCGCTCTCGACCGCCTTGCGCGCGACCTGGCTGCCGATGTTTCCTGCTCCGATGATTCCGATAGTTGTCATGGGAGGCGTAACGATGAGATCGCTCGTTTTGTTCCCACCGGGCTGCTGGTCGAGTCGACCGTGGGCGACCCACTCGACCAGCGTGTGGACTACTGCTCGATCGCCGAGGGGGTCGGCGTACCGGCCTTCAGGGCCGCGAGCCTGGCATCGAGCTCGACCGAATCATCCGAGGCATCCAACTGCGCGAACTGCGCGTCGAGGCTCGAGGCGGCGAGCTCCTGCCGGCCGAGAACGGTTGCCTCCTGGCGGCGGATCTTCTCTTCGAAACGGCTGATCTCGCTCGTGGGATCGGTGAGGTCGATCGACTTGACCGCATCCTGAACCTGGGTTTGCGCGTCAACGGTCTTCGAACGGGCGATGAGCTCGTCGCGCTTCGACGACAGCTGGCTGAGCTTTGTCCGCATGGCGTCGAGGCCGCGCTTGAGCTGGTCGACGACCGTGGTTTGGGATGCGATGGTCGGTTCCGCATCCTTCGCTTCCTTTTCGGAGGCCATCTGGCGCCCCAGTGCGACCTTCGCGAGGTTGTCGAACTTGTCGGCGTCTATGGGGTTTCCCGCGGTGCGCAGCTCGTCGCCCTTCCTGCTCGCGGCCAGCGCCTTGCGGCCCCAGTCGGCGGCATTGTCGATATCTTCGGCATGGTCCTGTTCGAGCAGGCGCAGGTTACCGATCGTCTGGGCCACCGCGCTCTCTGCCTCGGAGATGCTGCTCGTGTAGTCGCGAACCATCTGGTCGAGCATCATCTTCGGGTCTTCGGCCGAATCGAGCAGCGCGTTGATGTTGGCCTTGGCCATCTGCGCGATGCGTCCGAGAATTGACTGCTTTGCCATTGTGTTTCCTTATCGTTGGGTCACTGCGAATTTCGAATACCTGCACGTGCGGAGAATCTCTAGAACCGTCCACCACTGGAGCGGCCGCCACCACCACCACCGAAAGATCCACCGGAGCTGCGCGAGCTGCCGCCGAAGCCGCCACCGCCGAAGTCCCCACCGCCGAAGCTGCCGCCGCTGAAGATGCCGCCACTGCTGCCGCCCCCACTGAGCATGCCGCCGATGAGACCGCCGAGGATCGCCGCTCCCAGGCCGCCGCCGAAGCTTCCGCCCTGGCCGCCACCCCCACTGAGCCCCGTGCCGCCGCCGTAGTCGACGTCGTTCTGGGCGAGCGAGAGCGCCTGGGCTGCGAGGGACTGGGCGGTGGTTGCTTCCGCCAGCGCCGTCACGGGGTCTGACGGCGCGAGGCCGATGGCCAGCTCGAGATGACGGGTAGCTTCGGACACGCGGGTACGGGAGGTGCTGCCGACCCCGCCGCGGCGGGTGGTGATGAAGTCGTTAGCCGCCGAGATCTGGCTGGATGCCGTGCTCATGGCGGTGGGAAGCTGTGCTTTCGCAGACTGCAGCTTCTGTTGCGCGTCGCGCACTGAGTCGAGAACGCGGTCGAGGGCGGCGTTCGCTGTACTGAGCGAGGCGAGCCGCGCCAGCGGATCGGCGGGCCCGTCTCCGGTGGTGGCCGCGGTGAGCGCAGCCTGCGCGGCCGCTGTCGACTCACCGAGAGAACCGGATGCCGCGGCAGGCAGGGCGCGCGCCGTAACGAGATCCTGCTCGGTGTCGGCGACCGCGGCGGCGAGTTTGCTGCGAGCATCCGCAAGCCCGGCCGCGAGCGTGTCGATCGAATCGAGCAGCTGGGCGGTCTGGCCGATACTGGCCTGAGCCGCACGCACGTTGATCGCCGCAGCACCGGAGTCACCACTGGCTATCGCCGCTTTCGCTGTCGATCCGGCGGTGCCAACGAACTCGAGGAGCTTGGCGACCTGATCGGGATTGCCGGCGATCGAGGAGAGTGCCGCCGGCGAAAATGATGCCTGCAGCTTGGCGAGGGTCGCGCGCGCTGTCGCGAGTCGCCCCGTGACTGTTTCGGCATCCGTCACTACGCCCAGAAGGGCCTGCGGCGCATTCTGTTCGAGCTTGCGCAGGTCGTCGAAGGCATCCGCCTGGGCATCGAGTTCCGTGTCGGCGGCTTCGCAGAGTGCGATGATGCGGGCGGTCATCGCACGCTTCTCTTCTGGCGATTCCGGCACCGAATCGTCGAGCTTCTGGCGCAGTGTAAAGGCCTCGCCCACCTGGGACTTAGCGGCGGCGAGACTGGCACTGAACGGGGTGGTGGCCTCGGTGCCGAACTGCGCGACGGCGAAGCCGAGCTCCTGTTCGCTCGTCTTCAGCGAGTCATCGAGCTGCACGAGTAGGCTGCCCGCCCGCTGGTCCAGTTGTGCCTGGGTCGGGCCGGCGAGAGCGGATGCACCGCCTCCCGCTGTCCTCTTTCGTCGCGATCGCAGAAAGAATATGACCCCGAGCACGACCAGTGCCAGCAACATGAGCACGATCACGATGGGCAGCGCGGACCCGCCGCCCGATGTTGCGGGCGTGCCGGGAGGGTTGGTGTCCGACCCGCCGCCGGTGTTCCCGCTGGAGACACCCGCATAGCCGTTCGCCGCGGCCACGGCGGCGCCGACCCAGTCGCTCTTCTTCAGCGCCGGGATGATGTCGTCGGTCTCCACAGTCTGCGTGCTGGCGGCGTTGGGGGCGGAATCTCCGTAGAAGATCGAATAGTTGCGGTCGACCGTGGCCACTGCCAGCAGGATGTCGTTGCCGCCGAGCCCGTTCTTCTTCGCGACGTTTTCGGCCCACGCGGTCTTATCGGACACCCCGGTGAAACGGTCGACGTACACCACGAAGAGCTGCAGTTTCGTCGAGGCGTAGAGGGCGTCGGTCGCGGCGGTTATTTCAGCTCCGCGCGAACCGACGGCGTTGACGGTGTCCACCACATAGGCTCCGCCGAGATCCACCGGCGATTGGGCCTCGGCGGTGATTGGCCCGGAGACGGCCGCGAGCATGGCGATCCCGATTACGGCGACCAGTCGGGACAATCGGGCCCTGAGGGTGACGCGAATGACAGGCTCCTTCTACCGCGGGGGATGACACTGGCGATGACGCCCGCAATCCTACTGAATCCCCCTCAGCGAATGGGGGGTTATCGCAGGGTCACCTCGGAGGTGGGTCCGGTCACGAGATCGGTACTGAGCAACGAGCCATCCGCATTCGCGCGGCTGAGATCGAGGGCGGCCGAGACCTGGTACGCGCCCGCAGCCACGTGCGGCAGGTTGTCGCGGAAGCTGACGGTGCTGTCGTCTTCGACCGCGCAGGTGACCGGTTGGAACGACGCCTGGTAGGTCATGGATGCTCCGGGCGCCAGGTCCACGAGCGCCCCCATCGCGGCCATGCTCCCGTTGCTGTGCCACAGCACGATCCCCTCCTTCGACAGGATGATCGTGGGGGTGACGGCCGAGGTTCCCCTGATGTGCTCGCGGCCCGAGTTCGTGAGCGTCACCGTTCCCGAGACGCGATCGGCCGAGGCATCCCCGGGCTCGAAACTCGTAGTGAGCACGAGACCGGCCGCATTCGGGGCGACCTCGGAGAGCGTACCTCCGCAGAGGTTGATCTTCTCGGCCGGTGCGAGCGTGAGTCTGCCGTCCGTCGCCGTGCTCCCGGGGGAGGCCTCCTCCTTCGACTCCGGCGCGGCCGCGCTCGATGCGGAGCCTGAGCCCGTCGACGGCCCAAGTCCGCGGACGCCGGTGAATCCGGCGACGCCGATACCCGCCACCGCGAGCGTCGTGGCGCTGCCGACCGCGACCCGCTGCGCGACCCGGCGGCGGGAACTGCGGCGGAGCACGAGCGAGATGTCGATCTGGCCGAGAGAGGGGCCGGTCTCTCTGAACATCTTCTTCAGGTCAGATTCTGTGGACATGGATCGCTCCCTGCGTGTCGGTGGTGGTGGCGGATGTGCTGGGGTGCGGTTCGTCGGAGAGGGCGACCGCCATCTTGGCGAGGCCGTCGCTGAGGTAGCGCTTGACGGCGCCAGAGGAGATGCCGAGCCACTCGGCGATATCGTCGACCTTGAGATCTTCGTAGTAGCGCAGGACGATGCAGGCACGCTCTCGGGGGGTGAGTTTGGCGAGTTCGGCCGTGAGGTCGAGACGGCTGTCGGTTGCGGGAGCCGCCGACTCAAGGGTGTCCGGTACGACAGCGAGATGCGCAATCCGACGCCAGCGTGTCGTCCGACGACCACCGTCGAGCCAGGTGTTGAGGATGGCGCGGCGCACATACGCCTCAGCGCTGACGACGGTGAAGCCGTTGCGCAGGCGACCGAAGGTCTTGACCAGCGCATCCTGAACCAGGTCGGCTGCGTCATCCGCACTGCCGCTGATCAACCAGGCGTACCGTGTCAGTGCGTCGCCGCGTTCGGCGACCAGCCTCTCGACGACCGATTGCCAGCCAGCCGGGTGCGAGCCGCCGTCGGCAGTCTGGTTCTGTGGTGCTACCGCGGCCATCCCGTTCCCCTCGCACGCCTGTTAGAAGAGTGTCTACCTTCTAAGACGCACGAGGGGGATGAAACGTTGTGCCGTGACAGGATGCCGCGTCTATGAGCGGTCAGTTCTCGATGGACAGCTTGAGGCGGCGACGGATGTCGGTGAGCTGGGTCGTGAGGCTCGCGGGCAGACGGTCGCCGAAGGTCTCGAAGAACTGTTCGGTCGCTTCCAGCTCGGCGAACCACGCTTCCGGATCCACGTCGAAGAGCTGTGCGAGGTCGCTGCGCGTGACATCGACTCCGTCGAGGTTGAGCCCACCGTCGACCGGCTTCCAGCCGAGGGGAGTGTCGACCGCCGGGGCGCGCCCGTCGACCCGCTCGAGGATCCACTCGAGCACCCGCGAGTTCTCGGCGAAACCGGGCCAGAGGAACGACCCGTCGGAACCCTTGCGGAACCAGTTGACCTGGAAGATCTTCGGCGCTGTGGTTCCGAGTGTCTTGCCGATCTCCAGCCAGTGCGACCAGTGGTCCGCCATGTTGTAGCCGCAGAACGGCATCATGGCGAAGGGATCGCGTCGCAATTCGCCGACGGGCCCCTCTGCGGCAGCGGTGCGCTCGGAGGAGACTGTTGCTCCCACGAACACTCCGTGCTCCCAGCCGCGGGCTTCGGTGACCAGTGGAACGTTCGTGGCACGGCGTCCGCCGAAGATGATCGCGTCGATCACCACTCCCTGCGGGTCGTCCCAGTCGTCGGCGATCGCCGGGCACTGG
>JBBRDX010000179.1:0-5446 GCA_038203515.1 Actinomycetales bacterium | reverse complement strand
ACCATGGCGCAAATGGGCTTCATGATGCTCGCTTGCGGGATGGGAGCGTTCGCTGCCGCCGTGTTCCATCTCATCGCCCATGGACTTTTCAAGTCCGCACTGTTCCTCGGCGCCGGGTCGGGGGTTGCGCGACAGGCCAGGCAACGTGCGTGGCCGACCCGTCATCTCCCGCGCTGGCCCCAGGCGACTGCGTCCCTTGTAATAGCGGTGACGGTACCTATCGGGTCGATTGTCGCGGCCCGCATGCTCCTCGGTATCGAGTTGTCGCCCGCAAGCCAGGCACTTCAGCTCTTCGTTGTTTTCACCGCCGCGGGGGCTCTCGGAACCACCCTGTGGACGCATTTTTCGCCTCAGACTGCGATCCTGGGAGGTCTTGCCATCACAGGGTTGGCCTTCGGATACACCGCTCTCATCGACATGTTCGATACCGTCCTGAAATTCGGGCCAACACCTGCAGCAGTGTCAGCGTGGTGGCTGCTGATCCCGGGGGTTGCGCTGCTCGTGCTCCAGCTGGTGCAACACGGGCGATCCGGCAACCGTGTCAGCCACCACCTGTATACCCTCGCCCTCGCCGCCGGAACACCCACCGCGGGTACGAAGCGACAACCGATTGCAGTTACTGAAGGAGCCTTGTCATGAGCCTCGAGATCCGGGCCGCAGTCGCCCGCGCCACGCGCACGGTCATCCCGTTGTGGCCGCTGTCGTCATTCATTGCTGTCAACCCTTTGGGCGCGCACGAATCGGAGGACTTCGCGATGGCCGCGGCCACTCGATCACGGGGCGCGTTTCTTGCCGACTATGAGACCGGGCGAATCACCGACACTGACCTGGTGGCAGCGGTCCTGCACCGTGTTCCCGAATTGGCGGACGCCGGAGACGTCGCCATCGGTGACCGAGTCTGGCCTGCAGCCGAGCTCGTGGCAATCGAACTTGTGCACACCGACCATCATGGGAGACCACCCTCGTCGACACCCGAGCCCGACCTGGTGGATGAACTCGTGTCGAAATGGATTGCCGCCTACCTCGACCCACACCCGCTATGGGAGATGCCAGACCGCGAGCATGGCTTATGGGCCGCGTGGACGGCCCTGGCCCGCTACGACCCCCACCTGCCTGGAGCGGCGCGAAAACTGCTCCGCAACCTCCCGCGCACTGCCGATGAAGGACTCGCGCAGGCGCTTGCGAAGCTAAGCGTGGAAGAGAGCAAGACCGAGATGGTCCTGCAGGAGGCGGCGAAACGGTCACCCGGATGGGTCGCGCATATCAAGTGGCGGGCCGACCATGTCGGAGATATCGACTTGACCTCCTATTTGGCGATCTGCATCACTCTGCGGTGGGCGCTCGGCCTGCCTCTGCCGCAGTCGGCAACCCAGCCAACCTCGGAATCAGCCACCGCCTGGGAACGAGCCGCGACACTGATCCCGACGCTGTCGGAGGATCCAGGATCGTCGGAGACGGTCGCTCGGGTGGCGCGAATACTGGCGCTGCACCCGCCGCAACTTCACGTCTTCGCGTGGCAGACGGCCTATGAAGAGCATTATCGACGGCAGCTCGTGACTGCGGTTTCCCCAGCCGACACCAGAGCCTCCAATCCAAGCGTGCAGGTGGTGATGTGCATCGACCCCCGCTCGGAAGGAATGCGTCGCCACCTCGAAGCCGACCCCGAAATCGAGACCTACGGTTTCGCCGGATTCTTCGGTGTCCCGATCCGCTTCGCCAGCTACCAGGCCCGAGGCACCATCGATGCCCTTCCCGCACTCATTACCGCTCGCCATTCGGTGACCGAGGTCCCGAACGATCTGCGTCAAGCGAGGCGGCACACGACCGCTCTTCGGGTTCGGGACGCTTTCGCCGCAGGTATGCATGCCGGCGAAACCGCGCCGGCAGCACCGTTCGCGCTGGCCGAGACGCTCGGCTGGTTCTTCGGTGCGACCGCCCTTCTGCGTACACTCTGGCCCGGCAGCACGCACGCTATTGGACGGTTCCACCGCCGCACGACACCCGCCATCACCACGGATGTCACCATCGCCGCTGCCTTCTCCCTCGGCGAACGGGCCGCGCTTGCCGAGACAGGCATGCGCATGATGGGCCTGGATCGCTTCGCCCCGCTGATCATTCTGGCGGGCCACGGGTCGACCAGCACGAACAATATGTACCAGTCAGCACTGGACTGCGGAGCCTGCGGGGGAAACCCGGGAGCAGCCAACGCGAGAGCTGCGGCCGCAATCTTCAACGATCCCCCGGTGCGCCGCATCCTCGCTGACCGCGGGCTTCCGATCCCGGAAACGACATTCTTCGTGGCCGCGGAGCACAACACCGTATCCGATCGGGTCGAGATTCTTGACCCGCACCTGCTGCCGGAGAGCCACGCACTCACCGTCAAGGAATTCCTCGAGGCGCAGCGAACGGCGGCTGATCTGCTGGTGACGGAACGGTCACGCCACCTGCCCGGCGCGACACGACATGGCAAAGTGCGACACTCTCCGGCGCGTCTGCGGCAACGCGCTCACGACTGGGCGGAGGTGTATCCCGAACTCGGACTCGTCGGCAACGCCGCGATGATCATCGGACCGCGAGAGATGACGAGGGGAGTGAACCTTGAGCGGCGCGTTTTCCTGCACTCCTACCGACCCGAATGTGACCCCGATGGTTCCGCGCTGGAAACGATCATGACCGCCCCCTTGGTCGTTGCACAATGGATCAACCACCAGTACTACTTCTCGACGGTCGACCAGAACCGCTGGGGAGCCGGAACCAAGACCATCCACAACGCGATCGGAAGTATCGGCGTGCTCTCCGGCCACACCGGCGACCTCCAGCGTGGCCTGCCTCTCCAATCGGTCGCCGTTGGCGACCGGGACCTTCACGAACCGATGCGGCTCAGCGTGCTGATTCAGGCACCCCTCGACCGAATCGGGACGATCGTTTCTCGCAATCAGGTTCTTCGACACCTTTTCGACAACAACTGGATCACGCTCACCGCACGCAACGACCAGCACAGCCTGTGGTACCGGTATGGCACCTACGGGTGGATCCCGGATCCCCACCCCGGCGAAAATTCACAAGACAACAACGAACAGGGAGCCTAGCTATGGAACCACTCACAAAAATGACTCGCATCGAGATTGTGGTTCCGGGTCGGGACGCACCACCGGTCAGGGAACTCATCACGTCCGCCGGAGCCACCGGCTACACCGCCGTCTCCGGTGTCTCGGGAATCGGGCACCACGGACCGCACTCGGGCGCACTCCTGTTCAATGAGTACGACACTCTCACGATGCTCATCACCGTGCTGCCACCGGAGAAAGCACCCACGCTCATCGGCGCCGTTCGGCAGCTACTCGAGGATGGGCCCGGAGTCATGTTCGTCGCCGACACCTATGTCAGCAGGCCTGAATACTTCGCATGAAAACCCACCCGTACGCGGGCGCGAGGATAGCGTTCGCCACCATGCACGGCAAAGAACAACTTGCCAGGCACCCGTTTCTGGACACCCTCGGCGCCGACGTTATCGCCCCTGCCGACTTGGACACCGACCAGTTTGGTACCTTCTCTGGAGAGATCGCCCGCACCCTCAGCCCCCGAGCCGCAGCGCTGGTCAAGGCCCGGCTCGGCATGCGGCTGGCAGGCGCCCCGTACGGACTAGCCTCCGAGGGCAGCTTCAACTCCGGCATCGGATTCTTGGTCGAACACCACGAAGTCCTGATCTTCATTGACAAAATCCGCGACCTTGAACTGGTCGAAGGCACAATCACCACCTCCCCGCTGCCCCCCGGAAGATCCATCAGCACCCTGGAAGGCGCGCTCATCTATTCGCGGGCCATCGGACATCCGGAACAAGGCCTGCTGCTCCGCGGCGGCGCGGCTGGGGAGCTCATCCAGAAAGACGTCGACACCGTAGAGGAGCTATCGGACGCCGTGGGCCAGATGCTTCAGCTCACGGCTGGCCGCCCGGTCACCATCTCCCCCGACTTCCGAGCACACCGCTGCCCCTCCCGTGCCGAGATCATCACCATCCTTGCCCAGAGGATGGCGCGCCGACTGGCCATTGCCTGCCCGAACTGTCACACCCCAGGATTCGGACAGGTCGACATCGAACGCGGACTGCGCTGCTCCGACTGCGGAGAACCCACCCGGGTGATCGCCGCCGACATCTCTGGCTGCGGGCGCTGCCCGCACACCGTCCGCACCCCACGAACGGACCAGCGCGCCTCGCCACAGTGGTGCGACTACTGCAACCCCTGATCCAGCTGGCGCTATTTCCGCCCGCGTGTCCGCCCGGAAGTTCACCAAGGCCGCAAGGAAGCGTGTGCGATCCGGGCGCGACGCCTAATGCCCCCGGAAATCCAGTGTTTTACAAAATCCAGGACTTCGGTGAACCATTCGCGGTCGTCATGGGCTTCCAGGCCCCTCACGCACGAGAACGTCTCTTTGGAAACGACTGCCGCGTCCGGCATCCAAAAGCTCCTCATAGTCAACTTAAGTACAAAAGATTTACTTCTGTACAGTCTGCACACTAGTGTGACGATGGTCCAGAACTCGGAGGTGACCGTGAACGCGCGCGTAAGACCCGATAAAGCTGACGACCCTCGCGTAACGCGAACTCGTAACGATGTGTTGGCTGAAGCGATCGACATCTTGGTGAACGACGGGTGGGATGCCGTTACCTATGCACGCGTAGCAACTCAATCAGGGTATTCACGCGCAACGATTTACGCCCATTGGCCGGAACGTATTGTCAAGCCCCGGGTTTGGTGGAGGGTCGGTTAGACCCGTTCCATCGGTGTGATGGACGGGGTGGTGCTGTTCAGGAATTCGTTCTCAACCTCGATGGGTGGTCGGTGGCCGATCTCGCCGTGGAGCCGGCGGTGGTTGAACCTGTCAAGCCCCGGGTTTGTTGGAGGGTCGGTTAGACCCGTTCCATCGTTGTGATGGACGGGGTGGTGCTGTTCAGGAATTCGTTCTCAACCTCGATTGGTGGTCGGTAGCCGATCTCGCCGTGGAGCCTGCGGTGGTTGAACCAGTCGATGTACTCAGCCGTCGCGATTTCGAGGTCGTTGATGCCCCGCCAGGGTCCTTTGTTGCGGATCAGTTCGGCTTTGAAGAGGGAGTTGAACGCCTCGGCGAGGGCGTTGTCGTAGCTGTCGCCTTTGGATCCGACCGAGGCGACCGCCTCTGCGTCGGCGAGACGGTCGGTGTATCGAATGGCTCGATATTGAACTCCGCGGTCGCTGTGATGTATGAGTTGGGAGAGGTCCCGGCCAGCCTGGCGCCTAGTCCAGATCCCCATTTCCAACGCGTCGAGGGCAAGATCGGTGTGCAGACTGGTCGATAGTTGCCAACCGACGACACGGCGCGCGAAGACATCGATGACGAAGGCGGCGTAAACCCATCCGGAGAAGGTCCGAATATAGGTAATGTCGGCAACCCAGAGGCAGTCCGGGGC
>JBBRDX010000178.1:0-5478 GCA_038203515.1 Actinomycetales bacterium | reverse complement strand
TCCTCGACTCCATCACGATCGTGGTGAAGGAGCACAACCCCGCACTCTTCAGCATCGGCTCGCTTCCGAATCCGCTGCTCGCCTTCACCACCCTCGCGTTCCTCTCGATCGCCTGGTCGTTCTACCCCGGATTCACAACCCGCGGCGCCGTCGTTCTGCTGCTCACTACCGCCTCGGCGGTATCGATCGCGGTGACCGTGACCTGGCCGGAGTTGCCCAGCGTGCTCGGCTGGGTCTTTCGACTCGTGCTCGGGCTGTCGTTCGTGTTCGAGTTCATCGTCTCCGCGTTCATCCGGCACCCGATCTACCCGGTCTGGGTCGCGCCGGAACGCAACCCGGCCAAACTCCTGTACTGGTCGCGAGACCTGCTCTTCGACCTCGGCAAGATCCAGGGCATCGTCGGTAATTCGAGCCTGCTCGCCATGGCCGCGCTGCTCGGGCTCATCGTGTTCACGATCCAGCTCACCTCGAAGACCGTGAAACGCGGATGGGGCTGGTTCTGGCTGGCCGCCGCCATCGTCACGATCGGACTCACCCGATCCGCCACCACTGTTGTCGCCCTCGCGGTGGTGGTCGTCGTGGCCCTTGCCGCCCTGCTCGTCCGCCGGGCGCGCACGCCGCGGGGGCGCGCATATGCCTACGGCGGTATAGTCCTCATCGGAGCGGGCCTTGCCGTATTCGCAGATGTCACCCAGAGCCGCATTCTCGAGCTCCTCGGCAAGAGTTCGGATTTCACCGGTCGCTTCACCATTTGGCACGAGGTCATCACCCTCGCCCAGCAGCGCCCCGGTGCGGGCTGGGGATGGCTCGGCTACTGGATTGTCTGGATCGCCCCCTTCAACACCCTCAAGAAGGCCGGCGGGGTGCAACCGCCCCATGCCCACGACGCGTGGCTCGACGTCTGGCTGCAGCTCGGCTTCATCGGGCTGGTCGTATTCGGCGCGCTCGTGGTTGCCACGGTGGTGCGCGCCTGGCTGGTCGCCATCGACCCGGTCGTCACCTCGCCTCGCGACCCCGGATCACATCTCTGGCTCTCGCTCCTGCCCCTGCTGGTGCTCACGGCGCAACTGGTGCAGAGCATCGCGGAGAGCCGCATCCTGCTCGAGGGTGGGCTGATGCTGCTCGTGATCTGGGCGGTCAAGACCAAGACCAGCCCGCTCGGGCTCGAACCTGCCGAGCCTGAGTTCTCCCCCGCAACCCTGCGAAGCAAATCGTGAGCCTGGCGCCACCGCGGCATCCGGCATTCGATCTGGCGCGGCAGATTCTCGGCTCCCCCCGATTCTCGTCCGCGCTCACCCAAGCGATCATCGGCGCGCTCGTCGCATCCCTGCTTCTGAGAGAGTTGATCGGATGGGCAGGCTGGTTGGCCACCCTCGCCGGCCTGGTTGTGCTGGCGTCGCTCTCCCTGCTCGCCCAGCGCGAGGAGATCGAGTGGCACGGCCTGTTGCCGATATCCCTGCTGGTGTTCGTCGGCTGGGCCACGATCTCGGTGTTCTGGAGCGAGTACAAGTGGGTAACAGCTGGCAGCGCGATTTACCTGCTCTCGGTGACCATGCTCGGAATTTATATTGCGCTCATCCGCGACACCATCCAGATCGCTCGTGCCTTCGGAAATGTGCTGCGAGCAGCCCTCCTGCTCTCCATGGTGCTCGAGATCTTCTCCGGAGTGCTCATCGACAGCCCCATCCGGTTTCTCGCAATATCGGGCAACCTCAACGTGCTCGGGCCGATCCAGGGCATCTTCGGCGCCCGTAACCAGCTCGGCATCGTCACCCTCGTGGCCATCGTCACCTTCGGTACGGAGCTGCGCACCCGCTCGGTGCCGCGCAACTTCGCGATCGGGTCGCTCATACTCGCCGGGCTTACCCTGCTGTTCGCCCGGTCCCCGATCACTTTTGGCACCTTCGTGGTGGTGATGCTCGCAACCCTCGCCCTCTCCGGCCTGCGTCGGGCATCCTCAGAGCGCAAACGCATCTGGCAGTTCGTTCTGCTGGGATCCACCCTCACCGTCGGTGCCATCGCTTGGGCCGTGCGCACGCCGATCATCGACGCCCTCACCGCCAGCAACGAGCTGAACCTGCGGCTGGCGGTCTGGCGCCCGATCAGGCTCCTGATCCCCACGCATGAGCTCGAAGGATGGGGATGGGCCGGTCACTGGTGGGAGGACATCGCTCCGTTCACCTTCATTCGCGACGGACTCCAGCCGTCCGCCCTCAACGCCTACCTGGACGTGTGGTTCCAGGTCGGACTGATCGGTCTCTTCGCCTTCGTCTTCATGGTCGGGCTCGCTTTCATCCGCTCCTGGCTGCTCGCCTCCCGCCAGCGGAGCTTCGTCTACGCCTGGCCCGCCCTCGTGCTGGTGGTGCTGCTCGTGACCGGGCTCGCCGAGAGCTCGCTCCTCGTGGAATTCGGCTGGCTCACCTTCGTGGTGTGCTCGGTAAAGGCATCGCGGGAGCTGAGCTGGCGAAAGGCGTTTGCGGCACTTGCTCCCTCGCAACAGTGACTGGTCGAGCTCGCCGCCGCCATATCCACGTGTTTGCCTTGGGTGATCGGCGGCAGGGCATTCGCAGCCAGACTCCAAAGGATCCCGACGCGGAGCGGGCTGGATTCGGGGGTGGACAAAATCGCCAATAGCAGCGCGCGCAGGATAACCCTCCGAGGCGGCGGCGTCGGCGTCGACGTGTCTTTCGCGATTTAAGGAGTCCTCGATCATCAGCCATCTGTTGCGGGACGTCGACAGAAGCGTCGAGGTACGGCTCCCGAGTTTCTAGGTGCGGCGGGCCCGACGCCTCCTCCTGGTAAGCCTCTTGGTGCTCCTCGCCAGTGGAATAGCGCTCGCAATGTTCATTCCCACCGATCAGCGGCAGCAGTTTTTTAGTGAGACCGGCGCGCCGAACAGCTTCGTACAGAACTGACTGCTTGCGAGCAACACGGTTGACTATCTGGCCGCTGGCGATAACGCCTCCCCCGCGAGATGATTCCGCACACTCGACGCGCAGCGAGTCGTCGCGGCAGGGATTGATTGCCCTCACCGCGCTGAGCCCCGGGTACTCGGTGTACCAGGTGGCGATGGATCCGGAGGCGGCCTACTTCGTCACTTTCATACGCGCTGGGGAATTCGGAGAAGGAGTGCTGCTCACCGTCTTTGCGGCCAATCTTCTCATCTCCCGACGGTACATCCGGGCTGTCGTCGGCTGGCTTGGCATCGCGATCATCGCCGTCACACTCACGTTCTATTCGGTAGGAACGCCCTTCAGGGACGACCTCTTACTGCGACTGGCCTCGAACGGGCCTGGCAACCACTCTTCGACGCCTGCAAGACCGTGATTGCAATTCGCGATGTCCAATGCGAACAAGGAGGGTATTCCGACCTGCGTCGCCAAGAACATGGCAGGATGCGACCCGTGTGCTCTGCCGCGTGAGGAGGCAACCCTCGATCCGGTCCAGCATCCCCCGTTGGAGGCGGCAGCAGCGATGCTCGCCATGCGGCAAATCGATCTGGCCGACACCTTTAGCAATGAGACAAGCTGAAAGGTGATGATCGGCGGACTCATCGTCTTTCTTGGCAGTGAGCACATTAACCACGCGTTCTCGATGATCCTCGCTGCAATTGTGGGGTGCCGCAAACAGCTGGCCCTCTGCGCTTACCGGGCCGGAAGTTTGCCTATGGGGGTTGGTCGACTCGGAATGCTCCGTGCCGCGGTAACTTTCGCGGTATCAAGGGGCGGCGACCAGGTGGGCGAGTCGGTACAGGAACGCGGCCATCGCCATCCGGGACACCGGATCCACCGGTTTGTAGAGCGGCAGACCGGAGGGTTGGACTGTGCCGGTTGAAATACCGTTGTCCTTCATCCACTTCACCGCCGCAGCCGCTGGAGCATCCAAAGGAACATCGGCGAAACTCTGCACCGTCGGTTGCACCGTCAGATTCGCGTGCGCATACCGGGCCAGGAACAACGCCATCGCCTGCCTGGACACCGCATCAGTCGGCTTGAACAACGGCTTCCCCGACGCCTGCGGTGTCCCGGTCGAAATCCCCTTCGACGCCATCCACTCAATCGCCTTGAAGAACGTCGCCGACGGATCCACATCCGCGAACGTCGACACAGACGGGGCAACAAAACTTTCCCCGGACAGTTTGAACAAGAACGACGCCATCGCCTGACGCGACACCGGCGACGACGGGTTATACAACGGCTTACCCGAAATCTGCACCGTACCCGTCGAAATTCCTGACGACGCCATCCACTGAATAAAGGGGTAGAACGAATACGACGGATCCGCCACATCCTCAAACATGGGATTCTCCAATACCACGTCAATGCCCGACACCGTCTGACCCGGCGACGACACAGTCACCACTCCCGGAAGATTTCCCACCGCTGCCGCATAGGAGTACTCGTTCGAATACCACTGAGACGCATATGGATACGACTGAGACAACGCGCCCGCCGCGTCAGTTCCCTGACCACTCGTGGTGAAGCCCAGGATGTAGTGGCCCGGCGCGAGGCCCGGCACGATGAAATAGCCGCCACCGCCGATCGGAACTGTGGTGACCAGATTGTCTAGGCTCGCGGTCATGCCGGAGGTCGAATAGACCGCCACAGTTCCGTACTGGATCGGGCCGGACGTGCTGGTCACCGTCCCAGAGATCGTCGACGGATCAGGAATGATGAACGATCCCGTCGTGGACGAGGATGACGACCACTTGCCGTATACCGTCTTCGCCACGAAGGCGTGATTCCCAGGGGCCAAACCGTTATAGGTGGCGACCCATGACCCGTTTCCGATTCCGGTCACGAACCCATTCAGAGGGGTGGTCCCCCCGTCGAAATAAAGATGGATCAGGTCTTCGGGCGAGGCGTTCGCGAGAGTCCCCCGCAGCCGGTCGTTGACCCCCAGCAGTGCACCATTCGGGGTCGTGACGGTCGGGGGTGACAACTGCACGCTCAGCTCCCAGTCCGTATTGGTCGCGCTGGCGATGCTCCGGCCGCCTGCTGCGGAGGTAATGGGGTAAAAGGCAGAATACTGATTTAACTCTGTGCAACTCGCGCTATAGCTCGAGCCAGACACGAGGCCCACGGCATAACTTCCGATCATCGCGGTTCCGCCGCTATCACCGGGAAGATCACACGTGGTCGCAATGATGGAATTCACCACATGGTCGACATTGCTGCCGTCAGTAATGATCGCTGGCTGGTCGACGGCCAATACCGTTCCACACGTCCACCCGGTGCGACTTCCCGACTTACAGAGGCCGGCGCCTTCAATTGCGGCGGTCTTTCCGACCACCGGGATAGAACCGTACGACCACTTCGACACCTGAGCCAGAGGTGTGGTCCCTGTTGCTGTCGCATCGATCTCGGCGACATCGTCACCGCTGCCGAACTTCACGGAATTGGGACGAACCGTTCCGATCGCTGTTGCGGAGGCGGGGGTACTATTCAGCTCCTGGTATGTGTTCCAGTCGAGCCGATT
>JBBRDX010000177.1:0-5490 GCA_038203515.1 Actinomycetales bacterium | reverse complement strand
TCTCCCACCTCGGGATCGAGTGCGCGCATAATGGCGGGGACCTCCACGAGTCATTGATTGGTTGTGATAGCAACCCGATTTTCTCGGGTACAACCCAACGACTGGTGGATGTCATTTTGCGTCCAGGCCCCGTATTCCCTGATCAGGTCCCTACTGCCTATCCGCGCGGCCTCTATGTCCGAACGCGCACCATGGAGCGCTGCGGATCGATGCCTCGGGAACTGATGGGACTATGTTCGAACCCCTTCGGACTACTGATTTGGCGAGGCACCGAGGTCTGAGCAACCCCTCCTCAAACGGCGGAGACGTTCGGCGTCAACCGTGCTCAACGCAAGAGTGCCACTTCATTCTAGAAGGGCGTGGATCATGGCGTCGGTAATGAAGCGGGCATAGTGGTCGAGAGCCCAACCTTGCCGAACTACGAGAAGCTCGTATAGCTCAGGAGAGCTGTAGATCCAGAGAATGTCTGCGGCAGCGCCGACGGCCACTCCATTGCGGAGGTGGCCCCCATTCGCGAGACGGGCGGCATTGACGGTCATGCGTTGGAGTCGCTGGGCGTCCATTTCTTGCAGTAGCGATCCCAGCTCGGGATCATGGAGGCTGGCGTCGCGCACCAGCAACAAAATGGGTGCGACGCGGGGAGCGACTTCGGTGGTGAGTGCCCCCCAGGCGTGGATGATCGTGTGTCCGTCGAGATGCCCGTCGTGAAGTTGGTCCGAGCGCCGTTCAGCAGGGACAGGCCCCCGGCCGAGGAGCGCCCGGTCCCGAATGGCCCGCACCAGGCCGGGTTTGCCACCGAAGGTCTTGTAGATCGTGTCGACCGAAACTCCCGCTGCGTCAGCGATCGTCGTCACGGTCGTGCTGGCATATCCCTGCTGGAGGAAGTTCTGCTCGGCGATCACCACGATCTGGTCGTGCTGCGCCTGGGCTTTGGCCTTGCGACCCGACGCGTCGTACCTACGGTTCACCTTGACAGGACGTGCTCCTTCACTAATACTTCCATTCTAGTCTACTAGAACGGATTAGTCATGAATGATCCTTTGGCGGTCATCGAGCGGCTGGTCGAAGCAACGAACGGCCACGACCTCGATGCGCTTGTTGCCTGCTTCGCAGACGAGTACGTGAATGAGACTCCGGTCCATCCGGACCGCGGGTTTTCTGGGAATCTGCAGGTTCGTCAGAACTGGGAGCAGATCTTTCGGTTCATACCCGATGTGCATGCTGTCGTTCTACGTTCTGCGGTCGTCGATGATGTGGTGTGGTCGGAATGGGAGATGCGCGGGAATCGCCCCGACCGCAGCATCCACCTGATGCGCGGCGTGATCATTTTTGGCGTCGATGGTGGTGCGATTTCGTGGGCGCGGTTCTATCTGGAGCCCGCTGAAGAAGGTGGAGGCAATGTCGACGAGTTCCTACGGGGACAGGTGGGCGCGCAATGATCGCGCCATCCACCCGTGCCCACGGTTCGGTTCGGTCGGCGCATCCGCCACCGTGGGTGATGCGGGGATTGGTCAATCCTTTGGTCCGTACGGTGTCTCGCACCCCACTTGGACGCCGGATGAACGCCATTGTCGTACTGAACTTCGATGGCCGACGTAGTGGCCGGCACTATTCGGTCCCAGCTGTTACCCACGACGTGGTCGGCGAAATGGTGGTGTTCACCGATGCCGGCTGGGCAGCAAATTTCGCTGGTGGCCGATCGGTAACAATCCGGCATGCAGGTTCGACGTATCCCGGTACTGGGCTGCTCATCGATGACTCGCCCCGCGCCGCGAAGATGATCCGTGATGTCCTCGCTCACAAGAAGCCGCGCGCGCTCGGGCTCGCGATCGATTCCGGTCACGTTCCCACGGATGAAGAACTGGCTGAAGCGCGGTCAGTGATCGTGCTCGAGCACAATCCGTAGCGCCGACCATAACCTCGAAGGGTACCGCTGAATTGAGCATGGTTCTCACGACATTGAGGGGATTCGAGTCAGGCCCAGACTGGATGAGGTTGCCAGGAAGAAGCTGTGGGCGCTGAGAATGGGCCCTCGGGTGGGAACCGGAACGCGGCGAACGCCGATGCCGGTTGGCGGATGACGGAATGAACTCGGCGACGCTCCATCCCAGCAGCCTCGGCCAGGCTGGCCAGGGCACGAATCCCGCACCGACTCTTCCGGGTCGCGCTCAATGCAACAGTGCGGTCTCCACTGGTGTTGTGGAAAACACAACAGCCCCCGTTCCGTCCCTCTGGTCACGGCCGGGTCTGAAAGTGACGCTGAAGGTTTCGTGCGGCAAGTCCGGCACCTCGCATTATGACTTGACCGGATCTTGCGATGCCGACGGGGGCTTTGAGGACAATTGGAGTGCAGCGATGAAGACGTCGAGGACAAGTGATCGGGAATCGTGACGCGTGGTAGCCGCAACGGTCGCCAGAGTGATGTCGTAGATAGGGACGCTCTTCACGCCAGAACGCACATAGCTTGCGGCTGCGGACACCGGCAGGATGGAGATGCAGTCTCCATTGGCTACGTATTCCAATTTCTCCTCGATGCTTGTCACAAAAGGACCGTCGGGTGCTGGGCGACCATCCGGGCGCGGGTCCACCCGCCAGAATGCATCCCACGAAGCCGATCCCTCATGGCGGGCGATTGGCTCGTCCGCCAAATCGAGGATGCTCACTGACTCTTTGTCGGCGAGCCGATGTCCAGTCTGCAGCAAGACGACGCGTGGCTCGTTGTAAAGCGGTGTGACGTTGACCTCGGTCCCGATTATGGGAAGACGTCCAATGCACACGTCCACGACTCCGTCGCGAACCGCATCGTGCTGCTCGAACCATTCGAGGCGCTTCATGATGACTTCGATGTGGGGATAGGTCGATCGAAGTGTCGTGACTGCAGCGGTGACCGAGAGCCCGGCGGAAAATCCAATGCTGAGCTGATTGCTGGTGGCCTGCGTTGCTGCCGCAGTGGCACGGTCACCGGCGGCGAGCAATTTGCGGGCTTGGACGAGAAACGATTGCCCAGCTGGAGTCAATTCGACGTGACGAGTGGTGCGGTTGACCAACTGCACATCGAGGAACTGTTCCAGTCATTGAATTTGCCGCGACAGCGCTGGTTGGGCGAGGTGGAGCCGGTCTGCGGCGTGCCCGAAGTGGAGTTCCTCGGCAACGACGGTGAACGCACGCACGAGCCGAAGGTCGAGATCCACTGCGCAGACTATAAGGCGACTGATGCTTCTCCCGCATCAATATCGTCAACTTTGGTCTTGGACGTATGGCAGTCGTACCCGCATAATCAACCCACGATGAAAGCATCCGACGTGCCCGTGTCCGATCCCTTCTCCGACCTCCAAACGGCGACCCGGCTCCATCGCGCTCGACACGGATGTGGGGCGTACACCTATGACCACGGCTCACTCCCCGGCGTCCTGGCCGCTGCCGTGGGGGCGATGAAGGTGGTGGAAGTGGGTACCGCTCTTGGCTACACGGCCTGCTGGCTCTCGTCAGCAACACCGGCAACTCATGTGGACACGATCGAAAATGACCCAGAGCACGTTGCCCTGGCTCGAGACGAGATCGTCCGATACGGCCTCACCGGGCGAATCACAGTGCACCAGGGCGACGCCGAGTCGGTCTTGCCCGACTTCGACGGATCGGACTACGACGTGGCGTTCTTCGACGGCTTCGCTCCCACGACGGAGATAATCGAACTTCTGCGAGGTTGCTTGCGTGACGGCGGCCTACTCATCGCCGGAAACCTGACTCTCGGCAACACCGAGCCACTGATTCGCGAACTTTCCGACGCAACTCAATGGCGAACGCATTCCTTCGGAGAAACGGCCATTTGTCTGAAGGTCTCCCATTCCCAGTCGACCTCCATCAGTTGATCCGAACCCGACATTGATGCCTTCACAACACCCCAGTCCGATACGAATCGACCACAGGAGGCCGACGCCATGACCTACACAAGCAAATTTGTCAGCATCCCGTCCGGCGACCAGAGCATGGCGGGAGTGCTCTGCACACCGGACAATGTCACGGATCCGACTTCGGCATTTGCGATCATCGGTCCCATCGGGTTCGTCAAAGAACAGTCGCCCATCCAGTACGCCACACGTCTCGCCCAGCTCGGCTGCACGACCGTCGTGTTCGACCCCCGACACTTCGGAGAGACCGGTGGCGAACCGCTGCAGTATGACTCGCCGGCCTCCAAGATCGCCGACCTTCGGGCCGCAGGGCAGTTCCTCACCGCTCTTGAATCGGTTGATCCGGAGCGCGTCGGTCTGGTCGGAGTTTGCATGGGCGCGAACTGGGCGGCGGCGGCAGCGGCCGAGGATCCGCTGTTCTCCCGAGTGGCGCTCATCGCCGGGGCATTCTTGCTTCGGACACAGATAGTCGCCGGTTACGGCGGCCAAGTCGGGTTCGACCAGTGGGTGGCCGACACGAAGCCGGCCCATGATCACTTCGTGGCCACCGGCGAGACCGACTATCGCCCGATGATCGCCGATCGTATGGAGGATTCGTTCTTCAACTTCGATGTCCCCTTCGCTTGGTACTCCAACTGGGTCCGCCACGAACCGCTCAACTATCGCGGATGCTGGGGCAACAGCCTTGCCATCGTTAGTGAGCACGAGCTATGGCAACACGACGCGGAGCAGTCATTCCGATCACTCCCGATCCCGACCCTCGTGGTTAACAGCACTGACTCAGCTACCGACCTTGAGACAGTCGAACACTTGGTTCAACAGATCCCCGGCAACGACAAGCACCTGGTTGTCACCGGCGATCAGATCCAAACCCAGTTCTACGACGACCCGCTGACGATTGACCTGACAGTCGACCACATCGCTCGGTGGGCCCAGCCGGCTTGATGTGTAGTCACCGTTTCACTCCCCACTAGGCTCCGAAGAGACGACACACACCCCTCACAGTGGAGGAACTTATGCCCGACGGACGTCCAAACATCCTGATCATCTGGGGTGACGACATCGGTATCTCCAATCTCAGCTGCTACAGCGATGGCCTCATGGGTTACCGCACGCCGAACATCGATCGGATCGCCACCGAGGGAGTCAGGTTCACTGACTACTACGGCGAGCAGAGTTGCACCGCAGGACGGGCCGCATTCATTTGCGGGCAGAACCCCTACCGGACCGGTCTGACCAAGGTCGGCATGCCGGGCGCCGACCTCGGACTTCGGGACAAGGACCCGACCATCGCCACCGCCCTCAAGGCGCTCGGCTACGCCACGGGGCAGTTCGGCAAGAATCACTTGGGTGACAAGGACGAGTTCCTGCCCACCCGACACGGATTCGACGAGTTCTTCGGCGTATCTGTTCAGGTCCCCTGAAGGTCGCGTCCACCACTGGCGCGACCAACGCGCGTACCGTGGGTAATTCCGACCGACGATTCCACTCCTGACGCTCCTACCTACGAGCAGCTGGTCGCCCTGACCGGCGAGCAGCACGAGGTCATCTCGGCGCAGTCGCAAGAGATCGCCGCCCTCCG
>JBBRDX010000176.1:0-5527 GCA_038203515.1 Actinomycetales bacterium | reverse complement strand
ACACCCGTCAGTGCACGAGGCACGATAAGCGCGGCACCGATCGTCACACCGGGCGGCTGGCAGGTCTGGCGGATGCCCATGGCGAGCCCACGGCGGTCCCGGGGAAACCAGCCGACCACGACGCGACCGCTTGCGGCGTTGGCGCTGGCTGCGGCCATCCCTCCCAGCAGGAAGAAAATACCGAGGGCGACATATCCGGTCGACAGGAGGGCCCCGGCAGCCAGCACCGCGCCGACCGAGGCGAGCACCACCAGCGCGAGTCCGCTCGCGATAATCCACCGCTCGCCGATACGGTCCGCGAGGGCACCCCAGGCGATCAGTGTCAGCACCATTCCGATGGTGGGGGTGGCGGCGAGCAGTCCGGCCTGCGCAAGGCTGAGGCCCCGTTCGGTGTGGAGTGGCGGGATGAGGAAGGCCGGCACGCTCACAAACACGGTTCCCGAGGTCTGGGCGGCGACTCCGAGGGTGAGAACCGTCCACGCCCGGCGGGCATCGGGGAAGGGAGTGCTCGCCGTGGCGAATGCGATCGCGCCCCTCGTCGTTCCCAGCTCCTCACATCATCCGTCCGCCTCTTCATATTTGGAGCATCTATGACAGTCCACATCGAAACCTCCGAGTTCGACGACGGCGCCCCGGCGGTCAAATTCCAGAGGCGCACTCCCGCGCTCTCCACCCCGGAACACATGAAGAACACTCCACGGGACACCCCTGGGGACGAGGCCTCCGTCGACTTCCTCCAGGATCTCAATGTGGTGTCGCACAGTGTCGCCTCCGCCTCCGTCACCGACATTGGGATGCTCCAGGCCCTCGCCGCGACCGGCAAACCGGTGATCCTGCACGCGACCTCCCCCTATCCGCTGCCCGCAGAAGAGGCGAATCTCCGCACGATCACCACCCTCGGGCAGCGTTACCCCGGAGTACCGGTCGGCTACTCCGGGCACGAGCGTGGAGTGCAGATCTCCCTCGCCGCGGTCGCGCTCGGTGCCGCCGAACAGACAGCCGAGTCCCTGCCGACTGCCACGGTCACCGTGCTTGCGATCGCGGACTCCGACTCCTACCTGAAGTGGGGGGCGACCCTGCTTTGCCAGCTGCCGGAGGGCTGGCAGCGTTCGCTGGTCGTGCTCGCGAGCCCGGTGATGCCAAGCGGCGAACAGTTGGCCGTGGCACTGAAGGGAACGACGGGGTCGATCGCCGCACCACCGATCCTCGATCTCTCCGCCCTGGCCGTGCGCATCGCCATTCTCAAGCCGGATGCGGTGCTGCTGTCGGTGCGCGGTCCGCTCGTCAGGGTGGTGGTGCGTGCCATCGTCGGCGCCTATGTCGCGCGCCCCGTGATTGTCAGTGGGCTGCCCGGCATCTCGATTCCGGCCACGAAGCGGGCCATCCCGCATCGCGCCCAGGTCGATTTATTCGTGCTGCATTCCCGCCGGGAGGTTCGCGAGTTCGAGGATCTCGCCGCAAGGATGGGCATTGATATGCCGTTCGGCCTCGCGACGCTTCCGTTCCTGCCGCGCCAGGCGTGCCCGCAGAAGACCCAGGGCCGCACCCAGAACGGCGAGGTCATTTTCGCGACCCAGGCGAAGGTGCCGGCTGGGAGGGCCGATCGCCTCGCGTTGCTTGGGTGGCTTGCCGAGTCCGCGCGGCGGCATCCGTACCTGCGGGTGGTCGTGAAGGTGCGCGCCGCTCGCGGGGAACATCAGACCCACGCGGAGCGCTACCACTATGCCGACCTCATGGATGAACTCCAGCCGCGGGCGCCGCACAATCTCGTGGTGGCGGGCGGCGCCATGTCCGATCATCTCGCCGGTGCCGCTGGCCTCGTGACCATGAGCTCGACGGCCGCGATCGAAGCGATCGCCCTCTCCATCCCGGTGATCATCGTCAACGACTTCGGGGTGAGCGCCGAACTCATCAACACGGTCTTCGAGGACAGCGGCCTCTTCGGCAACTGCGGGGATCTCGTGGAGGGTCGCTTCCAGCATCCGAATGCGTCCTGGCTCGATGACAACTACTTCCACGGCGCCGAGCAGAACGATTGGGTGCGCCGGGTCGATGAGCTCCTCGCCACTCGCGCGACCGGCGACCTCCCGCTCAAACCACTGCGACACGGCGACTTCGGGGGAGTGCTGCGACGGACCTGGGATCGCAAGCGTGCCCTCGGCCGGTTCGACCGGTCGTGGAGCGGCATGGTCGCTCTCGCGGTGGGCACTCCCGTGCGTTGGGGGTTGATGGTCGTTCGCGGCGCACGCAGCCGTCGCGCTCGTGCTCGGCTGGCGAACACGGAGACAATCGGGGAACAATGAGGGCGGCCGCCCAGCCCGGTGCGCGCGCCAGCTCAGGGGTCCCGTCGGGCTTCCGCACCGACATCCGGAACCTTCGTGCAGTCGCGGTGGTGCTCGTTGTGCTCCGACACGCCGGTGTGCCCGCGCTCGCGCCACACGTGTCGGCGGGCTAAGCGACTCGGGTGTCACTTTCACAGGTTCCGACAGGGTGCGGACCTGCGAAGTTGACCCCTCACGGCGGTTCGGCACGAAAGAATCCCGGCGGCGCCTGTGGATAAACTCGGCGCCGGTGCGCCCCGTCGACCGATGATGTGGGGATGCCCACCGCCGTCGCCCTCATCACGGAGCAGGTGCGCGAGCGCGTGCGTCGCGACGCAGCGGATCTCGGGGGCGACCGGCACGGTGCCATGCTCGATCGCTATGTGCGCGAGGAGGTGCAGCGCTACAGCGAACGCGCCCTCGGCGGCTCGCTTCCGATGCTGCTCGACGAGCACCAGGCCGCCCGCGAGATCGTGGCCTCGATCACTGGCTTCGGCGCGTTGCAGCCGTTCTTCGACGATCCGGACATCGAGGAGATCTGGATCAACGGTCCATCCCGCGTCTTCATCGCGCGCGACGGCGTGCCCGAACTCACCAGCGTGCTGCTCACCGACACCGAGGTGCGCGACCTCGTGGAGCGGATGCTTCAATCGACAGGTCGGCGAGTCGATCTGTCCTCGCCCTTCGTCGACGCCTCGCTGCCCGACGGATCGCGGCTGCACGTCGTGATTCCGGACGTGACGCAGCGGCACTGGGCCGTCAACATCCGCAAGTTCACCAAGCGAATCCGCGACTTGCAGCGACTCGTCGCCGTCGGCTCGCTCAGTCACCAGGCGGCGGAGTTCCTGCGCCTGTGCGTGCTCTCCGGGCAGAACATCCTGGTCTCCGGCGCGACCCAGAGCGGCAAGACCACCCTGTTGAACGCCCTGCTCTCCGGCACGCGGACCGGCGAGCGGATCGTCACGGTCGAGGAGACCTTCGAGCTCGATCTCGCGGCGCGCGACGTCGTGGGCATGCAGTGCCGCCAGCCGAGCCTCGAGGGCACGGGCGAGATCACCCTGCGGCGACTCATCAAGGAGGCGCTGCGGATGCGCCCCGATCGGCTCGTGGTCGGTGAGGTGCGCGAGGCTGAGTCCCTCGACCTGCTCATCGCACTCAACAGTGGGCTCCCCGGCATGTGTTCGATCCACGCCAACAGCGCGCGGGATGCCCTCGCTAAGCTCTGCACCCTGCCGCTGCTGGCCGGGCGCAACATCGACTCCTCCTTCGTGGTGCCGACGGTGGCGGCATCCGTCGACATCGTCGTGCACTGCGAACTCGCCCGTAACGGTCAACGCCGCATCACCGAGATCCTTGCCCCGAGCGGGTTCGTCACCGGCGGCATGACCGTCGAGGCGAGCCTGATCTTCGGCATGCACCGCGGGCTTCTCACCGCCACAGGCAGCTATCCCACCCGTACCGGCAAGTTCGACACCGCAGGATTCGACCTCGCCTCGATTCTCGCGGGGGTGGCCGCGTGACTCTCACGGTGGTGCTCGGCCTGCTGATGGGTCTCGGGGTGGTGCTCATCATCTCGCCCTTCGCCTGGCCGGCGACGGGACTGGCGCGCACGCGGTCGGTCGGCGCGACGAGCGTCCTGCGCCAGAGACTCGCGCAGGCCGGGCTGCATTCGGTGTCTCTCACTGCCCTGGCGGTGATTTCAGTGATCGGTGGCCTCGCGACGGCGGCTCTCAGCTTTGCGATCGTGCCGGTCGCGGTGATCGCGCTGATAGCGGGAGCGGCCGCGCTGGCCCTTCCTGCGGCGATTGTGAGGTGGCGGGGGCACTCGCGTCGCCGCGCGGCCCGCGTGCTCTGGCCGGACATCGTCGACCATCTCGTGTCTGCGGTGCGCTCGGGACTCGCGTTGCCCGACAGCGTCGTGACACTCGCACACACCGGGCCAGCACCGACCCGTGAAGCGTTCGCAGAATTCGAACAGGACTATCGGGCCACCGGCAATTTCGGCATTTCTGTGGACGCCCTGAAGGATCGGCTCGCCGATCCAGTGGCCGACCGCATCCTGGAGACGCTCCGGATGTCGCGCGAGGTCGGGGGAAGCGAGCTCACGACAGTGCTGCGCAACCTGGCGTCCTATCTGCGACAGGAGGCGGCCATCCGCTCCGAAGTGGAGGCGCGCCAATCCTGGGTCCTGAACGCGGCCCGACTCGGAGTTGCGGCACCGTGGATCATCCTGGTGCTGCTGGCGACACGGCCTGAGGCAGCCGCCGCCTACAACACTGCCGGGGGAGTGCTGCTCATCGTCGGCGGACTGCTGGTCACCGTGATCGCCTACCGACTGATGCTCGCGCTCGGCCGTTTTTCGCAGGAGCCTCGATGGTTCGCCTAGACGCCCTCTCCGGGTGGGCGGTGCTCTGCGGGCTGGCCCTCGGTCTCGGACTCTGGTCGCTCGCTAGCCTCGTGCCGCGGTTGAGCCGCCCGCGGCTCGTCACCCGAGTCGCACCCTATGTCGTCGACGTGTCCGCCGGCGCCCGTGAGCTTGTCTCCCGCCGAAGTGTCGATCCGCTTCCGGTGGTCGGAGCGCTGCTCGGCCCAGCATTCGAACGGCTCCGGACTCTGCTCGGATCGGTGCTCGGCGGTGGCGCGACCATCGAGATGCGCCTGCGACAGGCATCCTCCACCCTCACGGTCGAGGCTTTTCGATCGCGCCAGCTGGCGTGGGGAATCGGGGCCGCACTGCTCGGTCTGGCCGCCCCCCTGGCCTGGGCTCGCGTGCGACCTATTGCACCTGTGATGGTGGCCGCGATCGTGGTGGTCGCGGCGGTTTTCGGCATCGCTCTCTGTGACCGGATGCTGCAACGCGCCGCGGGGAAACGCCTCGCCCGCCTCGCCGGCGAGCTGCCGTCGGTGCTCGAGTTCCTCACGCTCAGTCTCTCGGCGGGGGAAGGCATCCTCGACGCGCTCCGGCGGGTCGGCCGGGTCAGCCACGGCGAGCTCGCTGTCGAGCTCTCGGCGGTCGTGGCGGAGGTTAACACCGGGGTACCCCTGGCCGAATCGCTCAACACTCTCGCCTCGAGGATACGCCTGCCGGCACTCACCCGCTGTATCGAACAGGTGACGGGCGCCCTTGAGCGCGGCACACCGCTCGCCGAGGTGCTGCGCGCCCAGGCCCAGGATGCCCGGGACGACGCCAAGCGCGAACTTCTCGA
>JBBRDX010000175.1:0-5545 GCA_038203515.1 Actinomycetales bacterium | reverse complement strand
TGATTTCAGCAGCGTGGACGGCAACGGGTCGATCGTGAAGTCCACCTGGCTCCATGCGCTGTCGAGATACTTCGGGTCAATCGAACTCCCGGTCACCGACTTGATATAGCTATTGACCAGCGACTTCGCGTCGGCGGGATGTGCCTTGATGAAGGCGATCGCGTCGAGCTCAGCCTCGACGACGGCCGAGATCGCCGGCGGATATTTCTGCAGGAATGCGGTGGAGGCGATGGTGTTGGTGACGACGAATTTGCCACCTTTCCAGAGGCTCTTCTCGTTCACCAATTCCTTGCCACCGCCCTCGGCGACCATCCGACTAACCCAGGGCTCCGGGACCCAGGCTCCATCGATCGTTCCTGCGGTGAATCCCGCGAGCGCCGTCGCGTTGTCCTGCGGCATGACATGCACATCGCCACCACCCTCTGTCGTCGTGGACAAGCCCTTCGTCTTCAGGAAGTAGCGGAGTGCGACGTCCTGGGTGTTGCCCAGCTGGGGTGTTGCGATCGTTTTGCCTTTGAGGTCTGCAACAGAGTCGATGCCAGCCCGGACCACCAAACCTGCACCGCCGGAGGCGCCTCCCGCAATGACCCTGAGTGCGGCGCCAGCGCTTTGGGTGTAACCGGTGATTGTGGGGTTCGGACCGATCAGGGTCACATCGACGGCGTTGCCGAACAAACCTTCGATGGCTGCCGGGCCGGCGTTGAAGATGACGGGCGTGATTTTCACCTTCTTGCCGAGCCGCTTGGCGAGATAGCCCTTCTCGAGCGCGATGATCCCCACGGCATGAGTGAAGTTGGGGAAATATCCGAACCTCAGCTCGGAGGGCATCGCGACCGCCGCGTTCGCCGACGCACGAGTCGACGGCGACGAACATGCTCCGAGCACCAAGACGAGTGCTGCGGCGATCATCGTGATCGACATTCGGCGGACAAGGGAAAGGGTGTAGCTGGTCTTCTTGGGTCGTGACATGCGTTCGGCTCCTCGGGTAAAGTCGACTAACTTGGTCGACTTTACCGGCATAGTAGGCATTAAGGCCAGCCTCTCCCGCAAACCGCTGGCCACTGGCGATATGCGAGAATCGCGAGATGGATCTCGGGCTCATCTTCGGTGCGTTCGGCGTGGGAATAGTCGTCGGACTCACCGGCATGGGCGGGGGTGCCCTCATGACCCCGATGCTGGTGTTGTTTTTCGGAGTGCCCCCGCTTGCGGCCATTTCGAGCGACCTCGTGGCAAGCGCAGTCATGAAGCCCGTCGGAGCGATCGTTCATCTCCGTCGCAAGACAGTGAACATGCGCCTCGTGCTCTTCCTCTGCGTCGGCTCCGTTCCGGCGGCCTTTTGCGGGGTGCTTATTCTCAAGGCATTCGGTGACGGCGAAGCCGTGCAAAATACGCTCAAGATCGCTTTGGGTTGCGCCCTTCTCCTGACCGCCATGCTGCTCACCGTCCGCGCCTATATGCGTCTCATCGAACGTGCCCGCTCGAGGGACGGCAAAGGTGAACCGCTGCCACAGGAGCGACCAGAAGTGGTCGTGAGGGTAGTGCCGACGATCATCCTCGGAGCAGCGGGCGGACTGATCGTGGGAATGACCTCCGTCGGATCCGGCTCCCTCATCATCATCGGCCTCATGGTCATGTACACGGGCCTCAAGGCAAGCCAACTCGTGGGTACCGATCTCGCGCAGGCCGTTCCGCTGGTTGCTTCCGCGGCCATCGGCCATGCCCTCTTTGGCGACCTTCAGCTCGGCATCACACTCCCGCTGTTGATCGGTAGCGTTCCGGGAGCGTTCATTGGAGCACAACTGTCGTCCCGGCTGCCGGGAGGTTTCATTCGTCGGGCACTCGCGTTTGTGCTCCTTGCGTCAGCGCTCAAACTTCTCGGTCTCAGTACTCCCCTCACCGGGATAGCGCTCGGGATCGTGCTCATCGCTGCGCCCATCACCTGGATGCAAATTCGTCGGCACCACGGATTTCCCGCCCTCGCGTCGGCCGAAATGCGCGAGTATCGCCGAACAAAGAGGGACTCCGACCAATTCGGCGGTGCTCGCAAGGCTGGAGGGCACGGCGAGTGACCACTCCGACCGTCGATTATCCGAGTCTTGCGCTCACCGGCCCGCGCCTCGATGCCCTGGGACTCGTGCTCAGTGGGCTCCTCGCCCCGCTCGATGGGTATTGCCTGCCCGGCGCTAAACCCCAAGGCTGGCCATTCGAGTCGCACCTGACAGTCAGTACGGATCTCGCCCGATCCGCCGCTGAGGCCGGAGGCTTGGTGCTGCTGGATCCGGATGCAACGCCCCTCGCCTTCCTCCCCGTGGCGGCGATCGCCTACAACGACGACGTCGCGTACCTTGCCGGAACTCTCACCGCAATGAAACGCGCGGAGCATGGTCCAGCGCGTCAGATGCGGCTCGCCCCGAAGGATCGCGCATCCGTCGTCGGGGTATTTGCCGGCAGTCCTCGCCCTGAATCGGTCGCCGAGCTCATCCGCCGGGCGGCGGGTCGCCCGGTGCTGTGGCTCGCGACGACCTGGAACTCGGCACACTCCGACTACAGCGCCTCCGGCACGGTGCAAGATCTGCTTGCCTGTGCAGAACAGCTCCCGGGCTCTCTCGTGCGATTTACTCCATTGGCCTCTCTCACCGCAGAAATGGTCGCCGATGACCTGCTCGGACCCGTCCTGTCACAACTCGGCGCAGACGAGATCTTGGATTTCCGGGCCGACAGCGCTGGCCCGATGGCGGCCGCGCCAAGGCCCGACGGCTGTGTGATCTTGTTCACCGGGCTATCCGGATCGGGAAAGTCGACCGTGGCCAGGGCAGTTGCCGAACGACTCGCAGCCGCTGGCCTCCGTTCGGTCATGCTCGACGGTGACGATGTTCGGAGGGCCCTTTCCCCCGGTTTGGGCTTCACTGCCGCCGACCGCGAAGAGAACCTGCGTCGTATCGGGTGGGTCGCGGCAACCGTCTCCAGCGTCGGAGGGATCGCGATCTGCGCACCCATCGCGCCCTTCGCCTCTACCCGGCGTGAGATCCGCGAGATGGCCGAGGAGGTCGGTCGATTCGTGCTGGTCTTCGTCGCGACTCCGCTCGAGGTCTGCGAAGCGCGAGACCGCAAGGGCCTCTACGCCCGCGCACGTGCTGGCGAGATTTCCGATTTCACCGGAATCGACTCGCCCTACGAAGCACCGACCGATGCCGATATCGTCATCGATACCAGCAGGGACGCACTAGATCGCAACGTGGGCGACATCCTGCGTCTGCTCACTGGGAGCTAACCGGCGAAGCGATCCGTCGCCTCGATGAGAGCGTCGAGAATACCTGGCTCATCGAACGCGTGACCGGCATCCGGCATCATCACGAACTCTGCTTCCGGCCAGGCGCGATGCAGATCCCAGGCCGTGACAGCGGGCGTACAGATGTCGTATCGTCCCTGAATGATCGCGCCGGGAATGTCCACGAGCGCGCTCGCATCCCGGATGAGTTGCCCGTCGTCGAAGAAGCCACGGTTGACGAAATAGTGGTTTTCAATTCGCGCGAAAGCGAGTGCGTAGTGCGGATCAGCGAATGTCGATACGACATCGGGACGGGGCAGCAGTGTGATTGTGGATGCCTCCCAGACCGACCACGCGACTGCGGCTGGTCCGTGAACGGCGGGGTCGGGATCGTTCAATAGGCGGTGGTATGCCTGGATGAGCGCGTTGCGCTCGTCGATCGGCACGGGGGCGAGGAAACCTTCCCACGCATCCGGGAAGACGGACTCCGCGCCCCCCTCGTAGAACCAGTCCAGCTCGGACTTGCGCAACGTGAAGATCCCCCGCAGGACGAGCTCGGTCACGTGTCCGGGATGTGTCTCCGCGTAGGCGAGCGCGAGCGTGCTGCCCCAGGAACCGCCGAAGACCAGCCAGCGATCGATCCGCAGGTATTGGCGAAGCAGCTCGAGGTCATCCACGAGGTGCCAGGTGGTGTTGGTACTGAGGTCGATGCCGGCATCGCTCGCGTGCGGGAGGCTGCGCCCCGATCCGCGCTGGTCGAGCAGAACGATTCGGTATTTCTCCGGATCGAACAGTCGCCGGTGATTGGATTGCGTCTCGCCGCCCGGCCCACCGTGCAGGAATACAGCCGGTTTTCCATTCGGATTTCCCGAGGTCTCCCAGTAGATACTCTGCCCGTCTCCCACATCCAGCATCCCGGACTCGTAGGGTTCGATTTCGGGATAGAAACTGCGCATGCAGCGAGCCTACGGTGCTGCCTTCTGCAATCGAGGTGTCATGACGACACGGTCGGAACTGGGCGGAGTTCCTCTCTTTATGCACGACCCTGCAACGGTGCTTGCGATAGCGCTCGATTGGGCTTAGTTTTAGCACTCTTGCTGGTTTCTTCTAGCCCGAACTGGATGTACCGGATGGCTCCCCTAGCCCTGATCCTCGTTGCGTTGATAGTCGTGACTCTCGGCGCTGGCATCGCACTGCACCGGTTCATTCCTGAGCGATGGGGCGGGCCTCTCCGCTGGGGACAGAGCCTGGCACTGCGACTGGGCTCTGTGACTGCATTCGTCGTGACTTCGGCGGTCGGCTCAGTGGTGAGCATCCTCGTTTTGATCCCTATCGGCGTGCTCGCAAAGTCGCTGCAACAGGGGCTGGATCTGCCGGTATTCACCTGGACGCATGGCCTCGTCGTACCCGGATCCGCCTTCACCAAGTTCAATACCTACGTCACCTCCCTCGGGGACAGATCGACGGTCGACCTGGTCTGCGTGATTGCCGCTCTCATCCTCTGCTTCGCCTATCGCCAGCGCTGGTGGATACCGCTGGTAGCCATCACGGTCACCTTTTTCGTGCAGCACGAGGGCCAGTTGCTTCTGGCGCGCCTGCTCGCACGCGATCTTCCGCCCGTCGCCAACGCGGGCACCTTCCCGTCTGGCGGAGTGAGCCGAATGCTTGCGGATTACGGAGTGATCATCGTGCTCGTGATCCTCCTGATCGGCACCGTCAGTCGCCAGTGGCGAGCCGGACTGTGGATCGGCCTTGGCACCTTCGCCGCCATCGAAGGCTTCACTCGCGGGTACCTGTCGCTGCACTGGCTCACGGACATCCTCGCTGGGTACGTCTTCGGGTGGCTGCTTTTCTTGACCTTCACGACTGCTGTGGCTGCCCTCGAGACGCGAACCTCGCTTTTCCGGGGCACGGGTCAGACGAGGCACGTCTCGACGGGCAGCGAGATCGTGAAGGAGCGCAGCGGCTCCGTCTCCTGACGACAGAGCGTCTGAGCAGATCCTCGAGCGCAGCCCGCACACCCACGGGAAGGGCCGCACGCCGCGTACCCTGAAGGCATCCGTCACGCTGGGCGGGAACCGAGGAGTTGTGCGTGAAGATCACCCATCTGCGACATTTCGTCGCCGTCGCCGAGGAGTTGCACTTCGTGCGCGCCGCCGATTCGCTGGGCATCTCGCGGGCGAAACTCGACTCGTCGATCCGCGCCCTCGAGGCCCAGGTGGGTTCCGACCTCTTCGATCGTCGCCAGGAGTCGACGACCCTCACGGGCGCCGGACT
>JBBRDX010000174.1:0-5659 GCA_038203515.1 Actinomycetales bacterium | reverse complement strand
GGGTAAAACGTCGCTACTGCTAGGCCAAGTGTCAGGTACCTCGTCGGCCCTTTCTACTTTGAGAACAACCTCCGCGGCGAGGCGCGATCCCGAAAGTGTTGCCCACGCTGCGGTAGTCCGATTGTGGTTTCGCGCCTCGTTGACCATTGGCATCAAGACTGCTGACATTGCGGGAGTGAGCTGCCCAATCTTCTGCCCGTCGAGCTGCACCTCCAACACGGTCGACGGTATCTTTGACTTTCCGGCGATCGGGTGAAGGGTCACAACGATGCGAGAGCTTCCTGCCGGCTAAACATACTTCGCAAGGACGTCCAAGTGCTCTTGCTCGCCCGTCACCTGGATGGACCGTCCTAGCGGAATCAGGAAGTGAGGTTCAACCGGGATGCTGTTGCTCGGAAGGATGTCTTCCGCGCTTCGGAGGGCGACACGGATGGCGCTTTTCAGCTCATCCTGATTGCGCGATTGAACGAACCTTCTGACTCCCCAAATCCGTGTCCGCACTGTAGGAACGATGCCGCTGCTGATGAATCTGGTCAACACAGGATGGAAATCGGCGGAGCTATCAGCAGGAATGTAACCGACGCAGTGCCCATCGAGGCGGACCGAAATCGCTCCGCTGTCGTGGGGGTTGTCGGGCTCCAGAACGAGCTCTGCAACACCATAGAATTCGAACTCGACGTCCCGCAGAGTCCTCGTCTTCTTGAGTGATGCGAGAATCTCTGCCTCGCGGTACGCCTCGCCGACAATATCGAACCGGGGTTCACCCAGGGATGAGATGTCGACCCGTGGAGCGCCCGGCATGTATTCGCGTGGCGAAAGCGAGGTCGGCCAGTAGGCATCAGCCCACGTCTTTCCGTTCCACCAGCGGGCCCACCGTGAGTTCGTCCCATCAGGGTGCCAACCTGCTTTCGGACCGCCCATCTTTGCCCCCTCTTTGCGGAGCTGTCCAGATCACCCCAGCCCAGTCTGTCGATGTTCACTCATGTTTACCAGAGAGTGTCGGAGATCTTTTGCCGCAGTCAGGCGATCGAATCTGATGACTGCGCAGGGGAAGGATGGGTCCGCTGTCGATTTGGTTGACTTGACTGCGGCCGAATCCATGGGCCGGGTGTTCATATGAGGGACGGTCTGCGGACACACTAAAGCCCTTACTGGTGTCGACGCGTCTGCGGTCGCCCTCTCTGTCAGGCTGGTGTGAGACACCCCGCGGTTGTGGGGTACGCCTTTGAGGGGGCGGGGAACGGATTACCATCATGGAAGAATCACGACCCCCGGCGGCCGGCGACTCGGTCACGGATCCGGCCGCTCGGCCGGTGCGTCGGACATATCCGGCGGAGTATCGGGCCAGTGTGCTCGCGGAGTACGAGGCGGCCCCGCACGGACAGAAGTCCGCGGTGTTGCGCCGCGAGGGGATCTACCAGACCCTCGTCGCGGAGTGGGCTAAGGCTCGCGACGCCGAGGCGGCCGGGACGACATATAAGCGTGAGCGCAAGTCCCGCTCGAAGGACCCCGGAACAGCGGCCCGGGCGGTGAAGTTGGAGGCTGAGAATCAGCGGTTGAGGCGGCAGTTGGCGCAGACCCAGGCCGCTTTGGACGTGATGGGAAAAGTACACGGGCTCTTGGAGCTGCTCTCCGAGCGCAGTCCCCAGAGCCCGCGCGAGACAGGACCGAGCCGATGAGCGTCGAGACGATCATGGACACCGCGTTCACCGAGCTGGTCGCCCTGTCTTTGACGGTCGTTGCCGCGTGCGTGCTCACCGGCAGGTCCCGGGCCACGCATTACCGGCGGGTGAACCCGCCGACGAAGAAGGCTGATCCGGTACCTCAGGCGCAGCGGACGAAACCGCCCTCGACACTCACGGTGGACGAGCGAGAGCGAGTGCTGGCGGTGATCAACCGGCCCGCCTATGCGGATCTGTCGATCTGTCAGATCTGGGCCCGAGAGCTGGACGAGGACCGGTACTACTGTTCAATGTCGTCGATGTATCGCATCGCGAGGGCTGCAGGCCAGGTCCGGGAACGTCGCCGACTCGCGTCGCATCCCGCGAAGAAGATCCCGGAACTGCTCGCGACTGGACCCTCACAAGTGTGGTCGTGGGATATCACTAAGCTGCGCGGCCCGGTCAAAGGCGTCTGGTACCACCTGTATGCACTGATCGATATCTTCTCGAGGTACTCACCGGGATGGATGGTCCGCTCCTGCGAAGACTCTGTCGTCGCGGCCGAGTTCATCGACGAGGCCGTAGCCCGCAACGGGTCACGCCCGCACACGATCCACGCCGACCGGGGCACCTCGATGACCTCCAAGACAGTCGCGATGCTCCTCACCGATCTCGGCATCACCCGATCACACTCCAGGCCACGGGTCTCCAATGACAACCCGTTTTCCGAAGCCCAATTCAAAACACTGAAGTACGTGCCCGACTTCCCACACCACTTCGATTCCCTTGCCCAGGCGCAAGCGTTCTGTGACACATTCTTCACCGATTACAACCACGTGCATCATCACTCCGGGATCGGCTGGCACACACCCGCCTCCGTGCACCAAGGCACCTATGCCGATATCGACGAGGACCGCCAAGCGACGCTGAACCGTGCGTGGATCGAGCATCCGGAGCGGTTCAAGCGCCGCCCCCGGCCGCCACAGATCAGCACAGAGATCTGGATCAACGAGCCCGCGAAGGAGACACCAGCGACGACCGCCATCACAGAAACTGTCTAGAAACCAGATGTCTCACTTGACTTGACAAATTCCGTCGGGCGGTCGTGCGTTTGACCCGCCCGACATTAAGCCCGATGATCGTGCCTCTTACGCACGAGCTCGAGACGTTTCTTCAGCGTCTTGTTAAGACAAATCACTCTGGAGAGACCAGATTCGGATTGGCCAACTACCTGGCGGCGTGCCGATCAAGAGTGGCGAATGGCCAACTCGGATGGCAAAGGACAGCTTCGTAGTCCCGTATGCCCGTGGTTGATCACCAGCGTTTCTGAGACTGGCATTGGCCAACTACATGGCAATTGGCTAACTAGATGGCAGGGTGGCCAACAAGAGTGGCAATTGGCCAACTCGGATGGCAATGGACAAAATGGCACATGGAAATCTCCCAGAAAAATAACGGTTCGATAACTAGCGTTTCGTTACCGGTCTGTTATACAGTTCAAGAGCAGAAGTTGTTTGCTGTGGCAGCTTCTGTGGAATGTGATTGCAGGACACTCTTGGTGCAAGGGAGAGGGTCGGTTTCTTGCCTCTGAAACCGACCCTCAATCCTGTTTAACGGGTGATTCCCCCTCCCTGTCCGTAGAGTTGTACCCGGGTGGAGAGGAGGTCCGTGAGCGACAAGACGACAGCGGTCACCGCATGGGAAGCTCTGTTCCGCGCCCAGGTTTCGGTGATGCGCTACCTGAACGCCGAGTTTCCCACGGATGAGCTCTCACTCAACGAGTACGACGTGCTGTTCAACCTGTCCCGCCAGCCCGGCTGGCAGTTGCGCATGAAGAATCTCAATCGGCACCTGCTGCTCACCCAGCCAAGCGTGAGCCGGCTGGTCGATCGCCTCACCACGCGTGGGCTGCTCGCGAAATCCCACGACCAGGATGACGCACGAGGGGTGAACGTGACTCTGACGCCGGCCGGATTCGAGCTCTTCCGCCGCGTGGCTCGCAGGCATATAAAGTCGATCGCCGAGCGGGTAGGTGGCACCCTCAACACGACCGAACTCGAGACGCTCATCGAGCTCTGCGACCGGCTGAGGCTTGCAGAAACCCAGTAGCCGAGGCATCCGCCCCGCCTACGCGTGTGCGGGTCGTGACTCCAGCTGGCGCCGCTGTCGTGCCCGCGCACCGGCCACGATTACCATCGAGCGGGATGCCGCGAGCAGCGCTCTTATCACCCGGCCCGGATGCCGGCTCAGGATGCTCAGGAAGCCGCCTCCACGGCGACCGGGCGGTGCCTCGAGCAGCGAAACGGCGAAGATGATCGGATCGCTCACCCGGTCGAGCACAAGCCTCACCTGGCAGTAGACCTCGCTGGGAAGGTCGATCTCACCGACGGTCACTCCGATGGCGGTGAGGAACGGTCGAAGGGGCTCGGTACCCCTGACCTTGTAGACGAGCGCTACGACCGCGTCCTGTTCCCAGGTCGTGAGGCTCTTGCGAAACATCGAGACGAAGTGGTCGATGTGTGATTCCGCATGCCGATCGCGGGCGAGCGCGCCGAGTTGGTCGTGTCCTGCCACGAGCAGGGTTCTCACGCGGTCGAGTGCTGGAACGGTGACCCCGCCGATAGGAAGCTATACCCGCCGCTGCCAGAGCTGCTCGAAAACCTCTGCCGGGGCGGCATAAAGACCAGTGAATATGTCGTAGATGTCGATCGGGCAGACCAGTGCCTGATGCACCATCCGCGCGAAGACCGGAGGAAGGAGCCCCTTGGTGTGCCCGGGCCAACTGAGCGACCAGCCGACACCCTGGAGAGCCAGCAGGAGGTGAAGCTGGTGGACGGGCTCCACGATCACAATCGCCGTCGGCGAGACTCTCGGCGACACGAGACCCAGCTGGGCGAAGATGGGGCCACCGGCGGCGAGGGCGCGGATGCTGTGCTGCTCGCAGAGCTGCCAGACGAGGCCGGCGACGCGCAGCTTGTCGCTGCGGAGACGCGCCTGGTCAGACGCGCTTGTCGACGCGCCGGGCCGTTGCCGTGCAAAATCCGTCTCCATGACACCCCCTGAGATCACCGTACTGGATCGACTTCTTTCAGGCGAGATCTCGTACTGTGGAGACTGTGACCACCGCCGACGAGCCCGCCGACCACCCGACAATCGTCTGGCTGCGAGACGACCTCCGGATCGCAGACAATCCCGCCCTGACCGCCGCCGCCGAGGGCGGTGCGCCGGTCGTGGTGCTCTATCTGCTGGATGAGGAGAGCCGCGGCATCCGCCCCCTTGGAGCCGCAACCCGTTGGTGGCTGCACCACAGTCTCGAGGCACTCGCGGCCGCCGTGCACCGGATCGGGGCCACCTTCGTGCTGCGCCGGGGCGCCGCAGGTACCGAGCTGCCGCGCCTGGTGTCAGACATCGATGCGGGGGCCGTTCTCTGGAACCGTCGCTACGGCGGGCCGCAAAGAGAAGTGGATGCCGCGCTCAAGACCAGCCTGCGCAGTGCCGGCCTCACGGTGCAGAGCTTCCAGGCCAACCTGCTGCACGAGCCCTGGACGGTGACCAGCGGATCGGGCACGCCGTTTCGCGTGTTCACCCCGTTCTGGAGGGCCTGCCTCGCAGCAGCCGCTCCCCGCGAGCCGCTGCCCGCGCCCACGGCACTTTCCGGGGTGTCCGGCGTCGCCGGTGACGAACTCGCCGACTGGATGCTGATTTCCACGCGCCTGGACGGGGCGAGTGGCATCCGCGAGGCGTGGACTCCCGGCGAGGAGGCGGCAGGGGCGCAGCTCGAGCACTTCGTCGCCAACGACCTGGCCCACTATGACACCGCCCGGGATGCGCCAGGCGGGAAACCCACCTCTCGTCTGTCCCCATACCTGCGGTTCGGCGAGATCAGTCCGTTCCAGGTCTGGCAGCGCACCCAGCGCGGTGAGCTCGACGCTGCAGCCCGGCGCAACGCACCCAAGTTCCTCAGCGAGATCGGCTGGCGGGAGTTCAACTGGAACATC
>JBBRDX010000173.1:0-5677 GCA_038203515.1 Actinomycetales bacterium | reverse complement strand
ACTCGTTGTTCTTGACCTCGGACGGAACGGCGACTCTCATGACACTCCTGGGTGATTGTCGGTGCGATGGTGCCACAGCGGTGTGGCGATGTGCGACCGGATCATCGGCCGCGACACCCCAGCGTAGCGTCGCGTGACGCGTGATTCCGCAACAAAATCAGGCGCCGACGTGCTGATTTCGTGAAGATTGTGATTTGAGATGGTGGATTTGCCCCCTTTCGGGTGCACGCGGGCTGTCGGCTGTGCAAGTATCTATCAACGCGGTTCGCTGATGACCCGTCGCTCACGTCGTGAAGGAGTCCTATCTCAATGACCAGGTCACTACCTACGGATCCGATGGTCCAACGCCTGATTCGCGAGGCGCGCACCGCCTCACTCAGTCGCAGGAACGTGCTCACGGGCGCGGGAATCGGCGCGGCGGCGCTGTCGCTTGCTGCATGTTCGACCGGAGGGGCAGCACCGGGGCCGACCGCGGCGGCAGACAAGTCGAGCACGGACAAGAACATCAAGTGGGACAACTGGGCGCAGTATCTCGACGAGGACAAGGATGGCAAGACGCACCCCACCCTCGACGCCTTCATGAAGAAGTCGGGAATTTCCGTCAAGTACGACGTCGCTGTCGACGACAACAACACCTACTACGGCAAGGTCAAGGACCAGCTCGCGCTCGGCCAGAACATCGGTGCGGACCTCGTCTGCCTCACCGACTGGATGGTCAGCCGTCTCATCAAGTTCGGCTATGTGCAAAACTTCGACCTCTCGAAGATCCCCAATGCCAAGAACCTGACGCCCTCCCTTCAGAAGGTCGATTTCGACCCGGGTCGCAAGAAATCTTTGCCCTGGCAGGGCGGTTTCGCCGGCATCTGCTGGAACAAGGAAAAAGTGCCCGGTGGCCTCAAATCCGTCGATGACCTCTGGGACAAGTCGCTCAAGGGCCGCGTGGGAGTGCTTTCGGAGATGCGAGACACCATCGGTCTGATCATGATGCAGGCCGGGGTCGACATCTCGTCCAAGTGGGCCGACTCCAAGTTCGACAATGCCATCGACGTCTTCCGCAAACAGGTCAATGACGGCCAGATCCGCAACATCAAGGGCAACGCCTATCTCGAAGACCTCAAGAGCGGGGACACCCTGGCCGCGATCTGCTGGTCCGGTGACATCACCACGCTCAACGGAGAGGCCGACAACAAGTGGGAGTTCGCCATCCCCGAGGCGGGCGGTGCGCTCTGGAACGATAACTTCGTGATCCCCATCGGCTCACCGAAGAAGGCCGCCTCCGAGGAACTCATCAACTACTACTACCAGCCGGAGGTCGCCGCCGAAGTCGCCGCCTGGGTCAACTACATCACCCCGGTGGTCGGGGCGAAGGAAGCGATGCAGGCCATCGATCCGGCTCTCGCCGACAACCAGCTGATCTTCCCCGACGAAAAGACACTGTCGACCACCAAGGTCTTCCGCACCCTCACCGGAGCCGAGGAGAGCAAGTTCGGCGCTGCGTTCCAGGCTGTCCTCCTGGGCTCCTGATGGGCACGGGAGCATTCGCGGAATCCGGCGCGGATCTCGAACTCGTCGGCATCCAGAAGCGGTTCCCGGGGTTCACCGCCATCGAGGAGATGGACCTGGTGATCCCGGCCGGGTCCTTCTTCGCCCTCCTGGGGCCCTCGGGATGCGGGAAGACCACCACTCTCCGTCTCGTCGCGGGCCTCGAGGAGGCCACGGCGGGTCGCATCCTCATCGGTGGTAAGGATGTCACCGACACCAAGCCGTTCCAGCGCCCGGTGAACACCGTCTTCCAGAGCTATGCCCTCTTTCCGCACATGTCGATCATCGACAACGTGGCGTTCGGTCTCCGCCGTCGCAAGATCGCGGATGCCTCGACCAAGGCGCACGAGGCGCTGCGCCTGGTCGAACTCGACCATCTGGCCGCACGCCGTCCCTCACAACTCTCCGGCGGCCAACAGCAGCGTGTTGCTCTTGCCCGGGCGATTGTCAATCGCCCCGCCCTCCTGCTGCTCGACGAGCCCCTCGGTGCCCTCGATCTCAAGCTCCGCCGCCAGATGCAGCTGGAGCTCAAGTCGATCCAGCAGGAGGTCGGCCTCACCTTCCTTCACGTCACCCACGACCAGGAAGAGGCCATGACCATGGCCGATACCGTCGCGGTGATGAACAAGGGGCGCATCGAGCAGCTCGGTTCCCCCGAGGTGCTGTACGAGCTTCCGCGAACGGCCTTCGTGGCCAACTTCCTCGGCCAGTCGAACCTCTTCACCGGCCCGGTCGTCGGCACCACAGCAGACAGCGTCTCCGTCGACATCGAGGGGTTACCGGTCGTCGTGCCGAAGTCTCGCGCCCAGCGGCACTCCGGTGACGTGACAGTCGGAGTGCGACCGGAGAAGCTCACCCTGCACCTCACCGAGCCGTCGTCGTCAGCTGGCACCAACATCCTGGGCCCGGGGCGTGTGGTCGACGTGTCGTTCAGCGGGGTGAGCACGCAATACATCATCGCCATCCCCGGTCTCGGATCCGTCGTAGTGTTCGTGCAGAACACGGGAGCGGGCCCGGTCGTCACCGAGGGCGCGAAGTCGTGGGTCTCGTGGAACGTCGAGCACGGGTTCGGACTCGAAGACGAAGCTCCTGCGGCACCGCGTTTTGCGGCGGACACCGACACCGCATCGATCGCCCTGGAGACGAAGCGGGCGCTCCTGTCGGAGCTCGGGGGAGCCTGAAACGATGGCTTTCTCCGCATTCGCCACGAGTACCGTGCAGGAACAGGCCCCGCGGCGCAAGAGTCGCATCGCCCTGCTTCTGCTGCTTCCGGGCATCCTCTATCTGGTGCTGTTCTTCCTTGTTCCCCTCGTGTCGCTCGTGATCACCTCGCTGCAGGCACCGTCTTCTCTCGGCGAGATCGGGGCCTACCAGACGGCTTTCGAGTGGCAGAACTATCTCACTTCGATCACGCAGTACGGCGGCCAGATCCTGCGGTCATTCTTCTACGCGGTGCTCGCGACCGTGTTCGCGCTGCTCTTCAGCTATCCGCTCGCCTACTTCATCGGGGTGAAGGCCCGCCGTTGGCCGCTGCTGCAGAACCTGATGCTGGTGCTCGTGATTGCACCCTTCTTCATCAGTTTTCTGCTGCGTACCCTGGCCTGGAAGTCTCTTCTCTCTGACGAGTCGGGCTTCGTCACGGGCCTCAAGGCGCTATCGCTGCTCGCTCCGGATGCCCACGTCACGGGTACCCCGGTGGCCGTCGTCTTCGGGCTCACCTACAACTTCATCCCGTTCATGACGCTGCCTCTGTACGCAGCGCTCGAACGGCTCGACACTCGCTATCTCGAGGCGGGAAGCGACCTGTACGCCCATCCGTTCACCGTCTTCAGAACGGTGACGATTCCGCTGTCGATGCCCGGAATCGTCTCGGGGGTGCTGCTCACGTTCATCCCGGCGGCCGGCGACTACGTGAACGCCAGTCGGGAATTCCTCGGTGGCACCGGCACCTCCATGATCGGAAACGTGATCGAGAGCAACTTCCTGGTGCTGCTCAATTACCCCGCGGCGGCGTCACTGTCAATCATCCTCATGGTCGTGATTCTCGCAATCGTCACCGTCTATGTGCGCCGGAGCGGAACGGAGGACCTGCTGTGACCGTGCAGGGGGGGCTCGCCATCGCCACGGCGGTCGACACGCCGAAGAAGCCCTCAGGGCCGCGCCAGAAGTTCAGTCTCGGTAGCTGGCTTCTGCCGGTCTACACCGCGCTGGCGCTGGTGTTCCTGCTGATCCCGATCGCATACACCTTCGTCTTCTCGTTCAACGACTCGATCAAATCGAACATCTCGTGGCGCGGGTTTACCTTCAATAACTGGATCCATGTCTGCGATGCGCAGGATGTCTGCTCCGCCTTCAGTAACAGCATCCTCATCGGCGTCACCGCAACCGTGATCGCCACGACCCTCGGTACCATGATCGCGATCGCTCTTGTGCGCTACCGCTTCCGCTTCCGGTCGGCAATCAGCCTGCTGCTCTTCCTGCCGATGGCGACACCCGAGGTGGTGCTCGGGGCCGGCCTCGCCGCGGAGTTCCTCGGCGCTGGAGTCGAGAAAGGCATCGTGACGATAATCATCGCCCACACCATGTTCTGCATCAGCTTCGTGGTGGTGACGGTGAAGGCGCGTGTCTCGAGTCTCGATCCCGCCCTCGAAGAGGCGGGGCGCGATCTCTACGGTTCGCCGGCGCAGGTGTTCTGGCGCATCACATTCCCGCTTCTTCTTCCCGGCATCGTCGCGGCGGCGTTGCTCTCCTTTGCTCTCAGCTTCGACGATTTCATCATCACCAACTTCAACTCTGGATCAACGACCACCTTCCCCAAGTTCGTCTACATCGCTGCGGCCCGCGGTATTCCCGCAGAGGCGAACGTGATCGCCTCTGCGGTATTCCTCATCGCCATCGCTCTCGTCGTCTCGCAGCAGGTCAGCGCCGCGGCTCGACGCAAGCGACTGGCGAGGGTCGGCTGATGCGTTACGAAGATCGCGCCAGGCTTGCCGGACTCTGGCAGGCAGAGGTCGACCTGTTCCGGGCCGAACGTCCGCGTTCCGCCGAGCTCTTCGCCGAGGCCACACCGCACCTGCCCGACGGCGTGCCGATGCTCTGGATGGCCAAGTGGCCGGGGCCGTGGCCGGTCTACGTGGAACGTGCCGCCGGTTCGCATTTCATTGACGTGGACGGCATCGATCACGTCGACCTCTGTCTTGGTGATACCGGCGCGATGTGTGGCCATGCGCCTGCCGCCGCTGTCGCGGCGCTCTCGGCGCAACTCGGCAAGGGTTCGACCTTCATGCTGCCGACAGCGGACGCCGCAGCCGCCGCCGCACTACTTGCCGAGCGCTTCGGGGTGCCCGCCTGGCAATTCAGCCTCTCTGCGACCGACGCGAACCGCAGCCTCATCCGTTATGCCCGCCAGGTGACCGGTCGGCCGAAGATCGTCGTGCATGACTACTGCTACCACGGCACCGTCGACGAGGCGTACGCCACCCTCGACGAATCGGGCGCGGTCGTCGAACGCCGGGGCACCATCGGCGCCCCGGTGTCCCCGTTCCTGACCACGGCGGTCGTTCCGTTCAACGATGTGCCCGCCCTCGAGGCCGCATTCGCCACGGGTGAAATCGCGGCGATGCTCATGGAGCCAGCGCTCACCAACATCGGCATCGTACTCCCCGACCCGGGCTACCACGCCGCGGTTCGCGAGCTCTGCAGCCGCTACGGCGTGATCCTCATCATCGACGAAACGCACACCCTGTGTGCCGGCCCGGGGGGGATGATCGCCCGGGATGGCCTCGAGCCCGATGCGGTGGTCGTGGGCAAGAGCATCGGTGGAGGCATTCCCGCGGGTGCATATGGGATGACCGCGTCGTTCTCCGCCCTCGTGCGCGAGTCTCTCGACCTCGAGGACATCGACGTCGGGGGAGTCGGCGGTACCCTCGCGGGCAATGCGCTGTCGCTCGCGGGCATCCGCGCCACCCTGTCCGAGGTGCTGACCGCAGACGCATTCCCGGGCATGATCGACCGCGCGACGGAGTGGACGGTCGGCGTGCAAGCGGTCCTCGACGAGTTCGCAGTTCCGTGGCAGGTCACACAACTGGGCGCGCGCTCGGAATACAGCTTCAGGGACACGGCGCCCCACGATGGC
>JBBRDX010000172.1:0-5685 GCA_038203515.1 Actinomycetales bacterium | reverse complement strand
CTGGGTTGATCAGGGTGATCCCGGTCATCGCCCGACCTCCCCACGGTGATGCTCCCGGGCCGCGTCGACCAGCCCGGCGAAGAGCCGCAGGTCGTCTCCGGTCTGCTCCGGATGCCACTGCACTGCCACGCCGAATGGCACGCTCTCGAGTTCGATGGCCTGGATCACGCCGTCCTCCGTGCGTGCGGTCACGCGAAGGCCGTCACCCACCCGGTCGATGGCCTGATGGTGGTAGACCGCGACCTCGAGCGGATCCGTGCCCACGAGTCGACCGACCGCGCTATCCGCATCCGCTTCAACGTCGACCCGGCCGAAGGTGCCGCCGCCGAGCTGGTACTTCTCGGTGCCGATCACCTCGGGGAGGTGCTGGTGCAGCGTGCCCCCCCGAGCGATATTGAGCACCTGGGCGCCGCGGCAGACACCGAGAAATGGCAGCTCACGGGCGATTGCCGCGGTGAGGAGTGCATCCTCCCAGGCATCACGGTCGGTGCGTGGAGTGTCTGTGGTCGGGTGCGGCTCCTGGCCGTAGCGCGCCGGGTCGACGTCTTTGCCGCCGGTGATCAGCAGTCCGTCGAGGCCGTCGAGCACCCGATTCGCGATCTCCTCGGAAACGGGTTGCGGCGGCAGCAGCACGGCGATGCCGCCCACTCGGGTGATCGCCTCGAAGTAGACCTTCGGCAGGAAGGCCGCCTGCACATCCCATACTCCGGTCTGTGCCTGCTCGAGATACGTGGTCAGCCCGATGACTGGCGAGGAACCCGGTGGTCGAGGCGTCAGGGCCTCGATACGCTCGCTCGCGCTCGCTACTCGACCAACGGATCCCACCGGTGGTCGAGGCGTCGGGATCTCGATACGCTCGCTGGCGCTCGCTGCTCGACCAACGGGCACCACCGGTGGTCGAGTAGGGCGTTCCGGGCCTGTAACGAGACCGGCGGAGTCTTCAGAAACGCTCAAAGCCGCGCACCCGCTCCCAGTCCGTGATCGCCGCGTCATAGGCCTCGACCTCGACGCGGGCGTTGTTCAGGTAGTGCTCGACGACATCCGCTCCGAACGCCTCTCGAGCGATCTCCGACTGGCCGAAGAGTTCGGCGGCCTCCCGGAGGGTCGTCGGCACGCGCGGGGCATCACTGCCGTACGCGTTGCCCTCGAACATCGGCTCGAGCTCCAACTCGTGCTCGATGCCATAGAGCCCACCGGCGATAAGTGCCGCGGTGGCCAGGTACTGGTTCACGTCTCCGCCGGGCACGCGGTTCTCCACGCGCATCCCGAGTCCGTGACCGACAACGCGCAGCGAGCAGGTGCGGTTGTCGAGACCCCACGCGACCGTGGTCGGGGCGAAGCTGCCGTCGACATACCGCTTGTACGAGTTGATGTTGGGAGCAAAGAACAGGGTCAGCTCGCGCATGGTCTTCAGCTGCCCCGCCAGGAAGTGACGGAACATCTTCGACATTCCGAGCGTGTCGTCGTCGTCGGCGAAAACCGCAGACCCGTCTGCGCCGCGGAACGAGATGTGGATGTGGCAGGAGTTGCCCTCCTTCTCGTTGAACTTCGCCATGAAAGTGAGCGCCTTGCCGTGTTTGTCGGCGATCTCTTTCGCGCCGTTCTTGTAGATCGAATGGTTGTCGCAGGTAGTGAGGGCGTCTTCGTAGCGAAATGCGATCTCCTGCTGGCCGAGGTTGCACTCCCCCTTCACCCCCTCGCAATACAGCCCCGCGCCCTCCATCGACACGCGGATGTCGCGAAGCAACGGCTCCATCCGCGTGGATGCGAGCAGCGCGTAGTCGATGTTGTAGTCGCTCGCCGGGGTGAGGCCCACGTAGCCCTTGCTCCACGCATCCCGATAGCTGTCGTCGAAAACGATGAACTCGAGTTCGGTGCCCACATACGCGATCAGCCCCCGGTCGGCGAGCCGGGCGATCTGTCTCTTGAGAATTTCCCGCGGCGAGGGATCGACCGGTCGCTCATCGAGCCAGGTGAGGTCGGCCATGACGAGGGCGGTCCCAGGAATCCACGGCACGAGTCGAAGGGTCGACAGATCCGGGATCATCGCCATGTCGCCGTAGCCCTTCTCCCATGACGAGATGCGGTAGCCGTCCACGGTGTTCATCTCGACGTCGACCGCAAGCAGGTAGTTACAGCACTCCGCGCCGTGGCTGCTGATCTCCTCCTTGAACAATCGAGCGGATGCCCGTTTGCCGACGAGGCGCCCCTGCATATCGGTGAACGCCACGATCACCGTGTCGATCGTGCCGTCGTCGATGAGCTCGTTGAGCTGGTCGGTGGTGAGCATTCCCGTGCGCCTGGCCATGGGGGTTCCTCGTCTTCTCGAGCGTTTGCCGACCATTGCGTCACGGTGGCACGACCCCGATCCTAGAGCCTGTAACGCACTGTTTACATCTAAAGGTAGACACGAAGTACCAATAAACGCCAAGCTCTCCGATAAGCGTGACGCGGTGGCTCATCGCGCCCGGCTCCCGACGATCCCCTCCTGGAGGAATGCATGTCAAAGAACACAGTCTCCGGCGTCACCTACACGAAAGCCGAAGACGGCTACTTCGAGAAACGAAGTCTCAAGCGCACCGCCGGTTTCTGGGGGCTCTGGGGCATCGGCATTGCGGCCGTCATCTCCGGCGATTTCTCCGGGTGGAACGTCGGTCTCGCGACCACCGGGTGGGGCGGCCTCCTGATCGGCACCATCATCATCGTGATCATGTACTTCGCCATGATCTTCTCCATCGGCGAGATGTCCGCGGCGATGCCCCACACGGGTGGCGCGTACTCGTTCGCCCGGGCAGCGATGGGCCCGTGGGGTGGATTCATCACCGGCATCTCCGAGTCCATCGAATACGTGGTGACCACTGCGGTGATCGTGCTGTTCTCTGCTGCCTACGCCGGCCAGATCATTACCGACTTCACCGGCGCCACCGTGCCGGCGTGGATCCTCTGGATCATCCTCTACGCGATCTTCATCGGCCTCAACTCCCTCGGCGCCGCCGTCGGCTTCCGCTTCGCGCTGATCGTGGCGATCATCTCCATGGGAGTCATCCTCCTGTTCGCCGTTCTCGCGATCGCCAACGGAGCCGTGGACTTCAGGCGGCTGTTCGATATAGCACCGGCCGCCGGCAACTCGAGCTTCCTCCCGTTCGGGGGTATCGGCATCCTGTTCTCCCTCCCCTTCGCCATCTGGTTCTTTCTCGGAATCGAGGAGCTGCCGCTCGCCGCGGAAGAGGCCAACGAGCCGGCGAAGGACATCCCGAAGGCGGGCGTCTGGGGCATCATCACCCTGGCCTTCTTCGGCCTGCTGATCCTCTTCATCAACCCCGCAGTCACCGGCTCCAAGGCACTGACCGTCTCACCGGGTGACGGCGACGAGCCACTTCTTGCCGGTTTCCGGGCGTTCCTGCCCGACAGCGTCGCCGCGCTGCTCGCGCTCTTCGCACTGATCGGACTTCTCGCATCACTCCAGGGCATCATGTTCGCCTACGGACGCAACATGTACTCGCTCTCCCGGGCCGGGTACTACCCGAAATTCCTGTCCCTCACCGGCAAGCGGCACCAGACTCCCTGGGTGGCGCTCCTCGTGGGTGGGGTGATCGGATTCACCATCCTGGTCGTCGTGGCGCTGATCATTCCCGCCGTCAACCCTGCCGCCGCGGGTGCCGCTACCGGCATCATCCTGTTTATCGCGGTCTTCGGCGCCGTCATCTCCTACGTGATGCAGATGGTGTCCTTCATCGTGCTCCGTCGAAAGTTCCCCAGCGCCAAACGACCCTACAAGAGCCCGACCGGAGTAACGGGAGCTGTTGTCGCCGGGATCATCGCCGTCGCCGCCTTCGTCGGCATTCTGGCGAACTCCACGTTCTCACTCGCGGTGACCACCTTCGTCATCATCTTCGTGATCGGGGTCGGCCTGTTCGCGCTCTTCGGACGCAACCGCCTCGTGCTCTCGCCGGAGGAGGAATACGCACTCAGCGGCGGCCTCCACGGTGACCCGCAGGTCGAGGGCTATGACGCCATGGAAGACGAGATCTTCACCAAATAATCGACCTCACGAATGACGGCTCCGGATATCGCATCCGGAGCCGTTTTTCATATGCACTCCCATCGACGGGTCGGCGTGTCATCGGCCCTGTTCGAGGGGTCGGACGCATACTGGGAAAACTATCAACCTGAACTTGAAGGGTGAGTCGTGATGGAGTCACGCACGCACAGCCGCACGATCTCGCCCGAAGAGTCGGCCGAGCTTGAAGAGCTGGTTTTCGACCTGGTTCGTGAGCGCCTGCTCAAGGCCGTCGGTGCCGGCGGCATGTGGACGTTGCAGTTCCGTGCCAGCACCGACACTGACTCGCTGTTCGGTGAGACGATCTCCGAATACATCGCCCGCGATATCGCCGACCAGATCGCCGCACCCCGGGTGGTGGTCGAGTTCGCCGAAGCTCCGGTCGACATCGTCGTCGAGGGCGTTGTCGACGATGTCCAGCCGGCCGCCGAGGAGGAGACAGTTGTCGAAGAGGAGACAGCTGTCGAAAGCGTCGCCTGGACTGCCGCGCCCGCCCCTACAGAGACCCGGGTTGAGTCGGCCGATGCCGAGCAGCACGACGAACACCGAATGTTCAAGCCGCGCAAGGCCGCCTGAGCGCCCCGTTTTGCCGCACCGGGCGCCGCTCTGCTGGTCCGGGCTCCGGCATGTGATGTGCGCTAGTTTCTCAGTCCCGCGCGCCGCCCGATCCGGTTCGCCGCCCGATGCCCGCTTAACGACTGATCGCCGCCGCTCCGAGGAGCGGCGGCGATCGGGGTTTAGTCTCGATTCCCGAACCGAGGCCAACCTGAATAATCGTGCCAATAAGCGCCCCCGCGCTCGACACACGATATTCGGGAGACCCAGGGTGCGTGGTGCCCCCCTGAATCTGAACTAACCGTACCAAGGAGACGAACAGCTTGTCTCTAGTGGGAAACACCCCAAAACGGGTGGTTAACGCACGCTAGCTGAACTTCTTTCGGACCGCCTTTGCCGCCGTGTCGAGCGCCTTCTCCGCTCTGGCCCGGACCTTTTTCAGCTTCGGGTCATTCCAGTATCTTGTCGCAGCTCGGGTGATTTCCGTGTAACGCTCTTCGCCCGCCCTGGCGCCCAACACGTAGGCGGTGGAGGCGACGAGTACAACGAGCACGTACTTGAATCGCATTCTGTTCTCCCTCGGTTCCTTCTGCCACGGTGCCCTCATCCGCATGAATGGTCAATCCCCTCGCAGCAGATCCTCGGCGGGGCATCCTCACTGCATCGCCTTCGGAAGTTCCGACTCGACCGCGAGCACCTTCGACACGGTCGCGCCCAAGGCACAGCGTCGGAGTCTGTGTCGTCCTGACGAAATTCTGTCCCACCTATTGCGTGATGTCGGGACTTTAGACACCGAGACCAAGCAGGCGATTGCATCACACTGGTGTGACCAGATCACCTGCCGGTGGTCAGGAGACACGACGTGAGGAAGAGCAATGATGTGGGGCAATTACGGAATGAGCGGTTGGTCCTGGGGCTTCGGCGGGCTGGTTGTAATCGGCGTGGTGATCCTGATCATCGTCCTCCTGCGCCGGCAATCTCCCGCTCGAACGGGGGCATCGCCAATTATTCCTACCGGTGCGGAAAGCACGTCTACGCCGAAGCAGATTTTGGATGAGCGGTATGCCAAG
>JBBRDX010000171.1:0-5805 GCA_038203515.1 Actinomycetales bacterium | reverse complement strand
GCCTGCAGTAGCCATCCCGTATGCCCCGCTGCACGAGAGATAGGTAAGAAGAATGCGCATCAGATACGGGATCCCCGTTTTCGCCGTCGTCGTGGCCCTCGCGTTGAGCGGATGTGTCGACAACTCGACCCCGTCCGGCCCGTCCGCCTCGGGCGGCACCTCGACCGTGACCAAGGATGCCGCCGCCGCGGCCCTGCTGCCCGGCAAGATTGCCAAGGCGGGCAAGATAATCGTCGGCATGGATCCCACCTACGCTCCCAACGAGTACAAAGATTCCAGCGGCGAGCCGATCGGCTGGGAGGTCGAGCTCATGAATGCCGTCGCTGGCAAGCTCGGCGTCAAGTCCGTGTACGCGGTCGCGAAGTTCGACAGCATCATCCCGAGCGTCACCGGCGGCAAGTACGACGTCGGCGTCTCCTCGTTCACCGACAATATCGCCAGGGAGAAGGTCGTCGACTTCGTCAACTATTACACCGCGGGCATCCAGTGGGCTTCGGCCGCCGGCAAGACCGTCGACCCGGATAACGCGTGCGGACTCAAGGTCGCAGTACAGGCGACCACCTACCAGGATACCGACGAGGTACCGGCCAAGTCCAAGGCGTGCACGGATGCTGGCAAGCCGGCCATCCAGGCCGTGAAGTTCGACACCCAGGATCAAGCGACGAACGCCGTGGCACTCGGCCAAGCCGACGCGATGAGCGCCGATTCGCCCGTCGCTCTCTACGCGATCGCCCGGCTGAAGGGCAAGCTGAAGCTCGCCGGTAAGAGCTTCGAGGTCGCCCCATACGGGTTCGCGGTCAATAAGGGAGACAAACTCGGCAAAGCGCTCCAGGCGGCGCTCCAGTCCATCGTCGATGACGGCACCTACAAGAAGATCCTCGACAAGTGGGGTGTCGCCGACGGCGGAATAAATAAGATCACGATCAACGCGGCCGCAAACGGCTAACGACGTGAGCGCACAGATCCGAGACGGGTCGGCGGCGGGGGCGGCCCCACCGTCGGCCGACGCGGCCGACGGGCACGAGGGCGCAGCGATCAAGGTCGTGAAGCTGCGGCATCCGATCCGCAACATCTTCGCCGTCCTCATCGTGGTCATCGCGGTGGCGTTCGTGTACGACGCGGCGCTGAGGCCGGCATTCAACTGGCCCGCGGTGGGCAAGTACATCTTCGACCGCCGAATTTCCGAGGCCGCGGTCAACACCCTGCAACTGACCGTGTATTCGATGCTCATCGGGGTTGCCCTCGGCGTCGTTCTCGCCGTGATGCGGCTCTCCCCGAATCCGGTGTTCAAGAGCCTCTCGTGGTTCTACCTCTGGGTCTTCCGTGGCACACCGGTTTACGTTCAGCTCACCTTCTGGGGGCTGCTCTCGGTCATCTATCCGACGATCGACGTCGGATTGCCCTTTCTGCACCCGCTCATCACCCTCCCCACCGGTGAGGTGCTCAATGTGTTCCAACTCGCGGTGATCGGGCTCGCCCTCAACGAGGCTGCCTACATTGCGGAAATCGTGCGGGCAGGCATCCTCTCGGTGGATCACGGTCAGGAGGAGGCGGCGACGGCGCTCGGCATGAGCTGGTTCCAGACCATGGCGCGGGTGATCATCCCGCAGTCCATGCGCGTGATAATCCCGCCAGTCGGCAACGAGGTGATCTCGATGCTCAAGACGACCTCCCTCGTGACGGCCGTGCCATATAGCTTCGAGCTCTTCACTCGCTCGCGGGACATCTCGGCCGAAACCTTCACGCCGATCCCCCTGTTCCTTGTGGCGTCGATCTGGTATCTCGCCTTCACCTCGATCCTCATGGTGGGCCAGTACTTCCTCGAAAAGCGTTTCGCGCGCGGCATCGGGGCGGCGCAACCGGAGAAAAAGGTCACGCTGGCCGCGGTCACCGGTGCCGTTCCAGTCGTCCGCGAGGCGGACGAAGAACCGCCGGACCACGATCCACGAAGGCCCGGCGACGGGGGAGGAGACGGTACCCGATGAACGACACCCCCATGGTGCAGGCGGACAGGGTCTCCAAGAGCTTCGGCTCCAACCGGGTACTCAAGAGCATCTCCCTCACCGTCAAGCGCGGCGAGGTCATGTGCCTTGTCGGCCCGAGCGGGTCGGGCAAGTCCACCTTCCTGCGGTGCATCAACCATCTCGAGAGCGTGGATGCCGGTCGCCTGCGGGTCGACGGCGAACTGGTCGGCTATCGCGAAAAGGGTCACCTCCTCCACGAGCTGAAGCCCCAGGAGGCCGCGCATCAGAGGCGCGACATCGGCATGGTGTTCCAGCGGTTCAACCTCTTCCCGCACATGACGGCCCTGGAGAACATCATCGAAGCGCCCCTGCGGGTGAAGCGGATGTCGCGAGCGAGGGCTATCGAGCGCGCCAAGGACCTGCTCGCACAGGTCGGGTTGGAAGACAAGGCGGGCAGCTATCCGGCGCACCTGAGTGGCGGCCAGCAGCAGCGGGTGGCGATCGCGCGCGCTCTTGCCATGGATCCGAAACTCATGCTCTTCGACGAGCCGACGTCGGCGCTCGACCCCGAACTCGTCGGCGAGGTGCTCGATGTGATGAAGCAACTTGCGAAGGAGGGCATGACGATGATCGTGGTGACCCATGAGATGGGTTTCGCGCGCGAGGTGGCCGACTCCCTGGTGTTCATGGACGGCGGGGTCGTTGTCGAGTCGGGTGACCCACGCGGGGTGCTCGCCAACCCGCAGCACGAGCGCACGAAGTCGTTCCTGTCGAAGGTGCTCTAGCAGGCGAACCCGCAGCGGGGTGCGGACTTGCTGTGGCGGGACACGCGAATTTGATGTTTTCACATCGATAGGGGTAGCGTGCGAACAGCGTCCGCAGACGGGTGCGCACCAGTCGACGAAGACAGGATCAACATGACCGACGCCAGCTATTCGACCCTCTCCGTTGCCGCGATTCTCAAGGAATCTGCGGACCGCACCCCCGACAACATCGCGCTCGTTGTCGGTAGCCAGGAGCTCACGTACGCGGAGCTCTGGACGCAGACCCGGTCCTACGCCGGAGCACTGCTCGGCCAAGGGGTGACGGACGGAGACGCCGTCGCCATTCTCATCCCCAACGTCGCTGACTTCGCCCGCGCATATTTCGCGATCCTCAGCATCGGCGGCATCGTCGTGCCGATCCACGCCCTGCTCAAAGCGGACGAAATCGAGTACGTGCTCCGTGACTCCGGCGCCACCATGCTCATCTGTGCGGCTCCGCTGCTCACCCACGGAGCGAAGGGAGCGGGCCAGGCCGGCATCCCGGTGCTGTCGGTGCTTGCGCCTGAACCGATCGAGGGCATCCTTCAGCTCGAGAAACTCGCTGCCGAGGCGGAGCCGATCCGCACCTACAGCCCGCGTCAGCCGTCGGATACGGCGACAATCCTCTACACGAGCGGCACGACCGGCAAGCCGAAGGGCGCGATGGGCAGCCACTTCGCCCTCGTCGAACAGACCAACACCCTGTTGCTGACGACCTTCGACATGAGAGCGGATGACACCGTCTTCGGGGGCCTTCCCCTGTTCCACACCTTTGGCCAGACCTGCACCCTCAACACGGGCCTGCGCGCCGGCGCGAAGATCGTGCTGCTGCCGAAGTTCGACGGAGACTCCGCACTCCGCCTGCTCATCGACTCCGGGTGCACGATCATGATGGGCGTTCCCACCATGTACATCGCTCTTCTCGAGGCCGCGAAGAAGATCACCGAGCGGCCGAAGCTCCGATATGCCGTCTCGGGGGGTGCCTCCCTTCCGCTTGCCGTGATCGAACGATTCCGCGCCGAATTCGGGGTGGAGATCTACGAGGGCTACGGGCTCACCGAAACTTCGCCGGTCGCGAGCTTCAACCATGTGGGGCGCACGCCTCGCGCGGGAAGTATCGGCACCCCGATTTGGGGGGTGGACGTGGAGATCGCACGGGCCGAGGTCGAAGACTCTATCGAGCTGCTGCCGATTGACGAGCTCGGCGAGATCGTGATTCGCGGTCACAATCTCATGAAGGGCTATCTCAACCTGCCGGAGGAGTCGGCGAAGGCGGTCGTGGACGGCTGGTTCCGTACCGGCGACCTCGGCACCAAGGATGCGGACGGCTACCTCTGGATTGTGGACCGCAAGAAGGACATGATCCTGCGCAACGGCTACAACGTCTACCCTCGGGAGGTCGAGGAGGTTCTGGTGGCGCATCCCGCGGTCTCGAGCGCCGCCGTCTTCGGTGTCGCGCACGAGCTGCACGGCCAGGAGATCATGGCCGCGGTAGTGCTGACCCCCGGGGCGGATGTCGATACCGCCACACTCGCGGAGTATGCGAAGGAGAAGCTGGCCGCCTACAAGTACCCCCGCCGGGTGGAGATTGTGGAGGCGCTGCCTCTCGGTCCGAGCGGCAAGGTGCTCAAGCGCGAACTCGTGGTGATCTACGAGGCGGCGGCGGCGGCGGTGGTGGTGGTCGAGCCACGGGTCTGACAGGCGAAGTCTGATCGAAAAGGGCGGGCCGGTTAGGGTAGGCTTACCTATCACAGCCTGTCCTGACCGGAGGCTGTCAGACCAGAGCCTGCGCTGACCAGAGCCTGCCCTGACTAAAGGAGCCTCCCGATGATCATCACACCGAAATGGGTCGGCGCCGTCGCGCTCTCACTCGCGACCGCAATCGCCCTGGCCGGATGCTCGGCGGCCACGTCACTCCCGAGCTCCGCCCCCGGCAGTAAGCCCAGCGGCGCGATCACGGTGTACAACGCCCAGCACGAAGAGCTCACCCAGGCCTGGGCCGACGACTTCACGAAGGAGACCGGAGTCACTGTCACTCTGCGCAACGGCGACGACTCCGAACTCGGTAACCAGCTGGTGCAGGAGGGCAGTGCCTCGCCCGCCGATGTCTTCCTCACCGAGAACTCCCCGGCGATGAGCCTCGTCGACAATGCGAAGCTCTTCGCGCCAGTAGACGCTGCGACTCTCGCGCAGGTGCCGAAGGCCTACCGGCCGTCGTCGGGTCACTGGACCGGTATCGCGGCGCGCAGCACGGTCTTCGTCTACAACCCGTCCCTGGTCTCGGAGAGCCAGCTGCCGTCATCCCTGCTCGACCTGGCGGATGCGAAGTGGAAGGGCCGCTGGGCGGCCTCGCCGTCGGGCGCCGACTTCGAAGCCATCGTCAGCGCTCTCCTGGCGCTGAAGGGTGAGAAGGCGACATCCGCCTGGCTCGCGTCGATGAAGGAGAACTCCACCGTGTATAAGAGCAACAGCACCGTGATGAAAGCGGTCAACGCCGGTGAGATCCCGGCAGGTGTGATCTACCACTACTACTGGTACGGCGACCAGTCCGGCACGGGCGAGAACAGCGACAACACGAAGCTTCACTACTTCAAGAACAAGGATCCCGGCGCTTTCCTGAGCACCTCCGGCGGCGGCGTGCTGAAGACGGCGAAGAACCCGGTCGCGGCACAGGCTTTCCTCGCGTTCATTACCGGAAAGGGCGGCCAGGGAGTCCTGCAGACCGGCAGTTCCTTCGAATACCCGGTCGCGAGCGATGTTGGCGCGAACAAGGCCCTCGTGCCGCTCGTCGACCTGGATGCCCCGGTGCTCGATCCGTCGAAGCTCGACAGCCGCCGGGTCACCGACCTCATGACCGCGGCCGGACTTCTCTGACTCGGCATGAATAGACTCGGCATTAATGGATACGGCACGAACGGACTCGGCATGAATGGACTCGGCCGGTGACCCGACTCCGACAACGTTCCCCGGGGGGTCATCATCGCGATGGCCGCCGGGGTGTCGCTGTTGGGTCTGGTGCCGCTCGGCTACGTTGCGGT
>JBBRDX010000170.1:0-5807 GCA_038203515.1 Actinomycetales bacterium | reverse complement strand
TGTCAAGCCCGACGCCGTTGACGAAGACCATGCCGGCCTCGATCTGGTCGGCCACGCGTAGCACCTGCGCCGAGTCGGTGGAGAACAGGTAGGACCCGAGGCCAAACGGGGTGTCGTTGGCAACGGTGACCGCCGCGTCCTCGTCTTCCACGCTGTAGACGATCGCCACCGGCCCGAAGAACTCCTCGTGGTGGGCATCCATCTCCGGGGTGACTCCCGTGAGCACCACCGACGGGAAGTAGGTTCCGGTGCGATCGCCGCGAGCGACGACGGTCGCGCCCTGGGCGATGGCGCGCTCCACCTGCTCGTCGAGGCGATCCGCAGCCGAAGCCGACGACAGGGGGCCGAGCACCGTGCCATCCGCCATCGGGTCTGAGGGGGTCGCGGCAATGAGCTTCGCGGTGAAGCGGGCGAGGAAGTCCTCGTACAGATCGCGGAGCACCACGAAGCGCTTCGCCGCATTGCAGGCCTGGCCGTTGTTGTCGATGCGACCCGAGACGGCGGCATCCACCGTGGCATCGAGGTCATCGGTGCTGAGCAGGATGAACGGATCCGACCCGCCGAGCTCGAGCACGACCTTCTTGAGGTTGCGGCCAGCCACCTCGGCGACCGCAGCTCCCGCCCGCTCCGAACCGGTGAGCGAGACCCCGACCAGGCGCGGATCGGCGATCAGGTCGGCGATCTGCTCGCTGAACGGGTAGATATTGGTGTACGCGCCCGCGGGGAATCCCGCATCGTGGAAGATCTGCTCGATCGCCGCCGCGGACTCGGGGCACTGGCCCGCATGCTTCAGCAGGATGGTGTTGCCGAGCACGAGGTTGGGTCCGGCGAACCGGGCCACCTGATAGTACGGAAAATTCCACGGCATGATGCCGAGCAGCGGGCCGAGTGAGGAGCGCCGAATGAACGCGCTGCCCTCGCCGTCGAGAAGTTCGATCTGCTCGTCGGCGAGAAACTTCTCACAGTTGGTGGCGTAATAGGAGTAGATAGCTCCGCTGAAATCGACCTCGCCGAGGGCCTGGTCGAGCGGCTTGCCCATCTCGCGAACGATGATCTCGGCGAGCATCTCGCGGCGCTCGACGTGCAGCTCGGCGACCCGCTGCACGAGAGCGCTTCGCTCGGCGAGCGTGCTGGTGCGGGACCAGCTGCGGTGAGCCGTGTCGGCAGCGCCGAGGGCGACATCCAGCTGGGCATCCGTGGCCGGAGGGACGACTGATCCCCGGGCTCCGGTTGCGGGATTGGTGACGACGTACTCGCTCATTTGTGCTCCTCGATCTCTGTTCGCTCACGGCTCGTGCACTACATCGTGCACCACATCGGGTCAACGAAACCTACACAGAAATCTACGGGATCGGGCCGGGGCGTGCAGCCGGGCTAGCGCGACGCGAGATCGGGGCTACCGTAAAACCTATGGAATATCGCACACTCGGAAACAGCGGCACCGCGGTCTCGGCCCATGCCCTCGGCACCATGACCTTCGGCGCGGAGGCCGACGAAGCCACATCCCACCTCATTCTCGACGCCTTTCTCGAGGCTGGCGGAACCTTCATCGACACTGCGGATGTCTACAGCTCCGGCACCTCGGAAGAGATCATCGGCTCCTGGCTCGCCTCTCATCCGACCGAGCGCGAGCAGGTGGTGATCGCCACCAAGGGGCGCTTCCCGATGGGCACCGGTCCCAATGACCTTGGGCTCAGCCGTCGCCACCTCGGACGCGCGCTCGACGCATCCCTCCGCCGTCTCGGGGTGGAGCAGATCGACCTCTACCAGGTGCACGCGTGGGATGCCCTGACCCCGATCGAGGAGACTCTCGGATTTTTGAACGACGCCATCGCCCAGGGCAAGATCGCGTACTACGGATTCTCCAACTACCTCGGCTGGCAGCTGACCAAGGCCGTGCACGCGGCGAAGGCCCACGGCTGGGCGCCACCCGTCACCCTGCAGCCGCAGTACAGCCTGCTGGTGCGCGACATCGAGCACGAGGTCGTACCGGCAGCCCTCGACGCGAGCATCGGCCTGTTGCCATGGTCGCCCCTCGGCGGCGGCTGGTTGAGTGGCAAGTACGTGCGCGACCAGGCACCGACCGGGGCCACACGCCTCGGCGAGAACCCCGAGCGCGGCATGGAGGCCTGGAAGCAGCGCAACGCGCGCGAGCAGACCTGGACCGTCATCGACACGGTGAAGACGATTGCGGATGCCCACGGCGCAAGCTCATCGCAGGTCGCCCTCGCCTGGCTCGGTGCCCAGCCCGCTGTGACCTCGGTGATCCTCGGTGCCCGCACCGTGACGCAGCTCACCGACAACCTCGGCGCGGTAGACCTGCAGCTCTCACCCGACGAACTGGCCAGCCTCACCACGGCGAGCGCACCGCGTGCCGACGACTACCCCTATGGGGTCGGTGGGGTCGCGCAGCGCAGCCGCGATCTCGAGGGTGGGCGCTGAGAGCTACTGCCCGCAGGATCGTCCCACCCAGTCCTAGAACTCCCCCTTGACCGGTATCTACAAGAGTGATGGTTGCTCGACCGGTCGAGGGGGTCGGATATCGATGTCACAGGACACGTACCGGACACGGCATCTCGAGCGGTGGCGGGCGAGGCGCAGGGATCACCCGGCGGGGCGCGCGGGGGATGGCGCGGCAGGGGTCGCGCTGTCCGCGGTCGCGCGCTTGCACCGGGACCCGCGCGTGCACCGGGACTACCGAGCCCAGAGTTGCGGAAAGCCCCGAACCGGGGGCTCAGGGCTTTCCTATGTCCCAAACTTGGGACTGTTGTGGGTCGATTGCATTACTCAATTCAACTCAGATTACCCATACAGACACTGGTCTCGCTTCGTGGTAATCAGAGCTTCTGAACCAGAATCCTCCGCGCATCTTCAGAAAATCCTCCACTATTTTTCGGCTTGCTTACTGCAACTGTGCCGGTCCACTGGCCGTCCTCTCGCTCCACCCGACTGTCGTCGGCTACCCGTAACCTTCATGTTCACCCTGCGCTAAGCAGGGCTCTGCGAAAGGTGTTCCATGACTTCGAAACGGGTCGAACTTCATTACGGCGGTCAGGTGTACCAACTGCCTGAAGGTCAAGCAGATGCGCTAGACGGCGAGCACGATACGACTGGGTCGGTGAAGCTGAACCTCGGCGACGATAAATGGCTGACGATCATCCTCGGCCCGGGCATCCCTGCCGCGATTAGCGAGAGCACCAGGGGAACGGTGAGAAGTATTCGCTAGCCGATACGGAGCTGCGCGACCCTGTGTCACAGCGAACCGGCGTCTGGAAGAGGCTGATCCTTCCGTCCATTGGGGCGTCGATTCAGGAACCTTGGTGGTTCGAGGAAAAGTCGATAGCTTTCACGAATGACATCACTCAGCAGTACCTTCATCGCCGGAACGCAGCACAGCCCGGTTTCTATCCAATTCGCTGACCGCGACATTCTGATGCGGAACACAAACGCGAGGACAGGCGGAGCTCTCGGCTATGGAGCAGAACTGCAAGTCGTCGACGGCGGCGAAGTAGTGGGCTACATCACGCCTTACTCAGACGATGAGTACGGCTCCATAAAGGCATCCATGTTCGGACAGATCCTCCCCCGGCTTTGCCGCTCCGTAGACGAGGCACTGCACGAGATCCTCGGCTGAAGCCCACGCGAAACCGAGCTAATGCTCACCGCGCACATCTTCATCACTATCCTGACCGTCGCAGCATTCGCACTGTCAGCGCTTGGCGCATTCGGCGGCGGTAAGCGAGATAGGGAGGGCGTCAACTTTCTCTGTCGAAAGGACGAGATGATTGCTGTCGGATGACGGAATAGCGCGAGAAAGAGTAGGAGGCGGTCCCGTGATAGAAGTGCCGATGTGCGGGCACGACATGAGGGTTGAACACCCAGTGGACGGGATCGAGCTGAGAATTCTCCACGACCTTCCGATTCCCATTCGGCATCTGTACGACCCACCGACCATCGGCGACGATCATCTCGCCCTTCATTCGGGCGGCTTTGAGTTCGAAAGTCAAGAATGGGATGGAATTGTCAGGCCCGATCTCAGCACCCGCCCTCAAGTACTTGTCGATGGTGCAAGGCCAACAACTCCGGAAACAGTCGAGGTGCTGACTCGAGCCGGTGGCGGATGGAGCGGAGACCCGCACTTTTCAGTGCTGCAGCCAGGAGTGCCCTTGCCTCCATCCGAAAGCCCGACAGCCTCTCACGATACGGAGAGGGCGGGGACCACGATAGGGGGCCATCAAATCGGCCGAGCCGAGGTCGGTTCGGGAGATCAGCTCGATCGCGTTTCCTTCATGGTGCCAAACGGATGGTCAGTTCACGATGGCTATGAAGCCTGCGCATCGAGGACTCGGACCTTCAGTGGCGGGGTGCGCGTCGACTGCGGAGGGTGGAACATCCGGATCGAGCCACGCGCGGATACATCGGCGTCCGAGGTGCGAGACTACGTCCGATCAACTGAACGTCACACGATCACGCACCTCGGGGAGCTACGGCGATCCGACGGGTCGGTATTCTCATCGCAGGATGCAGAGGATGCGCTTGCAACGCTCAACGTAGCGATGTCAATATTCCTCGCCCGCCACACTGCCGCAGTTCTTCCTGTCGGTTGGAATTCAGATGCTGTGGTGTGAACGCGGTGGGACTCGGACTCCAACGTTGACCAACCAGAGAATCGAGTCGAATGGTTCGACGGTGCCGTCGGCGCCGCGACGCTCGCTCAAGTTATTACGGCATGCTTTGCCGTAAGCGAGGACGAAGCCCGCTGGACTGTCGTTCAGTACGCCCTCGGCTACCTGCTCTCCTCTCTCTCGACCGATACGAAGATCCGCGTGAGCCTCCCAGTCAGTGCGCTGATGCTGCTGAGCGAGAATTGGTTCACGTCGTTTGCTCCCGTTGAACAACGCCGCTCGAAAAACTCACTGCGAGACTGGGGCGCGGGCGACGCTTTACGGAACTTCTTGTATGTCTCAGGACATCGGTAACAGTTCTGCCTCATCAGTTCGGTGATATTTCGGGTGGTTTTGGTGGTGACACTTCTCCTCGATGTTTGAGGCATCAGCCCTGTTGAACATGTTGATCCCCGTGTCCGCCTTGCGATCGCCCAGTGGCCTGATGATGCGCCAAGCGGGTCGGTGACGACGTTCTGTCCCAACCACGGGATCGCGAGGAAGACGTTCTATGCGATCCGAGAACGGGCGCTCACTGAGGGGCAGGCTGCAGCTCTCGCGCCGCGGTCCAGGCGGCCGGCAGCGAGCCCGACTCGGATCACTGATGAGGTCGCTGCGCAGGCGGTCCCGGTGCGGTCCGCGCTGGAACAGTCCGGGTTGGATCATGGGCCGATCAGTGTGCACGAGAAAATGCGATCGCTGGGGATGGAGCCGATCCCGTCGGTCGCCTCGCTGGCCCGCATTTTCCGTGACGCGCGGTTCGCCCGGTTGGAGCCGAAGAAGAAACCGCGGGCGTCGTATCGGCGGTTTGTTTATCCGGCGCCGAATGCCTGCTGGCAGCTCGATGGGACCGAGTATGTCCTCACTGGTGGTCGGAAGTGTGTGATCTTCCAGCTCATCGATGACCACTCCCGCCTCGCAGTCGCTTCCCATGTTGCCTGGGGTGAAACCTCGGCCGGGGCGATCGCGGTCGTCTCCAAAAGGATTGCCGCTCGCGGGGTTCCGCAACGGCGGCTCAGCGATAACGGGGCGGCGTTGAACCCGTCCCGCCGCGGGGTCCTCGGCCAGCTCGTCGCCTATGTCACCTCGCTCGGGGTCGAGCCCATCACAGGCAAACCCTATAAGCCGACCACGCAGGGCAAG
>JBBRDX010000169.1:0-5819 GCA_038203515.1 Actinomycetales bacterium | reverse complement strand
ATCCGAGATCCTGCAGAGTGACTTCATCGACTCGGTCGTGGTGACCGACACCCTGCCGGTCCCCGAGGAGAAGCGCTTCCCGACCCTGACCGTCCTGCCGATCGCGCCGCTGATCGCGAGCGCGATCCGCGAGGTATTCAGTGACGGTTCGGTGACCTCGATGTTCGAGGGCGCCGCCTGAATCCTCACCGCACAATCGGGTGGGCGCTGCTCTCGTAGGCTTAGCTCCATGACGTTCTCCCCCCTTCGGCCGTGGCTCTCCAGCTATGCGGAGGGCGTTCCACACCAGATCGAGCTGCCGACGGGGTCTCTGTTCGACCTCGTCGAGGCGTCCGTCAGCGAGTTCGGCGACAACATCGCGCTGGAGTTCTTCGGCGCGACCACCACCTACGCCCAGCTGGGCGAGCAGATCCTTCGCGCGGCGGAGGGGCTACGGCTGCTCGGGGTGCAAAAGGGCGACACCGTCGCCCTGGTACTGCCGAACTGCCCACAGCACGTCGTCGCGTTCTACGCGGTGTTGCGTCTCGGGGCGATCGTCGTCGAACACAACCCGCTGTACACGCCCCGTGAGCTCAGGCACCAGTTCGAAGACCACGGAGCGAAAGTCGCGATCGTGTGGAACAACGTCGTAGACACCGTGCAGCAGTTCCCGGCGGATGTCGCGGTCGAGTCGATCGTGTCCATCGACATCACCCGGGCGATGCCCGTCACCACCCGCGCGCTCCTGAGACTCCCGATCGCGAAGGCACGCGAGTCCCGCGCCGCCCTCACCACGGCCGTGCGGGGCACCGTTGCCTGGCATAAGCTCCTCGATCACCCCACCGTGGACGACCACATCTTCCGGCCCATGGCAGCGGATGTCGCGCTGATCCAGTACACCAGCGGCACGACTGGACTTCCGAAGGGTGCCACGCTCACACACCTCAACCTCGCCAGCAACGCCGCACAGGCCCGGGCCTGGGTGCCGACGGTCCACCGTGGCACCTCGGTGGTCTACGCGGTGCTGCCCATGTTCCATGCCTACGGACTCACCCTGTGTCTGACGTTCGCGATGAGCATGGGGTCGCGGCTGGTGCTCTTTCCCAAATTCGACCCGGACCTGGTGCTCACGGTCGTGAGGAAGCATCCGGCGACCTTCCTTCCCGCGGTGCCTCCGATCTACGAGCGCCTTGCCGCCGCGGCCGATGAGGCGGGAGTGTCGCTGAAAGGTATCGAGATAGCGATCTCCGGGGCCATGCCGCTGTCGCCATCCGTCGTGGAGCCCTGGGAGAAGCGCACCGGCGGATATCTCGTCGAGGGCTACGGACTGTCGGAGACGAGCCCCGTGCTCATGGCCAACCCGGTGGGCCCGAGCCGACGCGCCGGCACCGTCGGGCTGCCGCTGCCCAACACAGAAGTGCGGGTAGTGGACCCGGAGAATCCCACGGTCGACCGAGCCGCCGGTGACGAGGGCGAGCTGATCGTGCGTGGACCCCAGGTGTTCTCCGGCTACTGGAAGAAAGTCGAGGAGACGGCAGAGGTCTTCGTGCCGGCGGCTGACGGAGACGACGCCGGCCCGTGGTTCCGCACGGGCGATATCGTCACGATCGACGCCGACGGCTTCGTGAGCATCGTCGACCGCATCAAGGAACTGATCATCACCGGTGGTTTCAATGTGGCGCCGAGCGAGGTCGAAGACGCCCTGCGGTCGCATCCGTCCGTTGCGGATGTGGCGGTCGTCGGCCTGCCGAGCGACCACAGTGGCGAGGAGGTGGTGGCCGCCGTCATGCTCACTCCCGGGGCGGAGCTGGACGAGCAGGGCCTGCGTGACTTCGTGCGCCCGAACCTCGCCGGATATAAGGTTCCCAAGCGGATCATCGCCGTGGATGAGCTGCCGAAGTCACTCATCGGCAAGGTGATCCGTCGCGAGGTTCGGGAGCAGTTGCGGGCACAGGGGCTGCACTAGGCCAGCCGCCGGGCCAGCCGTCGGGCCACAGCCTAGGCATTCCTTCCGGGTTTCGGCACGGGTGACAGGATGGGCGAGATCGGGATGAGTCCGAGAGAGGCCACGTTCCTGTCGCCGCCGAAAGCGCCCATCGCGTAACACTGCCAGCCCGGCCCGCCGGCACCGAACAGTTCGAAGCGAGCGGATACCCCGGTGGCCTCCGGCGCTTCATACTCCACCCAGGCGTTACAGGCATCCTGTGCGGTGGCGGACGCGACAGACATCGTCGTGAGCATGCCGGGCAGCACGAGGCAGGCGATGCCCAGCACGACCACGATGCGCAGCACCAACCTCATCCGCCGGCGGCGCGGTACGCCCTCGGTCGGCACATAGCCGGCCAGTTCGGGCTCGTCGTCATAGTTCATGGCGATTCGATCTTGTCACGCCCACGGCCGATTGCGGAGCCCGCGCGGTATCGTGCATCGACCCTGTAGATCGAGATTGGAGACCCGTCGATGTCGACACCTTCGCCCTCGCCGCTGCCCGGGCGGCTCGGCAACCCCGACTGCACCCTGGCCACCGACCCTCGCTCAGACGCGCGGATGCTCGCGGCGATGGAACCGTTCCGGCTCGGTGAGCGCACCTCCCCTCCCCGCATCTCGCCGCACGACTCCCTCGACGATCGCATGACGTTCAGCCGGCGGGCGGAGTCGCGCCTCGAGGCACTCTTCGACGCGCTCCTGGCCGAGCTGCCGCCCGTCGAGGGCGTTGCGCGGTCCACCCGCGTCATCCGGGGGCCCGAGGGCCGCGACCTGGTGCTCTCGGTGTATCGGCGCTCGGATGCCTCGGGGCCGCTGCCCGGCATCCTGCATGTGCACGGCGGGGGCATGGTGATGCTCGGCGGCGGCAACGCCGTCTACACCCGCTGGCGGGACGAGCTCGCCGCCGCCGGCCTGGTCGTGGTGGGAGTTGAGTTCCAGAACGCCGTCGATGAGACCGGCCATCATCCCTTTCCGGCGGGGCTCGACGACGTCACGGCCGCCGCGCGGTGGGTATCGGCGAACCGGGCCGAGCTCGGCATCTCCGCGCTCGTACTCCAGGGCGATTCGGGTGGCGCGAATCTCGCTCTTGCCGCCACGATCCGGGCCGCACGGGAGGGACGCGCAAACCTCGTCGACGGCGTCCGAATCGAGGGCATCCGAATCGACGGCGTTTACGCCTCGGTGCCGTACATCTCGGGTCGCTACGAATGGCTGCCGGAGCACAATCCGCCGGAGCTGCCCTCCCTCGCCGAGAACGACGGCTATTTCATGAGCAACGCGCTCAACAGCATCCTGCGCGATCTCTACGACCCGGATCGCGCGAACAGTCGCAACCCGCTGGCCTGGCCGTATTTCGCGACCGTTCATGACCTGCGGGGTCTTCCACCCCATGCCATCTCGGTCAATGAGCTCGATCCGTGCCGCGATGAAGGACTCGCCTACACGCGAACACTGCGCGACGCCGGGGTGACGGTGGTCGAGCGCATAGTTCCCGGCGTGTGCCATTTCGGCGACGAGCTGTTTCGGGCGGCGCTTCCGGATGTCTACGCCGCCTCCGTGCGGCATGTGCGCGACTTCGCGGCCGGGTTGTGAGGGTCGTGGCGCTGGCCTGGGGGACTGGCGGGGTGGCCGGCCAGCAGTAGGTCCCGGCGGGGGTTACGCCTGCTCGCGGCGCACCGTGGCGGTCCCGGCGGGGGTGGCCGGCCCGCAGTAGGTCGGTGGCGGGGGTTACGACTGCTCGCGGCGCACCGTGGCGGTCCCGGCGGGGGTTACGCCTCCCTCCGGGATGCGTTTTTGCCACCGCGACAAAGTGGCGGATGCAGCGACTGGCAGCGGTCGGCCCGCTGGCCGCACCCACGCGCAGGAGTGACCTGCGACCCAGTGCTGGCCTAGAGCGAGCTGCCCTCGGTCTCGATCTCCGTGCGGTTCCCGCTCCACAGCGTGTGGAAGGTGCCCTCTTTGTCGATGCGCTTGTAGGTGTGCGCTCCGAAGAAGTCGCGCTGGCCCTGGGTGAGCGCGGCAGGAAGACGATCGGCGCGGAGGCTGTCGTAGTAGGCGAGGGATGACGCGAATACCGGCGCGGGGATGCCCGCGTGCGCAGCATCCGAGACCACGTTGCGCCAGGAGTCCTGGGTCTTCGCCACCACATCGGTGAAGAATGGCGCCGTGACGAGCGAGACGAGCTCGGGATTCTCGGCGTAGGCCTCGGTGATGCGGTTGAGGAACCGGGCGCGGATGATGCAGCCACCGCGCCAGATTTTGGCGATCTCGCCCTTTTCGATGTCCCAGTCGTACTGCTCGGCACCGGCGACGATCGCGTCGAAGCCCTGGCTGTAGGCGATCACCTTTGAGGCGTAGAGCGCCTGTCGAACACCCTCGATGAAGCCGTCCACATTCTCAACCGGGGACGTGGTCGGTCCGGGCAGCGCGGCGGCCGCGGCACGCTGGGCCGGCTTCGACGAGACGGAACGCGCAAACACCGCCTCCGCGATGCCGGAGACCGGGATGCCGAGGTCGAGCGCCGTCTGAACGGTCCAGGCTCCGGTGCCTTTGGATCCGGCCTGGTCGAGGATCACATCGATGAGAGGCGTGCCGGTCTCGGCGTCCACCTGGCGAAGCACCTCGGCGGTGATCTCGATGAGGTAGCTCTCGAGTTCGCCGGTGTTCCACTCGGTAAAGATGTCGGCGATCTCGGCCGGGGTCTTTCCCGTGCCGCGACGGATGAGGTCGTAGGCCTCGCCGATGAGCTGCATGTCAGCGTACTCGATGCCGTTGTGGACCATCTTCACGAAGTGTCCGGCACCGTCGTGGCCGACGTGCGTGACGCAGGGTTCACCGTCGACTACGGCGGCGATCGACTCGAGGATCGGGCCGAGAGTCTGCCACGCATCATCCGAACCGCCTGGCATGATCGATGGGCCCTTGAGGGCGCCCTCTTCGCCTCCCGAGATGCCGGCGCCCACGAAGTTGATGCCTGTCTCGCGCATCGCCTTCTCGCGGCGGATGGTGTCGGTGAAGAGCGCATTGCCGCCGTCGACGATGATGTCCCCGGGTTCGAAGACCTTCACGAGTTCGTCGATCACGGCATCCGTTCCCGGGCCCGCCTGCACCATGACGAGGGCGGCACGCGGCTTCGTGAGGGCGGCGGCGAATTCCGCGTAGCTCGTCGTGCCGACGAAGTTGGCTTCCGGGTGCTCCGCGAGAAGGGTGTCGGTCTTCTCGTGGCTGCGGTTGAAGACGGCGACTGTGTTTCCGTCACGGCTCGCGAGGTTGCGGGCGAGGTTGCTGCCCATGACCGCAAGCCCGACGACCCCGATGTTTGCCTGTGCGTCGACCATGATTGCTCCCTGCTCCGAGTCTCGAAAAAGTGCCGCATTCAGGCTAGTGCGTGCGGTCGGGCTTACTCTGTGTGGCATGCCAGTGCCGCTCATCGTTGTCATGGGCGTCTCCGGCTCCGGCAAGACCACGGTCGGCATCGCTCTCGCCGCGGCGCTCGGCGTGCCGTTCCGCGATGCCGACGACCTGCATCCGGCCGCGAACGTGGCGAAGATGGCCGCGGGACATGCACTCACCGACGATGACCGGATGCCCTGGCTCGCGCTCGTCGGCGCCGAGCTGGCCGCCGCATCCGACGGTCTCGTCATGGCCTGCTCGGCACTCACGAGGGTCTATCGTGCATCGATCCGCGCGGCAGCGCCCTCCACCCGATTCGTCTTCCTCGACGGCTCGAGCGAGCTGCTCGAGTCACGGATGCAGCATCGCCACGGCCACTTCATGCCGGCGTCGCTGCTCGACTCGCAGCTCGCCACGCTCGAGCCCCTCGGGCCTGACGAGCCCGGCGTGCGGATTCCGAT
>JBBRDX010000168.1:0-5822 GCA_038203515.1 Actinomycetales bacterium | reverse complement strand
CCATTCGTCTATCCGGACATCGTCAGCCTGACGCCGCCGACGACCGGATACCAAATCCTGAAGCGCTAAAACCCATCGTCACCGGCGAAGACGCCTACGTCGTCACTCCGGGAGACGAGCAACACCTACTCGACCAGCGCGGCGCTACAGCGACCTACTCGACCAGCGCGGCGCTAGAGCGACCTACTCGACCAGCAACTGCTACAGGGTGAGGTAGGTGCGCAGTCCAGCCCAGGCGTCGCCGAAGCCCGGGTGCAGGGGCAGGGAGTCGACCTCCGATACCGGCACCCAGCGCAGTTCGGCGCTCTCGGCATCCGCAATTATCGGCTCGAAGACCTCGATCGCCTCGGCCACGACGGTCGTGTAGGACCAGTACCCGAGGTCGAGCACCGAGGTATGGATGATTCGCAGCAGGTGAGCCGGCACCGTCGCTTCTTCCGCCGCCTCGCGCAGTGCGCCGTCGAAAGCACTCTCGCCCTCCTTGCGTGCCCCGCCGGGGAGTCCCCAGGTGCCACCGAAGTGGCTCCAGCCGACGCGGTGCTGCAACAGGATGCCCAGCGACGGATGCCACACCAGCAGTCCGGCGGCGCCAAAAAGTCCCCAGAACTTTGCGCCGTCGGGGCCGTACACCCAGGCATCGCCAGGATCACGGATATATCCCGGAGGAAGGGGCGGAGGTCGGTCAGACATCTGTTAAGTGTGCACTACCCGGGGTCTCGATACGGTCGCTAGAGCGACCTACTCAACCAACGGCCAGCGGCGGGCTAGGTGCGCTTGCGGCGCTCGCGCACGCGCATGTTCACGTTGATCGGGCTGCCCTCGAAGCCGAAGATCTCGCGCAGGCGCCGCGTGATGAACCGACGGTACCCGGGGTCGAGGAATCCGGTGGTGAACAGCACGAACGTCGGTGGACGGGTCGCGGCCTGGGTACCGAACAGGATGCGCGGCTGCTTTCCACCGCGCACCGGGTGCGGATGCTCGGACGCGAGCTCCGCGACGAGTGCGTTGAACTTGCCGGTGGGGATGCGGGTGTCCCACGACGCGAGCGCGAGCTCGAGCGCGGGAACCAGCTTCTCGAGGTGACGGCCGGTCTTGGCGGAGATGTTGACCCGCGGAGCCCACGCCACATGGGCGAGGTCCTGCTCGATCTCACGCTCGAGGTAGCGACGGCGGTCGTCATCCATCAGGTCCCACTTGTTGAAGGCGAGCACGAGCGCGCGACCCGACTCGAGCACGAGGTCGATGATGCGCACGTCCTGCTCGCTGATCACGTCACTCACGTCGAGCACGATGACGGCCACCTCGGCCTTCTCGAGCGCCGCACTGGTGCGCAGCGAGGCATAGAAGTCGGCGCCCTGGGCGAGATTCATGCGACGACGGATGCCCGCGGTGTCGACGAAACGCCACACCTTGCCACCGAGCTCTACCTGTTCGTCGACCGGGTCGCGCGTGGTTCCGGCCAGCTCGTTGACGACGACACGCTCTTCGCCGACGGCCTTGTTGAGCAGGCTGGACTTGCCGACGTTCGGACGACCGAGGATCGCGACCCGACGCGGTCCGCCGACCTCTTCTTTTGCGACGGTCGACACCTCGGGGAGGATGGTGAGCACGTGGTCGAGCAGGTCGGCGACGCCGCGACCGTGGAGGGCGGACACCGGCCACGGCTCACCGAGTCCGAGGCTCCAGAGGCTCGCGGCTTCCGGTTCCTGGCGGGCGTCATCCACCTTGTTGGCGGCAAGGATCACGGGCTTGCTCGTGGAGCGCAGCATGCGCACGACATGCTCGTCGGTGCTGGTCGCGCCCACCGTGGCGTCCACGACGAAGAGCACGGCGTCGGCGAGGTCGATAGCGATCTCGGCCTGGGCGGCGACGGAGGCGTTGATGCCCTTGGCATCGGGCTCCCAGCCACCGGTGTCGACGAGGGTGAACTTGCGTCCGGCCCACTCGCCCTTGTAGGTGACGCGGTCGCGCGTGACACCGGGGGTGTCTTGCACGACGGCTTCGCGACGACCGAGGATGCGGTTGACGAGCGCCGACTTGCCCACGTTGGGACGACCGACGATCGCGAGCACGGGCAGCGCCGGCAGATAGATGACGGCATCCGGATCATCCGATGCGAAATCGAGGAGGTCGCGGTCTTCCTCGTCGAGGTCGTAGTCCTCGAGGCCCGCACGCAGCGCGTTCGACCGCATGAGCGCGTCGGACTCGTCGAGCACGGCGAGCTTCTCGCTCAGTCTGGGATCGAGATCGCCGTATTCGTCGTGCTCTTGGTCGTTGTTGTCTGGCATGGGGATTTCCTTTAGGGGGTCTCGATACGGCCGCGGACGGCCTACTCGACCAACAAAAATTATGGACGGCCTACTCGACCAGCGAAAATTACTTCAGCGGCTTTACCGGAGCCACGAGGGCTACAACCGCCTGCACGGTCTGGTCGAAGTCGAGATCTGTTGAATCGAGGGTGGTCACACCCTCGGCGGCGTTCATGAAGTCGACAACCCGGGAGTCCTGGGCGTCTCGAGAACTGAGCTTTTCGGCAACGGCCGCAGCCGACTCCGACGGTAACTCAGCGGAACGCCTTGTCATTCTAGCTTCTTCGGATGCCGTGAGCAGTATCCGGGTATCCGCGCCCGGGCAGACGACGGTGGTGATGTCCCGTCCCTCGGTGATGATGCCCGGTCGTCCGCTGTGCTCGATGACCCCGCGGAAGAGGTCGACGAGGTAGGCACGCACCAGCGGAACCCGGGCGACCTGGCTCACGACGGCCGAGATGCGGGGGTCACGGATCGCGTGCGTGACATCCACTCCTCCGACCCGCACGAAGTAGTCGTCGGGGTCGATACCGATCCGGTAGTCGAACGCGGGAAGCGATGCGATCACGGCCTCGGCGTCCCCGGTGTCTATGCCGCTCTCCAGCGCGAACCACGCGAGCGCCCGATAGGCGGCACCGCTGTCCTGGTAGTCGAAGCCGAGCGCGCGAGCGGATGCCCGGCTCACGCTGGACTTGCCGCTTCCGGCCGGACCGTCGATGGCCACGACGACGCGAGGTTCGCCGCTCACAGTGCCGCCGCTCACGCGCCCACCTGCGCAATGCGCCAGCCGCGAGCCTCGAGATCGGCGACGAGTCCCGCCTCGGCTTCGGGAACAACCGAGATCTCGGCAAGGCCGATCTGCTGTCCCGGCGAGTGTTCGAGTCTCAGGTCTTCCATGTTCACGCCGATGTGACCGATCTCGGTGAGCAGGCGCGCCAGCTCTCCGGGCGTGTCGTCGACCATCACCACGATCTGGTTGAAGCGCCGATCCTGGCCGTGCTTGCCCGGAATGCGGGCGACTCCGGCGTTGCCGCCGGCGAGCAGCTCGGCGAGGGCGCGCCGTGCGCCGGGCAACTCGGGTTCCTCGAGGGTGTCGATGGCCCGGTCGAGATCGGCGCGGTACTCCCGCAGCACGGCGGTGACCGCTGCCGCGTTCGCCCCGAGTACCTGCACCCACAGCTCGGCATCGCTCGAGGCAATCCGGGTGGTGTCGCGGAGGCCCTGCCCGGAGAGGGAGAGGGCTGATTCGGTGCCTCCGCTGAGGCGCCGGGCCAGCAGGGAGGCGATCACCTGCGGCACGTGCGAGACGAGAGCGACGCTGGTGTCGTGCTGCTCGGCGGTCATGATCACGGGAACCGCGCCGAGGTCGAGCACCAGGTCTTCGATGACTCCCACCTGCGCCGCCGGCATTCCGTCATGCGGGGTGATGACCCAGGGTCGGCCGAGGAACAGGTCGCCCCTGGCGGAGATCGGTCCGCCCCGTTCGCGACCGGCGAGCGGATGCGATCCGACGTAGCGGTTCACATCGGCTCGGCCCGATCCGGCTGTGGCTTCTCTAACGCCTGCCAGCACCGCCACCTTCACGCTCGAGACATCCGTGACCAGGGCGTCCGGGAAGGCCGCGAGCTCATCCGCGATCACCCGCGCCGTGACATCGGGAGGCACGGCCACGACCACGAGTCGCGGATTGTCGGTGTCGCGGGCGGCGCGGCCGGCGCCGTAATCGATCGCCAGGCTCAGGTTGGCGGGCGAGGAGTCGTGCACGATCACGTCCACGCCGAGGGCCCGCAGTCCGAGGCCGACGCTCGCGCCGAGCAGGCCCGTGCCGACGATGCGCACCTGGCCGATCATGCGGCTTCCATTCATTCTCTGGGGTTCCGTTGCTCTCGAAGGCGTGTGGTGAGGTTCTCGTGGGCGAGGTTCTAGTGGGTGGGGGTTTATTGGGCGAGGTCGAGCCGCAGCGCGACCGCGCCCCGCAGGTAGGTGTGCACGATGTACTCGCGCGGCGTATCGGACTCGACGAGGGCCATCAGGCGGATGACACGCGGCATCGAGCCCGCGACATCCATCTCCACGGCGCACATCAGGGGCACGTCGCCGAGCCCGAGCTCCCGCGCCGCGAGGGCGGGGAACTCACTGGTGATGTCCGGTGTCGCCGTGAACATCACCGAGATGAGCGCGTCGGTGTCGATCTCGTTGGCGTGCAGCGACTTCGACAGCAGTTCGGCGGTGGCGTGCATGACCTCGATCCGGTCGTCCCGGTCGAGCTGGATCGCCCCGCGAATTGCCCGCACGGCCATCAGTCGCCCCCCTCGGAGTCACCCTCGTCAGAGGCGGATGTCGCGTCCCGGGAGATCTGGAGCAGCGCGCCGAGCTCGGCCTTGGTGAGGTCGCGGATGTCTCCGGCGGCGAGCGATCCGAGGTGGAGCGGACCGAACTGGCGCCGCACGAGGTCGATGACCGGGTGGCCCACCTCCTCGAGCATCCGTCTCACGATGCGGTTACGCCCGGAGTGCAGCGTGATCTCCACGATCGTCTCGCGAGCGCCCGCCTGGCCGACGACGCGCGCCTTGTCGGCCGCGATCGGGCCGTCTTCGAGGTCGATGCCGCCGGTGAGCTGTGCAACGGTCTGCGGCGATACTCGGCCCTCGACCTTGGCAATGTAGGTCTTCATCACCCCGAACGACGGATGCGCGAGCACGTGGGCGAGTTCGCCGTCGTTGGTGAGGATGAGCAGGCCGGAGGTTTGTGCGTCGAGCCGGCCCACGTTGAAGAGTCGCTCGTCGAATCGGGCGACGAAGCGCTGGAGGTCGGGGCGCCCGCGATCGTCCTGCAGGGAGGAGACGATTCCGACGGGCTTGTTGAGCATGAGGTAGCGCCGCGAGGTGTCGAGCTGGATCGCGACCCCGTCGACCGAGACGAGATCCGCCCCGAGCACCCGGCGGCCCAGTTCCGTGACCACCTCGCCGTTCACTTCCACTCGCCCAGCCTCGATCATGTTCTCCGAGACGCGACGCGAGGCCACGCCTGCGGCCGCCATGAGCTTCTGCAGGCGCACTCCGTCGTCGGACGCGGTGCCGGAGGGAGAGTCAGAAGACATCGGCTGTTCAGAGGACTCGTGCTGTTCAGAAGACATCGGCGAAGCCGTCCGATCCGTCGGAGAGCAGCGGCGAGATCGCTGGGAGCTCGTCGATCGAGTTGATGCCCAGCTGGATCAGGGTGAGATCGGTCGTTGCATAGTGGATTGCGCCGGTCTCGCCGTCCGTGAACGCCTCGGTGACGAGTCCCCGACCGAGGAGCGTGCGCACGACGGAATCCACATTGACAGCTCGGATCGACGCGATGGCGCCCCGGCTGATCGGCTGCTTGTAGGCGATCACGGCGAGCGTCTCGAGCGCGGCCTGGGAGAGCCGCGTCGGGTTCTGCGTGAGCACGAAGTCGCGCACGACGTCGTCATACTCGCCGCGCACGTAGATGCGCCATCCGCCCCCCACCTCTCGAAGCTCGAAGCCG
>JBBRDX010000167.1:0-5866 GCA_038203515.1 Actinomycetales bacterium | reverse complement strand
CATTTCGCCAGCCTAGTGACCCGCACCCGCCGTCTCCTCCGGGCCCGCCGGGCCGGCATCAACCGTCACGGCCAGCCCGGCATCGACCGTCACAAAGTGCGCCAAGGCGGTGCCCAGCCAACAGCTGGTGACGGTTGGGCGAGCAGGCGCGCGCGCGTCACGGGCGGATGGCGGGTCGCGGCCGGCCGCTCAGCCCGCGCGCAGCACTTCGACCGCTCGTTGCGCCCATGCTCCGAGGAGCTCTTCGCGCACTGTCACCCCACTGCCCGGGCCGGTTGGAACGGCGAGTCGACCATCTCGAAGGACAAAGGGCTCGGTGAGGTCTTCGGCGAAGTACCGGTCGGATGCGGAGGTGTCGCCCGGCAGGGTGAATCCGGGCAGGGCGGCGAGCGCGACATTCGCGGCTCGTCCGAGTCCGGTCTCGAGCATCCCGCCGCACCAGACCGGGATTCCCTGCTCGACGCACGCCTCGTGGAGAGCGAGTGCTTCGAGGTAGCCACCCATCCGGCCCGCCTTGATATTGATGATGCTGGTGGCTCCGCGATCGATCGCATCGAGCGCGAGCTCGGTGTTGACGATCGATTCGTCGAGGCAGACCGGAGTCGAGATGGCACCGGCGAGGAAGACGTGCGAGCGGATGTCGTCCTCCACGAACGGCTGCTCGATGAGCAGCAGCTCGTAGTCGTCGAGTCGCCTCAGGTGATCGAGGTCGAGCAGGGTGTACGCGGTGTTCGCGTCGACCTGGAGCAGGGCATCCGGACCGAGCAGCTCGCGCACCGCGGCGACCGGTTCGAGGTCCCACCCGGGCTTGATCTTGAGCTTAATGCGGCGGTAACCCTGCGCCACATAGAGGGAGACCTCCTCGAGCAGGGCGGGGATGGTCGGGGCGATGCCCACCGAGACACCGCAGTCCACCTCGGTGCGCGTGGCCCCGAAGTAACTGGCAAAGCTGGTGTCACTAGAACGAAGCTGGGCATCGAGAACGGCGGTCTCGATGACGGCTTTGGCCATGCGGTGCCCAATCACGAACGCGAAAAGCGCGGTGACCTCCTCTGCCACGACATCCCCGGCTGCGAGCAGTACCGGACCGAGGTAGTGGCGGATCACGGCCTCACAGCCGTCAACATACTCGCTCGAATAAACGGGATCGGTGCCGGCAACGCACTCGCCCCAGCCGTCACCGATATCCGTTCGCAGGCGCACGATCAGCACTTGGCGCTCGATCTGGCGCCCAAAGGAGGTCTCAAACGGTCGCACCAATGGGATGGCGACGCGATGCAGTTCCAGCGCCAGTACCTTCACAGGCCGGCCTTCACACCGGCACGGTGCGGTCCTCGAGGCCCCAGGCCTGGCCGTAGCCGCCGTCCGCCTCGGGGAGCGCCATGAGATTGAGGAACAGTTCGGCGTCGAAAGCTTCCGGGCCGAGCACGCCGCTGCCGGCCCAGGCGCCCGAAGAGAGCAGCTCGAGCGCGATCACCGGATTCAACGCGGTCTGCCAGACCACACACTGCGCCTCGTACTCGGCCATCGTCCAGTCGTTGTCGGCAACGTGGTAGAGGTACACGGCCTTCGGCGCGCCGTCGAGCCCGAGGCCGGTCACCCAGAGGCCCGCACAGGTTGTGCCGCTCATCCGCGGTCCGAGGGTCGCCGGATCGGGCAGCCCGGCCGCGACCACATCGCGCGGCGCCACGTCGACCGGGCCATTGGCGGACCTCACTCGCACGGGCGTAGTCCTGTCCAGGCCCAGCTGATGCAGAGTCTTGAGGATGCCGATGAATTCGTTGCCGAGACCGTACTTGAAGGTCGCGCGCTGTGCATCGACCCAGCGCGGCATCAGAAGCACCTCTTCGTGTTCCACATTGACGCACTCGACCGGACCGATGCCCCCGGGGAAGTCGAAAACCTCCGGCTCGCTGAATGGCTCGGTGGTGTACCAGCCGCGATCCTTTTCCCAGATCACCGGCGGGTTGAGACACTCCTCGATCGTGGTCCAGATGCTGAACGAGGGGGCGAAGATCTCGTTGCCCAGGTCATCGCGCACCACGAGATTCGCGCCGTCGCGCACCCCGAGTTCGTCGATCTCGCTGAACAGGTGGTCTGCGGCATAGCGCGCGAACACATCGCTCAGCCCGGGCTCGACCCCCATGCCCACGAGGGCGAGGCGCCCGGCAGTCTCCCAATCGGGGGCCTGGGCGAACTGGTCGTCCCCGAGCTTCACCCCGGTCTCGGAATACGGCTCTGACGGATGCGGCTCCGACAGGCTCATCGCCATGTCGAGGTAATCTGCCCCTGCGGCGAGCGCGCCAGCGAAGATCGTCGGCACGAACTTCGGCTCGACGGCGTTCATGACATGGGTTACCGCGTGCGCCGTGGCGACGGCGGCCACGTCGTCCGGATTAGAAGCGTCGATTGTGGCGGCAACGAATCGCGAGCCCTGCGGACCGTGTTTCGCCTCGATCCAGGCGATCGTCGCTTCGGCTCGGGCAAGGTCGTAATCGCAGACGATCATGGTCTCGAAGAAAGTGCGGCGGGCGGCGATCTTTGCAATCGCATTACCGACGCCACCGGCGCCGACGAGGAGGATTCTCATGACACAACGCTAGCGGTTGGCGGCTGGGCCGGACTCGCTCGGACGCACCGGTCCGACACGTCTTTCCCGCTCCGTGAGCAGGCGGTGGGCGAGCGGCGCCCAGACGATCACCGCCACGGCACTGCCGAGCACAAGTCCTCCGATGGTGTCGCTCAGCCAGTGCGCGCCGAGGTAGGTGCGGCTGAGCAGCATGATCACCGTGTAAACAACCCCGGCGGACCAGATCCAGACGCGGCGAAGCACCAGCGCAAGCACCACGGCCATGGTGGCGGCATTGGCGGTATGCCCGGACGGGAACGACCCGGGATCCGCGGTCACCAGGATGTCCTGCGGGCGCGGTCTCTCGTAGATGTTCTTGAGCAGCTGCACGAGACCCGCACTCAGGATCGTCGCGATCGCGAAATACAGTGCCGCCCACTTCATCCGGAACAGCAGGAACAGCAGGATGACCGCGAGCGGCACGACGAGGGTGCCGATGATGCCGCCGCCGATGTTGTTCATCACCAACGCCGGAACGGTCCAGAACGCCGACCGGTGCTCCACCACCTCCCCGAGGAAGGCGAGGTCGAACGAGAACGGCAGGTTGTTGTCCCGGTAGGCGATGATCGCCCCGAGACCGGCGACGAGCAGCACCGCCATGCCGCCGCTCACCAGCGGCCAGCGCCGGCTCACTCGGGCGGCTTGCCGCTCGGGAGTTGACGCGGGCTGCTCGATTTCAGGCATGGGATAACGCTACTGAACAACCCCGAAACGAAGTAGGGGCTTGCGCGGTCAGTGACCGAGTGCGGGGACCGTTCGGGGACGCACCACGAGCCAGAGTGCGAGCACCGACACCGCGGACGTCGCCGCCATCACGGTGCCCATCGGTACCGCGTTGTGGATGCCGAACAGGCCGACGATCGGGGAGATGAGCCCGGCGAGGCCGAAGTTCACAGCCCCGAGAACGGATGCCGCGGTTGCGGCCTCGCCAGCGTGGTTCACCAGTCCGAGCACCTGCACGAGCGGAAAGCTGAAGCCACAGGCGGCGATGAAGAACCATAACGGAATCAGGATGCCAAGGAGCCCGACATGCAGCGCGTCGAGCAACACGATGGTGAGCGACGAGACGAGGAGCACCGCGGTCGAGCTGGCGAGGATCCACTGCGGTCCGACCCGACGCGCGAGCCGGGAGCTCACCTGCACGCCGGCAACGACACCGACCGAGTTGATGGCGAACAGCAGTCCGAACTCTTGCGCATTGAGCCCGTAGACCTCCTGGAACAGGAAGGAGGACGAGGAGAGGTAGGCAAAGAGCCCGGAGAAACTCATCGCCCCGATGATCGCGACCCCCACGAAGATGCGATCGCTGAAGATCGCCCCGTACCGCTCCCGTGCGGTGCTGTGGCCGGAGTCCGCTCGCCGGGCCGGCGGCAAGGTCTCCACGATGAAGAAGACCGCAGCAAGGACCACGAGCACTCCGTAGGCCGTGAGGAAGACGAAGATTCCCCGCCAATCGACGAAGCGGAGTAGTTGCGAACCGATCACCGGGGCGAGGATGGGGGCGAGCCCGCTCACGAGCGCGAGGCGCGACAGCATGCGCACGAGGGGTATGCCGCCGAACAGGTCGCGCACCAGGGCCATCGCCACGACTCCCCCGGCCGCCGCGCCCATGCCCTGCAGCACCCGGAAGAATCCGAGCCACATGATGTCGGGCGAGAGCACGGCCCCGAGGCTGGCGAGCACGTGCACCGAGCTGGCCACGATGAGGGGGATGCGTCGGCCGACCCTGTCACTCCACGGACCGACGAGCAGCTGGCCCACGCCGAACCCGATGGTCGTGGCGGTGAGTGTGAGCTGGATGATCGCCGGGGACACCCCGAGATCGCTTTGCAATGCCGGGAACGCCGGGAGGTAGAGGTCGATCGTGAACGGTCCGAGCGCGGTGAGCGCACCGAGCACGATCACGTAGACGAGGCGCTGGCGCCGGGAAAGGGAATCTCCGGGGTGCAGTGTCGTGGTCACTCAATGGACTAACGGGATCAGCCGCAGACTATTCCTTGTGTCGCCGTCTCACCGACTCGCGCCGGTGGCCCGTTGCACACGAGACCGGCGTGACGGCGCACGGCCGTGGTTCCGAAAGAGCTATCTGCGCAGGATCGAACCGCCTGCTCGCACCCGTGACACAGCATCGACTGTGGCAGCGAGGATGAGGACGCCACCGGTGACGAGGAAATTGACGCCGCCCGGCAGGTTGAGCAGACCAAGCCCGTTAGTGATGACGGCGATCACGAGTGCTCCGACAGCAGCATGGATCAGACGCCCTCGACCACCGAAGAGGCTCACTCCACCGACGACCGCGGCGGCGACACCGCTCAATACGATGTCGCGGCCGAACGCGGCATCCACTGATCCGACTTTGCTGGCGCTGAACACACCGGATATGACCGCAAGGGTCTAGCAGACCGCAAAGGCGGCCCACTTGATCCCGACCACCTTTATTCCGGAGCGGCGTGCTGCCTCGGCATTGCCGCCGACAGCGTAGAGATAACGACCGAATTTGGTGCGGTCCAAAACGAAGGTACCGATCCAGAGGACCAGCAGGGTGATGGGCACAACGATCGGAACGCCAGTGACCGCAAGAAATCCCGTGCCTCGATTCTGGCTGAGGAGCGCGATGACCACGCCTCCGGGGACGGCAATGACTGTAAGCCGAATCCAGAGCAGGGCGATGGTGCGACTGGGAACACCGGCCCGGGTTCGCCGACGTCGGTCGAGAAGGGTCGTCACCAGCGAGATCGTGAGAATCACGGCGAGCATCAGCCATCCGCCCCACACCGGGAGGTTGCTGTTCTGGATGGCGATGATCTCCGGCTGCTGGATGCGATAGAGCCCGCCTGCGCCGATGATGATCAGCTGGAGCCCCTGAAATCCGAGGAAGAGGCCGAGGGTCACAACGAACGAGGGAATCCCGACTCGGGCGACGAAGAATCCGATGAAGAGGCCGATCACGACACCGGTAACCAGCGATATCAGCAGCGCGAGAACCCAATTCATCCCGATACCGCCCGGGTTGGAGAGAACCACGAAGAGTGACATTGCAACGCCGGAGGTCACGCCCGCCGAGAGGTCGATCTCGCCGAGGAGGATGACGAAGACGAGAGCCATGGCGAGCATGACGAGAGTCGCGGCCTGGGTCATCAGATTCGCGAAATTACGCTCGGTGAGGAAGTACGGGCTGAGAACGGTGAAGAGCACACACAACACGACGAATCCGGCCACCGCAGGAAGGGCGCCCAT
>JBBRDX010000166.1:0-5877 GCA_038203515.1 Actinomycetales bacterium | reverse complement strand
GGGCAGTCGGGTCCAGGGCACCTGGAGCACCGTGCCCATGCTCACCCGCACGCTTCGGCGATAGAGCGGATCGGCGCAGCGCGGCGTCACCAGCACAGCGTCCGCCCCCAGACCCGCCGCCGCGCGGAAGACGGCTCCGACGTTGGTGTGGTCCACGACATCCTCGATCACGACGACACGTCGCGCACCGGCGATCACCTCCCGAACCGGTCGCAGGGGAGGGCGATGCATCGCCGCGAGGGCACCGCGATGCAGGTTGAAACCGGTGAGTTGCTCGAGCAATCCGGGCACTCCGACGTAGATCGGGATGTCAAATGGTGCCAGTAGTACCTCCATCTCGGGCAACCACTGTTCCTGAACCAGGATCGAACGCGGCCGGTGACCCGCCCCGATCGCGCGCGAGATCACTTTCGAAGACTCGGCGATGTAGAGTCCCCCGGCGGGTTCACTCAGGCGTCGCAGCGCCACGTCGGTCAGCCCGGAGTAGTCGATGAGCCCGGGATGCTCGAGGTCGTCGATTCGCACGATGTGCATGGATCTCCCGCCGCCGTATCCGGGCGTCTTGTGGTGGATTCGTACCTGGTCGGCTCACACTGCCAGCATTCCGAAACATATCTGAAAACTCGATTGTTTACTCTGGGGTAGGTGCTTTTGTGCCGCCGACAGCCGAAGGGGTGATGCTGATGACCGGAGCCGCCCTTCGCGACTGGCCGCTTGCCACCTCTGCCGAGCTGGATGCTGCGGCAGACGCCCTCCGGGGCCGCACCGTCGTCGTGCTCACCGGCGCGGGCATGAGCACCGATTCCGGGATCCCGGACTACCGCGGTGATGGCGCTCCCCCGCGTAATCCCATGACCTTCCAGCAGTTCCTGAAGGATGCGGAGTATCGCAAACGCTATTGGGCGGGAAGTCATCTGGGATGGAAACGCTTCGACGGCGCCAGGCCCAACGACGGGCACCGCACCCTCGCCGAGCTCGAGACCAGGGGCATCGTCAACGGCATCATCACTCAGAACGTGGACGGGCTGCACCTGAGGGCCGGTTCGCAACGGGTCGTCGACCTGCACGGCACCATGGACCGCGTGCGGTGCCTCACCTGCGGCCAGACCTTCGCCCGCTCGGATGTCTCGGAGCGCATCACCCGCGCGAATGAATGGCTCGATGCTCCCGACTCCTTCGAACTCGGTCCCGATGGGGATGTGGAGTTCACCCAGATCGCAGATTTCGTCACCCCGGACTGCACGGTCTGCGGTGGCGTCCTCAAGCCGGACATCGTCTTCTTCGGGGAGTTCATCCCCACCGAGAAGTTCTCCGAGGCCAGCGCCATGCTGCGGTCGGCTGGCGCCCTTCTCATCGCCGGATCCTCGCTGGTCGTCAATTCCGGCATCCGACTGCTCGACCAGGCGTCCAAGCGCCGACTCCCTGTAGTGATCGTGAACCGCGGTGTCACCAAGGGCGATCCACGCGCGACGGTTAAGATTGACGCGGGCACCTCGGAGACTCTCGCCGAACTCGCGCTTCGTCTCACCGCCTGACCCGCTTCAGCCGGGCAGCGGGCGAAGCGCCCGGACCCCCGACCGCCGAAGGACCTGCGCGCATGACACTGATCTATCTCGTGCGGCACGGTGAAACAGACTGGAATCGTGACCGTCGAATCCAGGGCAGCACAGACATCCCCCTGAATGACACGGGGCGAGGCCAGGCCGCTCGTTCCGGGCTCCTCCTTGCCCGGCAGTCCTGGGACGGGATCGCCTCCAGCCCCCTGTCCCGGGCGTTCGAGACGGGGGCAATCATCGCGGAAGCGGTCGGCATCGACACCGGCAAGATCGAGGTGCTGGACAGTCTCGTCGAGCGACGCTACGGCGAGGCCGAAGGGCTCGACGATCGTGAACTCCTGCGGCTCTTCCCCGGGGACACCGCCGTGCCTGGTCGCGAACGACGAGAGGATGTCGCGGCCCGGGTCCTCCCGGCCCTCGTCGCGCTCGCCGAGAGGTACGAGCACGATCGCGCTGCGGATTCGGCGGACGCCCGGCTCATCGTGACAACCCACGGAGGCGTGATTCGCACGGTGCTGAACCATGTCTCACCGCAGAGGAAGTATCCCCGCGGAATCCCGATCACCAACGGGTCGGTGCACAGCTTCCGCCATGTGGACGGCGCAATTGAACTGGTGCTGTTCAACGATCCGATCGACATCGAATCGGTTACCGATGATTGCGACGACTTCGATGAACAGAACGCTGTCGAGCAACGCGAGGTGCGCTCGGAGCCACGGTTTTAGCGGTCAACCGCTTCGCCAGCCGGCACCACACCGGCCGGCACCATGCCGGTCAGCAGCGCGAGCAGTCGCCGGGCTGATTCGTCCCAGCTGAAGTCGGCCGATCGCGCGCGGGAGGCCTCGCTGCGGTGACGCCATTCGGCCGGCGCCTCGAGCGAGAGCACCGCGGCGGCGAAGGCAGCGGCATCGGAATGGTCGAAGTAGACGGCAGCGTCGCCTCCGACCTCGTGGAACAGCGGGATGTCGCTGAGCACGAGAGGGACACCGGCAGCTTCGCCCTCGATCAGGGGGATACCGAAGCCTTCGTCCCGACATGCCGTGACCATCGCAGTGGCGTCGACCAGGGCATCGCGGTATTCCTCGTCGCTCACGCCATCGTCGAAGCGCACAGAACCCTCGGGAGCGAGCGCCGCGATGTGCTCGCGATCTTCTGTGCCGATTCGCGACAGCAACCGCAGGGTGTATCCGGGCAGGTGGTGCATGCCACGCGCGAGGGTCTCCACGTTCTTGTTCGGCTGGAAGGTGCCCATGTACACCAGGGTCTTCGAGCGCGGTTGGGTCAGTTGGGGAAGTCCAGAGTCATCGACTCCGGGCCTGATCACGGTGAGAGGCCGACGCGTGAGACGCGCCTCGATCATTTCGCGCTCACAGTTATACGAGCCGGTGACCACCGCGTCCGCCCGACTCAGCACCGCGCGCTGCGGCCAGTAGCTCAGGTAAAAAGCCCGCCAGATGGCTCGCACATACCAGCTATAGCCCGCCGGGATCTTGGTGATGCGATAGAACACCATGTCGTGCACGGTCAGCACGAGCTTGTAACGCCGACCGGTGGCACCCATGGTCTGCATCGGGCTGAAGACGATGTCTGGTTTCCACCTGTTGATGGAGAGCATCCCGATGAGCGGCTCAAGCGCACTGGTACCGGGGCGCCCCTTCACCCAGGGCAGGTCGGGCAGCAGGGCCAGTTGGCGCTCGTCGCTGATCAGCATCGTCACCGGATGAAGTCGGGAGAATGCTTCGACCAACCCCGCCGTGTACCGGCTGATGCCGTCGTGGCGCTCGAACCGGGTGTAGCGGCAGTCGAAGATCACCTTCACGGTTGGGTGGGCTCCGTGCCGGATTCGCTGCCGCTTCCCGTTGCGCCACTCCCCGACACGCTGTTGGCCTCGGGGGGCAGGTCACCGAACAGTCCCTGTTCGACCAGGAAGGTGTGGATCGCCGCAGCCGCCAGCTGCGGCACCTCATAGTGGATCAGGTGACCGACACCCATGAGCAGCTCGAGGCGGGCATCCGCCATGCTCGCGACGAGATCGCGGTGAGCCTGCACCGGAGTGATGTCGTCGAGTTCGGCGGCGACGAGCAGTGTCGGAACCGTGATTCCGTCGCGATAGGTGCTCACGTCCGAACTGACCGAGGCCTCGAAAGCCTCGACCACGGAGTCGCGACTCGCGAAATTGTTGAAGTAGGTGTGGTGCTGGTCATGAATCCAGCGGCGCAACTCGCGGTCCTTGGTTTTGGCGAGCATCGAACTCATGAACTGCACCACGATCCACCGTTTGAGCAGGAAATCGCCGACGCGGTCAGGAAGGCGACCGGCCAGCCGGTAGAACGCCACCGTGACCAGTGTGGCGAACTTGCTCGGGCCTTCGAGCCCGGAAGTGGAGATTGGATTGACCAGGATGAGTGCTGGCGTCTTGAGCCCATCGGCGACAGCCTTCGACGAGATGATGGTGCCGAACGAGTGCCCGAGGGTCACTGCGGTACCACTCAGGCCGAGGGCATCGACGAATGCAGTGAGCCATTTGGCGAACCCATCGATCGAGTGAGGCACCTCGGTGAGCGGAGTCGATTCTCCGAAACCCGGCATATCCGGCCCGATCCAGCGGATTCCGGGCAGTTGGGCGATCACCGGCTCGAGCCCGTGATGTTCCCCCCGATACCCGTGCGCGATGACGATTGTCAGCGGGGCATCGACCGGTCCGTACACCCAGTACCGCGTAGTGCTCCCGAGGATGACGATCTCGTGGCGCTCGATGAGCATACGGTCGAGCAATTCGGCATAAGGCGAGTGAACAGACATTGTCTCGATTGTACGGATACGAAGTTACGCGGGCGTTTCTCACACGCGCCTAGACTTGATCAGCTCGATGAACATCGATCTCGATACCGATGCCGACCCTGCTATCGAGAGGAGCACTGTGAGCTTTACCGCACCCATCCAACTGCCCGGACTGACCCTCGATCCGCAGTGGTATCGGCGCTCGGTCTTCTACGAGGTCATGGTCCGATCGTTCGTCGACAGCAACGGGGACGGCTCAGGAGACCTGCAGGGGTTGCTATCCAAGCTCGACTATCTGCAGTGGCTCGGCATCGACGCGCTCTGGCTTCCCCCGTTCTACCAGTCGCCGCTTCGTGACGGTGGCTACGACGTGTCTGACTTCCGCGCCATCCTGCCCGAGTTCGGCACGCTCGACGAGTTCACAGATCTCGTCACCAAGTCGCACGAGCGCAACATGCGAATCATCATCGACTACCCGCTCAACCACACCTCCGACCAGCATGAATGGTTCCAGCAGTCTCGCTCCGATCCCGAGGGTCCCTACGGCGACTACTACGTGTGGAGCGACACGGACGAGACCTACCCGAACATCCGGGTCATCTTCGTCGACACCGAAGAATCCAACTGGACCTTTGATCCCGTGCGACGCCAGTTCTTCTTCCACCGCTTCTTCTCGCACCAGCCCGACCTCAACTTCGAGAATCCGGCCGTCCAGGATGCCGTGATGGATGTCATGCGGTTCTGGCTGGATCTCGGAGTCGACGGCATCCGCCTCGATGCCATCCCCTACCTGTTCGAATCCGAGGAGGGCAACGGCGAGGGCGAGGCACCCACCCACGACTACATCAAGCGGGTGCGGGAGATGTTCGATGAGGAGTTCCCCGGCCGCATCATGGTGGCGGAGGCGAACCAATGGCCGCGTGAGGTCGCCGCCTTCTTCGGCACGCAAGAGGAGCCAGAGTGCCACATGGCCTTCGACTTCCCGGTGATGCCCCGCATTTTCTATTCCCTTCGCTCGCAGAATGCGGCTGAACTCACCCGAATCCTCGCCGAGACCACGGACATCCCCGAGGGCGCGGGATGGGGGGTTTTCCTCCGCAACCACGACGAGCTCACCCTGGAGATGGTGTCGGAGGAGTACCGCCAGGCCATGTACGGCTGGTACGCGTACGACCCGCGGATGCGATCGAATGTGGGCATCCGGCGACGTCTGGCGCCGCTTCTCGACAACTCACGGGCCGAACTCGAACTCGCACACGCACTGCTCTTCAGCCTTGCCGGCAGCCCGTTCCTGTATTACGGCGACGAGATCGGAATGGGAGACAACATCTGGCTCCCCGACCGGGACGCCTCGCGCACCCCGATGCAGTGGACTCCCGACCGAAACGCCGGCTTCTCGTCTGCTGACCCCGGCAAGCTCTACCTTCCGGTCGTGCAATCACTGGTCTACAACTACAACCTGACGAATGTCGAGTCGCAGCTCGCGCAATCGCGATCGCTCCTGCACTGGGTGCGCAACGTCATCCACGTGCGCAAGGCG
>JBBRDX010000165.1:0-5920 GCA_038203515.1 Actinomycetales bacterium | reverse complement strand
GGTATGCAGGTCACCGAAGTCAACGTCACCGTCAACGATGTCCACATCCCCCCGACAACGACCCGGACGACACCGAAACCCGTGTCCAGTGACAGCCACCAAGACCGGCATCCTTATCGGTGCGGTCCTCGCGCTGAGCTGGGTCGCTTTCGGCTTCTGGTCATTCGACTTCGTCGCCGTCGCGATGGCGGTCGGGGCTCTCGTCGGCCGAATCATGGATGGCCGGTTGGATGTCAACAACCTGCTTGACGCCGTCCGAGGCAAGCGCAGTTCCCCATTCGCACTGATTTTATCGCGGCCGCCCCAAAACCGCGCGGACGAACTCGGATCACTTCCCGCGCGGTGAACCGGATTGTGTCGGCCGTCACCGCCGAGGCACTGGGGGGAAAGCCGGCGACGTCTTCGTCGACCTTTACGACGACAAGGGAGAGCTGGCGCTCACCGTCAGCACCCCGATCAAAATCGTGGCGCTGCCACGGATCACCCACGATCAATCGGTGGCCACTCGCACCGGTGGGACCATGCTCGGGCGCGCAGAAGCAGCCCAGAAACATATTCGAACCCACGTGGGCGACCTCACCGGCTCGCAGATCGGTCGAGTCTCCGTCCGACTCACCAGGGCGGATATCCAACCCGGGAAGAGAGTGAAATGAGTTCGCGAAGTGCTCTCTACGGCCGAATCGACGGCCGGGAAACGCACTCCCCGCGCTCCACACCGGCAATCGTCCACGCCGGGGTCGTTATCCTCGCCTGCGCCCACCTCGGCACGGAGATCATCCTCAGTCTGCTGCGGCAGCCCGCACTGCTGGGTGGCCCGACGGCGATGATCGCGGCGTAGATCGGGGGGCCGACGTTTCCTGCCGGCATCATGATCCCCGCTGGAGTCCTCGTCGCATTCCTCGGGGTCATCCTGATAGTTCTGGCGCTGAAAGCCGGCCGGCTCGCCCGGCACATCCTTCGATCGGAGCGTACGGTCACCGTCGTGGACGATGAGGTTATCGCCTCCGCCCTCGCACGCCACGCGTCACTCGCAGGGGAAATCGATCCGGACAGTGTCAGGGTGAGTGTGACGCGCTCCCGCGCTGCCGTTCACCTCACTCCCAGCTCCGGAACCTCCCTCGACAGGCAAACAGTCACCGATGCCGTAGCAGCCCAGCTACACGCCTATGGGCTGACCCGGGCTCTTCTGGCGAATGTCATCTCCTCGATCACGGAAAGGTCGGCGCATGAACAACACCAACCGGGTGTTGAATCGCATTTTCCTTTTCATCATCGGAGTACTCCTCCTCATCACCGGAGCGGCGACGGCAGCCCTCTTCCTCGTGCCCAAGTTCGGTGAAGGGTGGAAGACCACCTCTCCGCTCGTCCACGGGGAACTCACGCGATGGTTCACTGCGGCGCCACTCCCGGGGACAGCGAACAGCTGGGGGCCATCGCCGTCGTCGCGCTGCTCGCTCTCGTGATCTGCCTCCTCGTGGTCTTCGTCTTCCGTCAGGGACATTGGCGTACAACGCGCCTCATCGACGATTCGCCCACCGAACATGGACGAACAATCATCCAGTCAGCCATTGCCGAGGATGCCCTGGCCGACGCCGTGGCAAATCGACCGGAGTTCATCTCCGCCAGCGTCTCCACATTCCAGGTGAGGAAAACCCCGGTGCTCAAGGTCTCAGTGACGGCTCGCCGCGGAGTATCCCCGAAAGACGTCACTGCGACGGTCGAGAGCGCCCTGACCGCATTGGACGAACTTCTCGGAGAAACGATCCCCGCCTTCCTCCACATCACCGGTGGCTTCCGGGCCAAAGTTGCCCGACCGACCCGCCCCCAGTAGACACCGCCCGAACGGATACCGTGTAGTCGCCCGCGCCCGTCATCTCGGGACCGGCCCCCCTGTCTGGTGTTGGTCCAGTCGAACAGTTGCAATCCTCCATTTTCGTCGGCGAAGGGCGCCCCGCTGGTGAAACGCTCGCTGCCACTCCGGTAAAGCTCTAGAAGGAACGGCAGGTGGGCTCTTTCGTCCCGCAACCGGATGTTCTCTCGTGAAGTCCATCGGGCGCTGATCCGGTAGGGCACGAACCGATCGTCCGTCGCACGGTGCGGGTGTTGCCCCCGACCAGATTTGATAGCTCATCTCAGGTTGCCCAAGACCCGGTCTCCGAAATTCTCTTGGAGTGCTCATGGGGCGTCTGGACTACGGAAGCCGGATGAGCGTCGATTTCGAGGACCGAGACCTGTACCACCTTCAAACAGTCATCGTGGCAAAACTGCGATGCCACGAAAGCTTCCTCGTTCTCGTGGATAAACAAGCGCAGTACAACGTCGGAGAGAAACAGCATCTGGCTCGATCAGGGATGCACCCTTCACTTCTGTTACTCCGGCGGCCGGATCCCCTCGATCAACCGCGAATGGATCGACGCATTGACACACTCCACCGTTGAAACCCCACCGGGTCTCGTTGACACTGCTGACGCAGGCCGCGAGTGCCCCCGCGGTCCATCGATCGGTGCCTCGACCCGCCAACCCAAAACCGGCGTCACCTTCCCTGGCAGAATTGCCCGAATGCAGACCCGGGCTTCACAAACCGACCCCCACATTCGCTGTATCCCGTCTCGGTCGAGGTCAGCCCTACAGGGCTCGCGCCGGCACCGGAGCAGCGGTGATGATCTTGCCCGGGTTGAACGTGTTCGTGGGGTCGGCCGAGTCGAACAGTCCCTGCATCACCGCGACCCCACTGGTCGAGATGTCCTGTTCGAGCCACGGAGCATGCTCGAGCCCCACGCCGTGGTGGTGCGATACCGTGCCGCCCGAGTCGATGAAGGCTTGCTGGATGGCCCTCTTGACTACGTCGTACTGGTCGAGCGAGTCGCCGCTCGGCAGGTAGGCGAAGGTGAAGTACAGGCAGGCGCCAGAGTGGTACGAGTGCGACAGGTGGGCCATGATCCAGCCCTTGACCCCGATCTCGTCGAAGGCCCTGTTCGCGGCGAGCATGACATTGTCGTACAGGCCGGGGAGCTTCGACCAGGGGGCCGAGGTCTCCGAGACATCCGCTGAGCCACCGAGGTCCAGCAGGAAGTCGCGAATGTACGGGGTGTCGAACTTCTTCTGGTCGTAGAGCGCGCCGGGGCCCTTGCCCACTCCGATGCCGCCGTGCTTCTTCACGATGCGACCGACGAGCTTCTCGTTGCGAGCGACGTGCTCTTCGCTCCCCTCGTAGCCGATGAACGACAGGCACATCTTGTCGGTGTCCCAGCCCTTCGACTTGAGGAAGATACCGAGTCCCTTGGTCACGAGGCTCGAGATGCCCTTGCTCTCCTTACTGGTAGCGAAGGAGAATACCGTCTCACGCCCGTCGGAGACCCGGGTGACCGAGGGGGTTGCGTCGCTCTCGGAGATCTCCTTCATCGCCGCGAGGCCGTCGGCCCAGGTGGGGTAGAGGTAGGCCTGGATCTCCCGCTTGGCCGGAATGCGATGTACCTGCACGGTCACTTCGGTGATCACGCCGAGACGGCCCTCACTGCCGAGGATCATCTCGCGCACGCTCGGTCCGGTCGAAGCACTCGGAACGGCGCGGATCACCAGCACGGCCCCCGGACGCACGACACGTAGGCCCTTGGCGATGTCGGCGATGTCGCCGTATTTGTCTGACTGCATACCGGAGGAGCGGGTGGCGACCCAGCCACCGACGGTGGAGTGCGTGAAGCTGTCAGGGAAGTGGCCGATGGTCCAGCCACGCTTCTCGAGCTGCGCCTCGAGGTCAGGGCCCTGCGCCCCGGCTTCGATGCGGGCGAGTCCGGACCCCTCATCGATGTCGATCACGCGATTGAGGCGACCGAGGTCGAGTGAGATAACGGTGCGCGTCTCTTCGGCGAGCGGCTCGAGGCTGCCCACGATGTTGCTGCCGCCGCCGAACGGAATTATAACGGCGTCGGCCGCGACCGCGGCATCCACGACCTGCTGTATCTCGAATTCATCTGCCGGGTAGATCACGACGTCGGGGGTGCGGGCGAGCGACCCGGCGCGAACGCGGATCAGGTCGCGGATGCTCTTACCGAAGGTGTGCACGACGCGGCTGAGGTCGTCCGTGGTCACGTGGTCGTCGCCGGCGATGGCGGTGAGCTGCGCCAGGAAGTCCGTGCTCGCCCGGCTGGCCGGAACGTCGAGATCGTCGAACGTCGGCGGCGCGACAGTGGCCGCTCCCGGCTCGAGCCCGAGGGCGAAGGTGAGGAAGGGCGCGAAACCGGGCTTGTCGTCGTGATGGAACGCGACGCCATCCCGCCCCCAGCCCCACCACTTCATATGCTTGACATCGGTCACTTCTGTGCTCCTCTTATTGTGGGTCCCGCGGTCATTTCTGCCGGGGCAGTGCGTGGCGGCCAAGAATTTCGGCCGAATGCAGGTCTCTCAGGCGCACGATCTCCAGGCGGGTGCGCTCGGCGAATTCTCCCTTGGATTCGCCTTCGGCGACGCGAAGCGGGTCTCCGAAGACCACACCGACGGGAAATCTACCGCGTTTCGGCCAATTGCTGCCGCGGGGGTGCGCGATGTGTGCTCCGATGACGGCCACGGGTATGCACGGCACGTCGCAGGCGGCGGCCAGCGCAGCGGCGCCCGGCTTGAATCGGCCGAGTTCACCGTCTGTGGACCTGGTCCCCTCCGGGAAGATCAGCACCGGGATACCCCGCATCAGCAGCGACCGTGCGCTGGTGGACGAGGTCTCCGGCCCGGATCTACGCACCGGGAAGGCGTTGAAGAACAGTGCGGTGAGGCCGCGGCGCCACCAGACGTTGAAGAAATAGTCCGCGGCGGCCCCCGCGGCGAGGTAGCGGGCCAGCGGGCGGGGGAGCGAACCGACGATCAGAGGGGTGTCGAGGTGGCTGGAGTGGTTCGCCACCACGACGAACCCGCCTTTTACCTCGGTGAGCTTCTCGCTGCGGATCACGGTGACGCGGGTGAGCGACCAGATTAGCGGCTTGAGCAGCGCACGCTGGGCGAGAAAACGGGCTACCGCCTGATAGGGCGAATTGAACCGATCGTGGAGCCGCTTGGCTGCGGAACGCCGCCCGGCGGGGCGAGAGCCGGGAGGCATCCGCACCGTCACCGCGTCACGGGCTTCCGCCGCGACGACGAAATCGCGCCGGAGAACGAACGGATGGCGCGCTTCGGAGCAAGACCGGCCAAGCCGATCAGCGCACGGTAGCGAAGAGTAGGTATGGAAATCACTTTGCCTCGATCCGCGTCGCGCAGGGCTGCGCTCACCAGTTGTTCGGTGTCGAGCCACATAAAGTTTGGGATGCTGCTCACACGGATACCGGCTCGCTCGTGAAATTCCGTGCGAACCCAACCCGGGCAGAGGGCCGTGATGCTCACGCCGGTACCCCGCAGCTCCACCGCGAGACCCTCGGTGTAGGAGGTGACCCAGGCTTTGATGGACGAATAGGTCCCCATGGTGAGAAACCCGGCCGTGCTCGAAACATTGATGATGCTGCCGGAGCCGCGCTCGACCATCCCTCGGGCCGCGGCACCGCTCAGTACGAACACCGCGCGGCACATGACCTCGAATGCCCGGTCGAATTCGGAGACGTCGGGGTCGAGGGGAGAGGCGTGCATGCCGAACCCGGCATTGTTCACCAGGAGGTCGATCGGATGCTCGCGATCGGTCAGCCGTGCAGCCACCCGAGCAACGGCTTCGCGATCCGCAAGGTCAGCCGGAAGCAGTTCGACGGTGCGTCCCGCGGCTCTCAGCTCGGTGGCCATCTCCCCGAGTCGATTGGTCGACCGTGCGACGAGCACGAGGTCGTACCCACGCGCCGCGAGGAGACGGGCGAACGCGGCACCAATGCCAGACGTCCCGCCGGTGACGAGAGCTACACCCATGCCGTTAGGTTACGCTGTTCGAGGGGTATCAGCTGCGTAAACGGGG
>JBBRDX010000164.1:0-5977 GCA_038203515.1 Actinomycetales bacterium | reverse complement strand
CTCGAAATAGGGCACGAGCACGAGACCATTGGAACCAGGCTCGGCGCTGAGGGCGAGCTGTCCGAGTCCGGTGTGGTCCACGCCGAGAAGGCGGGCAGTGGCGTCGAGGATGCGGGCCGCGTTCAGTGTGGCGACCAGGGGCAGAAAGCCGCCGGCCGCATCCGCGAATCCTGCGACGGTGCCGGTCTGATCGTGCGCCGGAGCGTCGGTCACGCCGAAGACGGTGCCGCTGGTACCGATGGAGACGACGACGTCCCCCGTACCAGTGCCGAGCCCGAATGCGGCCGCCGCATTGTCGCCGGCACCCGCCCCGATGAGCAGGTGTGCGGGGAACCCGGTGCTACCGACCGCGATCGCGCGCGATCCGTCGGGCGTCAGCACAGCCGGGAGCACGATGTCGTCGGTGTCTCGATGGAGGGCGCGCGACAGCAGATCGCGATCGTACGCGTTCATCGAGGCATTGAAGTAGCCGGTGCCGCTCGCGTCCGACCGGTCGGTGATCAACTCCGTGAGTACCGGGTTGTCGGGACCAAATCCACGCAGGCGCCAGGTGAGCCAGTCGTGGGGGAGAGCGATGGCTGCGACCTTCGCCGCATTCTGCGGCTCGGCATCCGCGAGCCACCTCAGCTTGGTGATCGTGAAGGACGCGACCGGTACCGACCCGGTGCGTGTGGCGAGCGCCGAGGCCCCGACCTCTTCGACGAGCGCAGCGGCGGCGGCGGCCGACCGCGTGTCATTCCAGAGCAGGGCGGGTCGGATGACGCGACCCGTGAGGTCGAGGACCACCATTCCGTGCTGCTGGCCGCCGATGGAGATCGCCGCAACATCAGCGAGCCCGCCCGCGTCGGCGATGGCACTCTGAAGCGCCGTCCACCAGTGCTCCGGGTCGACTTCAGTTCCGACCGGATGAGTCGCGCGGCCGACCCGCACGATCACCCCCGAAGAGAGGTCGCGTATCAGAACCTTGCAACTCTGGGTCGACGAATCGACCCCCGCCACCAGCGTCACCGGGTGGCTAGCGGGCGCCGAGCAGGTGCTCGAGCGCAAGCTGGTTGAGGCGCACGAAGCCGAAGCCCTTGGCGCCGAAGTACGAGTCGGTGTCGAAGTCCTCATAGGAGGCGCGGTCGGCGAGCAGGTCGTCATAGGTCTCACCCGCTGACAGGGTCGGCTCGGCGATTTGCGCGACACGAGACGCCGCGAGCGCCTCCTGCACCTCGGGATCGGCGCGGAACGCTGCGGCCCGTTCCTTGAGCAGGAGGTAGGTGCGCATGTTCGCCGCGGCGGAATCCCAGACACCGGTGATGTCTTCGGTGCGGCTCGGCTTGTAGTCGAAGTGGCGCGGTCCGTCGTAGCACGCCCCGCCGTTCGCCCCGCCGTTTTCGAGCAGGTCGACGAGCGCGAACGCGTTGGCGAGGTCGCCATGACCGAAGACCAGGTCCTGGTCGTACTTGATGCCCTTCTGCCCGTTGAGATCGATGTGGAACAGCTTGCCCTGGTAGAGCGCCTGCGCGATGCCGGAGGCGAAGTTGAGCCCGGCCATCTGCTCGTGCCCGACCTCGGGGTTGACTCCGAAGAGCTCGGGCCGCTCCAGGGTTTCGATGAACGCCATGGCGTGACCGACCGTGGGCAGCAGGATGTCCCCCCGCGGCTCGTTCGGCTTCGGCTCGATCGCGAACCGGATGTCGTAGCCCTTGTCTGTCACGTACTGGGCGAACACATTCACGGCCTCACGATAGCGCTCGAGAGCGCCACGGATGTCCTTGGCCGAGTCATATTCGGCGCCCTCGCGTCCGCCCCACATGACGAAGGTCTTGGCCCCCAGCTCGACCCCGAGCTCGAGCTGGCGCATCGCCTTACGCATGGCGAAGCGGCGCACCCCGCGATCGTTGGACGTGAAGCCACCATCTTTGAAGACCGGGGCGCTGAACAGGTTGGTGGTGACCATCGGGATGATGAGGCCGGTGTCAGCGAGAGCCTCTTTCAGCCGGTCGATCTGCTTCTGCCGAGCGGCATCCGTCGATCCGAACGGAAACAGGTCATCGTCATGGAAGGTGAGCCCATAGGCGCCGAGCTCGGCGAGGCGGGTGACCGCCTCGACCACGTCGAGCGGTGGTCGGGTCGGGCCGCCGAACGGATCTGCGCCGTTGTATCCGACCGTCCAGAGCCCGAAGGAGAACTTGTCGTCACGGGTGGGGAGCGCGGTCGTCATTGTCAATCCTTCAGCCTCATTGGTGGATGGATGATTACATTTTGTTGGTTCTGGGAACTTATTGCAAGCCCCGTGATCGGCACCCCGACGGAGGGCGCACAACCGGAACTCGGCCGCGCCGGTTCCCGAGGGTGTGGCGACCGGAGGTCTCCGCGTTCACTGACCAGACAGTTCAGGTCGGAGGTTTTTGCCCTGCGCGAGCCCACAGGGTCAGAAAAAACCCACCGGGTCCGCAAGGAGTGCCTCAAACGCGAGTTCGCTCGCACCGATCATGAGCAGGTCGGCCGCCAGCTCGGATGGCAGGATCTCTACGCCGTGGAAAGAGGCAGCGAGTGGCCGATTTCGGCCGAAATCCTCCAGGCGCGCCGGGTCTGCTGACTGGAGCGCGGCAAGAAAACCCCCGAGAACGATGAGCTTGGGGTTGAACAGGTTGACTACATTGCGCAGGGCGATGATGAGCATGTCGAGTTGCCGCGTCACTTCAGCTCGGACGCGCGGGTCGACACTCGAAGCGAGCACATCTGCCAGACGATCGACCGATTCGGACGTCAGTCCAGTGACTTCGAGCAGGCGATCGCGTCGCACTTCGGTCTCCAGACATCCGAAGGCACCGCAGTGGCACGCGACACCATTGGGGTTGACCATCGTGTGACCGAGTTCGCCGGCATAGCCCTCGGTGCCCGAGATGGCCAACCCGTTCGCGATTATCCCCCCGCCGATTCCGCTGGCGCCGCCGTTCACGTAAAAGAGATCCTTCACCGATCGGCCACTGCCGAATGAGCTTTCCGCGCGTGCGCCCAGATGGGAATCGTTCGCTGCGGATACAGCGATATGTGTCGCCTCCTGAAGCATTTCGGCGAACGGCTCGCCGCGCCAACCGAGGTGGGGCGCGAGCTGCACCAGTCCATCTGTCCCACGCACGAGCCCGGGAACGGCGACTCCGATTCCGGCGATTCGATGATCAGCGCTCAGCCGCGGACGCAGGCTGTCGATGATCTGCGCCGTGACACTCACGGCCTCGACCGCCGTCGGCGGCTGGGCAAGCTGGTGTCTTACTGTAGTGAGAACCCTCCCGCCCAGGCCGACCACAGCGAGAGTGATTGCGTCGATTTCGGGGTTTACGGCAAAACCGACCGGGGTGCTGCTCGGTCTGACCATGGGGCTGGGCCGTCCAACCTGGTTGGTTGACTCGGCACTCTCTTCGCGAACCAGGTCGTGTTCGATCAACTCGGAGACGAGGGCTGCGATAGTCGAGCGGTTGAGTCCCATCGCGTGGGTGAGCTGTGACCGGCTCAGTCCGCGTGTTCGATGCACAAGGGTCAGAATTGTCGACAGATTGTGGCGGTGCACATGGTCATTGCTATTTCCGCGTGTCTCTGTCGACGGCTCCGCGAAACTCATGCCCACAACCTACCCGCTCCCCGGCGATTAGGCCCACCACAGCGCATCACGCGCACGCAAATCAGTTATCAAACCGTGACTCGCTAATATGTTGCCAAACCCGCCATATTGCCGCAAACTGCATAAACCGCGGCTCAAAGCTGAGCTGGGACACCAAGGAGATTCTTCCTTCCGATCAGAAAGGGAGTGAAATGAAGTCTTCTTCATGGATCTCTGTCGCCGTCGTCGTCACCGCCTCAGCACTGCTGCTGAGCGGATGCGCGTCAGGCGGAAGCAGCACCACCGGTGGCGCGGCAGCCACACCGAAGCGAGCCTGTGTCATCCTCCCGGATTCGGCGTCGTCGCCGCGGTGGGAGAACGGTGACCGACCCGCCCTCAAAGATGCGTTCACCGCCGCCGGCTTCACCGCCGACATCCAGAACGCGCAGGGTGACACCAACAAGTACGCCACCATCGCAGACCAGTTGCTCACCAAGGGGTGCGGCGTCATGATCCTGGTGGACTACAACGGAGCAGCCGTCGCTGTAACCCAGAAAGCCCAGAAGCAGGGGATCCCGGTCATCGCGTACGACCGTCCCATTACGACAGGCTCGAAGGACGCCCCGTCGATGTTGGCCGACTATTACGTGTCGTTCGACAACGAGAAAGTCGGAGCGCTCGAGGGCCAGTCGATCGTCGACGGTCTCAAGACCGCCGGGAAGGATGCCGCCACCGCCAAGGTCGTCTTCATGGGCGGTGACCCCACCGATGGAAACGCGAAGCTGTTCCACGATGGCGCGGTGAAGGTAATGAGTGCCGCCGGGATCAAGCCGGCCGCAGAGCCGGTCGGTGTGTGGGACGGCGACAAGTCGGCGACCAACTTCGAGCAGGCGCTGACCTCGCTCGGTGGAAAAGTCGACGCGGTATGGGTCGCCAACGACACGAACGCTGCCGGCGTCATCACGGTTCTTGACAAGAACGGTCTCAAGGTGCCGGTTTCGGGCCAGGATGCCTCAACCGCAGGTCTGCAGAACGTGCTCCTGGGAAAGCAGACGGCCACGGTCTACAAGCCGTTCAAGCTCGAGGCGAGCGCAGCCTCGGACCTGGCGATCCAGCTGTTGAAGGGCAAGAAGCCGTCCGCTTCGAACACGCTCTACGGCAAGCCGTTCATCGCAGTGACTCCGGTTCTCGTCACCCCCGACAAGGTGCAGACGGTCGTCACGGCAGGTGACGCAAAGGCGTCTGACATCTGTACCGCCGATGTCGCCGCAGCCTGCACGAAGTATGGCGTGAAATAGCAGCGAAACGTCCCTGAACAGGGTCACACCCCAATGGGACCCCACGTCGGGTTCGTGTGGTTCACGACGTGGGGTTCTTCTGATGCTGCGGCGATGCGACGATTCTCGCATCGCCGCAGCATGGACGTTAGCGTGCGTAAAGGAGAGGAACCGTCATGGACGCGCCAATCATCGAATTGACCAACGTGAAGAAGAGCTTCGGACCAGTAAGCGTTCTCAAAGGCGTCTCGCTCAAGGTCTATCCGGGTAAAATCACCGCACTCGTCGGTGACAATGGAGCAGGAAAGTCGACCCTCATCAAGGGCCTCGCCGGGGTGCAACCCTACGACGAGGGCGAGGTGAAATTCGAGGGCGTAACCGTGGCCCTCCATAATCCGCGTGAAGCGGCACATCTCGGCATCGAGGTCGTTTACCAGGACCTCGCCCTGTGCGACAACCTCGACATCGTGCAGAATATGTTCCTCGGTCGCGAGGACATCGAGCTCGGTACCTTCGACGAGGGAAAAATGGAGCGCGAGGCATCCGAGACGCTGCGATCGCTTTCGGTTCGCACCGTGAAGTCGGTGCGTCAAAAAGTTTCCTCGCTGTCTGGAGGACAACGGCAGACCGTGGCAATCGCCCGATCTGTGCTCAAGTCGGCGAAGGTCGTCATTCTCGACGAACCGACCGCGGCCCTCGGCGTCGCCCAAACCGAGCAGGTGCTCGCGCTCGTGACGCGGCTCGCCGAGCGGGGCGTCGGCGTGCTCATGATCAGCCACAATCTTGTCGATGTCTTCCAGGTCGCCGACTACATCAATGTGCTGTACCTGGGCCAGATGGTCGCTTCGGTGGAGACATCGCACACGACAAGCGACGATGTCGTCGGGTACATCACCGGAAGTAAGATCTACATCGAGGTACCAGCGTGAGCGCAATCAGTTCTTCAGACCTCCCCACGGCGGGCTCGAGCGCACCAGAGCTCATCGGCAGCGGGCAGGACGGCAGTCTTCGTGACCAGGCAAAGGCCTACCTGCAGCATCTGCGAAATGGCGAGATGGGCGCCCTTCCTGCGGTGGCCGGATTCGTCGTGTTGTGTGTGCTCTTCACCGTT
>JBBRDX010000163.1:0-6013 GCA_038203515.1 Actinomycetales bacterium | reverse complement strand
TCTCCTTGAGGTCGCCCTCTTCGCGCGCGGCCTCGATCTTCTTCGCGATCTCGGTTCGTCCCGCGTTGGACAGCTGCTCCAGTTCGGCGCTGCGGCGGTCGAAGGCCTCTTGCGTCAGCCAGGTTTCGGTGGGTTCGGTAGACACGGTGTGCTCCTCGGAGTCGGCATTGGCGGACGGCTCGCGCATTCGTGGCGCACGTCGATCCCACCGGATAAACAAATGAGACCGGCCGCACGGCCGGTCTCTGATCAGTGAGACAAGTTTTGGTCAGCCTGCTGCGGTAGATCAACCCGGTGACGCCGCGCTCCGAACTCCGCACGACGGTCGTGTGTGACGTGGTGTAGCGGGTGGAGGCGGGAACCGTCACGATGCGCCAGCCCACGATGCCGTGCGCCTCGTTTTGCACCTGGAGCGCACAACTCGCCGTGCTGCCCACCGGCATCGACACCTGGTAGCTGATGCTCACGGTGCGATCGTTGACAATCGTTGAACCCTTGTCTTCGGCGTCCAGCGTGCCACTGGCCTGGTCGAAGCCCGCCCAGAGCACCCACGCGATCACGACGATCGCCGCGACGGCGCCGGCGACGAGGTAGATGAGACGGTCCCGGCGCTTCTTCGCCGGGGTGCGGCCGTAGCGCGCGGCCAGGCTCGAGGATTCGGGCGCAGCGACGGGTCGCACCTCGAGGGCATCCTCGTCTATCGCAGTCATGTCACATCCCCGCACGCCTATTCTTGTTCTTCAAGGGTATGCGCCAATCCCTGCATATCCGCCAATCCCTGCAGATGCCCCAATCCCCGCATTTCTGCCAACCCCGAGGAGTTCGGTGACCCAGCGACTGCTTGCCGTGCACGCCCATCCCGACGACGAGTCGAGTAAGGGTGCAGCAACCTATGCCCACTACCGCAGCATCGGCACCGAGGTGCTCGTGGTCAGCTGCACGGGCGGCGAGCGCGGTGACATCCAGAATGAAGCCCTCGAGCTGAAGGCGATGGCGAACCGCGACATGGCGGGGTTGAGGCGTCTCGAGATGGCGAACGCCCAGGCCGCCGTCGGCTTCGATCACCGCTGGCTGGGATACCAGGACTCCGGCCTGCCCGAGAATGACGAGCCGGTGCCGGCCAATTCCTTCGCCGTCATCCCGCTCGAGATCTCTGCCGAGCCGCTCGTCAAGATCATCCGCGAATTCCGACCGCAGGTGCTTGTCACCTACGACGAGATGGGCGGATACCCGCACCCCGATCACATCCGCACCCATGAGATCTCGCTATACGCCTACGCGGCTGCGGCGGATGCGTCGCGGTATCCGGATGCCGGTGTGCGCTGGCAGGTCTCCAAGGTCTACTACGACCGTATCTTCAACGCCCCGCGAATCGAGGCGGTGTACCAGTTCCTGGTGGCGAACGCACCCGAGACCCCGCAGCTTGCCCAGATGGAGGAGATCCGAGAGCGGATGAAGGATCGCCCCAATCTCACCACCACGCAGGTGCGGGTGGAGGATTTCCTCGACGCCCGTGACCAGGCCCTCCGGGCGCATGCCAGCCAGGTCGCCCCGGACAGCGCCTTCTTTTTTTGGCCGAACGACCTGCAGCGTCAGGCCTGGCCCTTCGAGGACTTCCAGCTCGCCCTGACCCTCGTGGAGTCACCACTGCCCGAGACCGATCTCTTCGCGGGAATCGTCGCCGAGGAGGTCAGCGCATTAGTGGTGTCGTCGGCGGCCTCTACAGCGCGATCGTGATTCTCGCGTCCAGTCCAACACCCCAACCGAACTTCAATGAGAACTCGGTCACGCCGACCTGGGTCGGCTTCGCCGCGACCTTCGGGGTCGCAGCGATCGTGGTGCTGCTCTGCATCGACATGGTGCGCCGGGTGCGTCGCGTGCGCTATCGCGGGGAGATCCGCGAACAGCTCGAGGCGGAGCGGGATGCCGCGGCAACCGAACAGCCCCCGGCCAGCCCCTAGACACCCGGCCAGCCCCTAGACACCCGGCCAGCAGTTAGAAGCCCGGCCAGCCCTCAGAAGACCGGCGGGTTCGTGGCCACCAGGAAGATCGCGGTCCAGTGGGAGAGGAATGCCAGCAGCGTGAGCGCATGGAAGATCTCGTGGAATCCGAAGACGCCGGGCACCGGGTTCGGACGCTTGAATCCGTAGATCACCGCACCGATCGTGTAGAAGACGCCCCCGAGCAGGATGAGCGTCATCATCACGGCGTTCGCCTGGAAGAAGTCCACGATGAAAGTGAGTGCGGCGTACCCGAGCAGCAGATAGAGCGGCACATAGAGCCAGCGCGGCGCACCGATCCAGAACACTCGGAATCCGATGCCCAGCCCCGCGCCGATCCAGACCAGCCAGAGCAGCAGCACGGACTTGTCATGGGGGAGAGCCAGCACGGTGATGGGTGTGTACGACCCGGCGATCAGCAGGAAAATGTTGGCGTGATCGAGCCTCTTGAGCACGCGCTTCGTGCGGTCACTCCAGCTGAAGCGGTGATACAGCGCGGAGACCCCGAACAGCAGGAGTGACGACAGCACGAACACGGAGCTCGACACCTTGGCTGGCACGCCGTCGGCGAGCACGATGAGCACGACGCCGAGGACGATCGCCACGGGGAAAGTCGCCGCATGAATCCAGCCGCGCCAAGTGGGTTTGCGGTCGAGCAGTTCGGTACGGTTCGCGAGTGCGTCATCCAGCAGGGGGATGTTCGGAAGGTCGGGTCCGTCATGCACGGTGCCAGCCGCCGGGTCGAGCGCTGGGTCGAGCGGGCGGTGATCCGATTCCGTAGCCATGGGTCTCAAGTTTAGTGTCGACCGATGGGTTCCCCATGGGAGCTCTCCACGGCTCGTGCACTAGCGTATTGGTGTGGCACAGCGGGAAGTTCCCCTCGGACGAGGCATCCTCTACGGGCTCTACCAGAACCGGATCCGTCGCTTTCTGGCCAGCCAGGAACTTCCGAAGCACATCGCGATGATCATGGATGGCAATCGGCGCTGGGCGCGGCAACGGCTGCTCGAAACAGCGGCCCACGGGCATCGTGCCGGAGCGGCGAAGTTCCGCGAGTTCCTGGTCTGGTGTGATGACCTCGGAATCGCCACCGCCACCCTCTATCTGCTGTCGACCGACAACCTCACCGGGCGCACCACAGAGGAACTCGATGAGCTGCTGCAGATCATCGCCGACCTCGCCGAAGACCTCTCTCACTTTCGCAACTGGAGGGTGCAGCATGTGGGATCGCTTGACGGCCTGCCTCAACACCTCATCGACGCGCTGAAGAACGCCGAGGCGCGCACCGCCGCCAATACCGGGATGCACATCAACCTCGCGGTCGGCTACGGAGGGCGGCGGGAGATCGCCGATGCGATGCGCAGCATCGTCACCAAGCACGAGGAGGAGGGTGGCACGCTCGAAGCGCTCGCGGAGATCCTCACCCCGGAGCTCATCGGTGACCATCTCTATACCGGAGGCCAGCCCGACCCTGACCTCGTCATCCGCACCTCGGGAGAGCAGCGTCTCAGCGACTTCATGCTGTGGCAGAGCGCGCACAGCGAGTTCTACTTCGTGGAAGCACTCGGGCCGGACCTGCGTGAGGTCGACTTCCTGCGCGCCCTCCGCGATTACGCCCGTCGCCAGCGCCGCTTCGGCAGTTAGTGACACATGACGACCATCGATGACTTCAGTGCCGGATTCACCGAGGAACCGGGCTATCTCGACTTTGCCTCGGTCGGCCCTCTCGGGCGTGCCGCAATCGAGGAGCAGATCGCCCAGGTCGAACTGGTGCGTCGTGCGCGGTTCGGCAGTCTCGCGAGCCTCGCCGGGCAGGATGCGCGAGTGCGTGCCGCCGTCGGTGCACTCATCGGCTTCCGCGCCGACCAGGTGGTGTTCCAGCCGAACACAGCGTCCGGCCTGATGCACGCGATGTTCGGCATCACCGGGGGAGTGCTGCTCTCGGCGGCGGAGTATCCTGCCCTTCCGTTCGCCGCCGTGCGCGCGGCCGACTCCCTGTCGGTACTCGCGCCCCACTGGCTCGATACGGCCGGGGGTCCGGTGACCCCGGGAGTGATTCGCGACCGACTCACCCCGAGCACCGTCGCGGTGGCCGTGAGCCTCGTCGATTACCGCACGGGCTATCTCTCGGACGTCGAGGGCATCCGGCAGGTGATCGGCGATCGCCTGCTCATCGTCGACGCGATGCAGGGCTTCGGTGTCGTCGACGCGCCATTCGAACTGGCGGACGTCATTGCGAGCGGTGGGCAGACCTGGGTGCGGGCGGGATGGGGCACCGGTTTCCTGGCGCTGAGCGATCGCGCCCTCGAACGACTCACGCCCGTGTTCAGCGGCTTCGCTGACACGGACGTGCTGGATCTTCCTCTCGATGGGGTTCCGCCGCCCGCACGCGGTGCCGCGGCCTACAGCATCAGCCACCCGAGCCCGATCGACCAGGCCCGGTTCGCCGCAGCCCTCGAGGAGATCGATGCCGTCGGAGTCGCGGCGATCAGTGCCCGTCTGGCGGAGAAGGTGTCGAGGGTCATCGACCTCGCCGACGAGTATGCGCTTCCGGTGGCATCCTCCCGAGCCGAGAACGAGCGGGCAGGGATCATCGTGCTCGAACCGGCCGCCGACCAGCTCACAGTGCTCACGGTATCCCTCTTCAACCACGGGGTGACGGCGACCGTGAGTGGCGGCACGGTGCGGCTGAGCCCGCACGTATCGACCGATGAAGAGACCTTCGATGCGCTGCGCGCAGCCTTCGTGAACTATGCGTCGGCCATCACGGTCTGAGGGTGATCATCGGTTGGGCAAACATTAATCTTCGCGTAACACGTTGCCGGGCGTGTCGGTTATCGGCCGGTGGTCGGCAGCCGTAGCGTACGAACTATCAGGTATGGCGCCTGATCGAGACGGCCACGCAAGTTCGTCTCGAAACGTGTGGTGGCCGTCACGAGGACTAGTTCCGGATGCTGAATGCATCCGGGGATGGAGCTCACGTGGCCGCTTTCGACAAGACCCGCCCCGCACGCCGTTCTCAGAGTGATGGGGCGACAGACACCACAGCCAAGCAATCCGAGCGCACCTATGTGCTCGATACTTCGGTGTTGCTGTCTGATCCGAGGGCCATCTTCCGATTCTCTGAACACGCGGTGGTGCTTCCGGTGGTCGTGATCTCGGAGCTTGAGGGTAAACGAAACGACCCGGAGATCGGGTACTTCGCCCGTCAGGCCCTGCGCAATCTCGACGAACTGCGTGTGCAGCACGAGCGCCTCGACTTTCCCATCTCCGTCGGCGACGGGGGCTCACTGCGGGTGGAACTCAACCACTCGAACATGTCGGTGCTCCCCTCCGGCCTGCAGCTCAACGACAACGACTCGCGAATTCTGGCCGTCGCACTCAACCTCTCGAACGACGGACTCGATGTCACGGTCGTCTCCAAAGATCTCCCGCTGCGCGTGAAGGCCGCGTCGATCGGTCTCGCTGCGGAGGAATATCGCGCGGAACTGGCCGTCGACTCGGGCTGGACCGGCATGGAGGATGTCACACTCGCCTCCGAGCAGATGGCGAAGCTCTACGACACCGAGAAGCTCACCACCCGGCAGATCGGTGACACTCCGATCAATACCGGACTCGTCATCCACTCCGATCGCGGTTCAGCGCTTGGCCGAGTCACCGCGCGGGGGGAGATGCGACTCGTGAGAGGCGATCGCGACATCTTCGGTTTGCACGGGCGCTCGGCCGAACAGCGCCTCGCCATCGACATGCTGCTCGATCCGGAGATTGGAATCGTCTCGCTCGGTGGTCGGGCCGGAACCGGCAAATCGGCTCTCGCGCTCTGCGCCGGCCTCGAGGCGGTGCTCGAGAAGCAGCAGCACAAGAAGATCATGGTGTTCCGTCCCCTCTACGCTGTGGGGGGCCAGGAGCTCGGCTTCCTTCCCGGAGATGCCTCGGAGAAGATGAACCCCTGGGCGCAAGCCGTCTTCGACACGCTCGGTTCCGTCGTCTCGCAGAATGTGCTCGATGAGGTC
>JBBRDX010000162.1:0-6056 GCA_038203515.1 Actinomycetales bacterium | reverse complement strand
CCCGGCTACGCGCTGTCGCGCTCCACGATGTGCGTCTCCATGATGCACTCGTGGTGCACCGGTTCGCCGCGCAGCAGCGCAAGCAACATCCGAGCCATCTCCGCGCCGACCGCTTCGGAGGGTTGGTGCACCGTGGTGAGCTGGACGGCGCCGCTCGTGGCGACCGGCGAGTCGTCGAATCCGAGAACTGCGACGTCGCCGGGCACGCTGAGTCCGCGCTCAAAGAGCACCGGAATGGCGCCCATCGCCATGAGGTCACTTGCGACAAACACGCAGTCGAGGTCGGGGAAGCGGTCGAGCAACTCGCGCATGGCGCGCGCGCCGCTCGTGAGTGAGAAGTCACCGTGCGCGATCCGCTCCGTGGACAGCCCGGCGGCGGTCATCGCCTGGGTCCAGCCGGCGAGCCGATCGAGGCTCGCCAACATGTCCGACGGACCTGCGATTGTCGCGATCCGGCTGCGGCCTTTGTCGATGAGGTACTGGGTACCGCGAGCGGCGGCGGCAACGTTGTCCACGTCGACGAAATACGCCGGCTGGTCGGGGACGCGCTTCGGGCGACCGCCGAAGACGATCGGCAGCTGGCCGGCAAGGCTGCCGAGGAACTGGTCTCCGGAGTGGTGGGAGACCACGAGCGCGCCATCGACGTTTCCTCCGGCGAGGTAGCGGGACGTCTTGTCGCTCGGGTGGGACTGCACGATCTGGAGGTTGAGCACGTAATCGCTGCCGTCAAGACCCCTCGTGATGCCCTGAACGATCGCAGCGAAGTAGGGGTCCCCGAAGAATCGCGTCGTGTCTTCGGGAATGACGAGGGCGATCGCCATCGTCTGGTTGTTGGCGAGCGATCGCGCCGCGCGATTCGGGATGTAGTGCAGACGTTCGATGGCGGCGTTGACTGCCCGCTCGACATCCGGGCTCACTTTGTTGGAGCCGTTGACGACCCGGGATACGGTGGAGCGCGAGACACCCGCCTGCGCTGCAACCGCTTCCAGCGTCGGCGCTACGCGACGTGCGCTCGGAGCTGTAGTCATGAGAGTCATGAGTCTATCCAGCGGACAGCGGGCTACAGCGCCCGTCTCGAGATGATCTCCCGGTACCCGATCGCGCTGCCCTTGAGCGTGCGCTTCTGCGTGTCGTAGTCCACCCGCACGATGCCGAATCTCTTGTCATATCCCCAGGCCCACTCGAAGTTGTCGAGCAGCGACCAATAGAAGTAGCCCTTCACCGGCACCCCATCGTCGACGGCATCGAGGATGGCACCGAGGTGCGCGGTCAGGAAGTTGCGGCGGTCGGCGTCGTCGACCGATCCATCCGCTCGAACCACGTCGTCGTAGGCCGCACCGTTCTCTGTCACCGAGAGGGCGACGCCGACCGGGCCGCTGTACTCGTGATGCACGCGGTGCAGGAGGCGAGTGAGCCCCTCCGGCTGCACCTCCCAACCCATAGCGGTGAGCGGCAGGCCGCGTGAGTGCCAGTGCACATCATCGGCGGCGGGGAAGGGCGAGCGCTTCCGACGTGCGGACGGCGCGGCGGTGGATGTCTCCTGCACTCCGGGCCGCCCACTCACGAAGTCGCCGTGGTAATAGTTGACGCCGAGAGCATCGATCGGCGCGGAGATGATCGCGAGGTCGCCGTCATGCACGACGATCTCGAAGCCGTTGCCCGCGACATCCTGCAGCACGTCTTCCGGATATTCGCCCCGGAAGATCGGATCGAGGAAGAACCGGTTGAACTGACCGTCGATGCGCCTGGCGGCATCCCGGTCCCCGGCATCAGAGGGATCGACCGGATCTGCCACGGTGAGATTGAGGGTGAGCCCGAGCTGAAGTGTGGGGTCGCGTTTGCGGAGTTCCTGTACGACGAGTCCGTGACCGAGCATCAGGTGATGCGCTGCCGCTAATCCCGCGGGCACGTCCTGGCGACCGGGTGCGTGCTCACCGCCGATGTAGCTGAGGAATGACGCGCACCACGGTTCGTTGAGGGTGGTCCACGCCTCCACGCGGTCTCCGAGCACATCGTGCACCGTCGCGGCGTATTCGGCGAATCGGTAGGCGGTATCCCGGTTGGCCCATCCACCCTTCTCCTCGAGCGCCTGCGGCAGGTCCCAGGGATAGAGCGTGAGCCACGGCTTGATGTTCTTCTCGAGCAACCGATCGACCAGCTTCGAGTAGAAAGCGAGGCCCTGCTTGTTGACGTGTCCGCCGTCCGGACGCACCCGCGACCAGGAGGTAGAGAAGCGGTAAGTCTGCAGCCCGAGGTCGGCCATCAGTGCCACGTCATCCGCGTATCGGTGGTAGTGGTCGCAGGCGACCTCGCCATTGTCACCGCGTACGACCGCCCCGGGAACGCGGCAGAAGACATCCCAGATCGAATCGGTGCGGCCATCTTCGTGGGCCGCGCCCTCGATCTGGTAGGCGGCCGTCGCGGCTCCGAAGAGAAAGTCCTGCGGAAATGTGCGAGCGACCCGGCCGGGCGTGGCCAGTGCAGCGGTGTCGATGGTCACGGGGGCCATCCCTTCGGTGATTGTCATTTCGGTGCTTGTGGTCTGAAGGCTCGCCATCCTTTTACGGCTCCCTGCATTATGCCTGCGACCAGCTGCGTTCCGGCACCCATGAACCGGACAGCGCAGACCAACGCGAAGATTGTTCCCTCCCGTCAGGTTCGTGCCGGCTCGAGCCCGCACGAACCTGACGGGAGGGAACAATCGCACGGGGAAGGGTCCACCTGGAAGTGGGGGTGCTACCGTTCCGGTGAAGCACCGACCCGGTCGACGGCCGATGCATCACCCGGACGGTGACCGTCGCTGTCACGCTCGCTCGTGTCGGGCTCGAGCGGAGCGCCCATCATCTCTGCCGCCTGCGTGGCGAGGATGGCGGCGTCCTGGTCGGCGACCTCCTGGATGGCCGACTTCTCGCGAAGCGGCGTCGCCTTGAGGAAGAAACTCAGGATGAACGCCACGAGCACGACGACGAGGCTCACCCAGAAGCCGCGCACCATCGCGTCGGAGAAGCCGCTGAGGAACGGCGCCGCGAGGGCGTGGTTGGCATTGGTGAGGAACGAGGTGTTGCCGTCGAGCGATGCGCTCGCGCTCCCACCACCGGTGCTGCCCGGAGTGATCTTCGCGAGCACGCTGTCGACGACCTGGTGACGCGTGGTCGTGTTCGAGAGGTCGATCTGCGCCGGTAGGTTCTGCCTGATCGGGCCGACGATCGAGTCGTAGATCTTGGCCATGATGGCCTTGTTGGCCGGCGCATTCGCGATGGCCGGGTTGAGCGCCGCATCGAGTGCCGCCCGGAGCGTGCCCCTATCGGTGAAGTTGGCCTTGATGAAGCCGCCGACCACGCTGAAGACCACGGAGAAGATCACAGCGACGCCGAGTGTTCCACCGACCTGGCGGAAGAAGGTCGACGACGAGGTCGCTACCCCGATGTCGCGCGCTCCCACGGCGTTCTGGCTTGCGATGGTGAGCGTCTGCATGAGTTGGCCGAGGCCGAGGCCCACGAGCAGCATCGCGCTGGCGAGCACGAGGTAGTTCGAGTCTGCCGTGATCGTGGTGAAGATCAGGAACCCGATCACCATGAACCCGGTGCCGATGATCGGGAAGATCTTGTAGCGGCCGGTGCGGGAGATGAGCTGGCCGCTCACGATCGAGGAGATCATGAGGCCGAGGATCATCGGCAGCAGCTGGAAGCCGCTCTCGGTCGGGGTTGAGCCCTTCACGAGTTGCAGGTAGAGCGGCACTGTGGAGATCGCACCGAACATGCCGAAACCGACGAGCACACCAAGGATCGTGGCGACCGAGAAGGTCGACGACGTGAACAGCTTGAGCGGGATGAGCGCGTCATCACCCATCAGCCTCTCCGAGATGATGAACGCGATGATTCCGAGCCCACCGGCGATGTAGCAGGCGATCGCCCCACCGGAGGCCCAGCCCCAGTCGCGACCCTGCTCGGCGACGAGAAGCAGCGGAGCGACAGCGACGATCACGGTCGTGGCGCCCCACCAGTCGATGCGAACCAGTCGGTTGATGCTGCGCTTCGGCAGGTGCAGGAAGCGAAGGACCATGGCGAGGGCGATGATACCGATCGGGATGTTGATCAGGAAGACCCAGCGCCATCCGGTGATGAACAGAATGTAGGGCGCGCCGGCGAACAGTCCGCCGATGAGTGGGCCGATGACGCTCGAGATACCGAAGACGGCCAGGAAGTATCCCTGGTACTTGGCACGCTCGCGGGGGGCGAGCATGTCGCCCATAATCGCGAGCGGTAGCGCCATGAGGCCGCCGGCACCGATGCCCTGGATCGCGCGGAATCCGGCGAGCTCCAGGATCGAGGTGGAGAAGCCCGAGGCTACGGAGCCGATGATGAAAACGGAGATGGCGACGATGAAGAGCGGGCGGCGGCCGAAGATGTCGGAGAGCTTGCCGTAAATCGGAGTCGCGATCGTCGAGACGATCAGGTACGCGGTGGTGACCCAGGCCTGCTGGCTGAGGCCGTCGAGGTCATCCGCGATGGTGCGGATGGAGGTGCCGACGACGGTCTGGTCGAGTGCGGAGAGAAACATGCCCGCCATCAGGCCGTAGAGCACGAAGAGAATCTGGCGGTGGGTCATGATCCCCCCGGACTCGTGGACCTCTTTGGCCCGGGTTGCTGCGTCGGCGCGTGACATGAATCCTCGATCTGTATGGCGGTGGGCGTGTTAACGAAAACTGCCACTGATCAACACGCATTCATCAGCGGCAGAAAATCTTGCGTAGTCTGCAAAGTTATACCCACGGCAAGCATTTCGCAAGTCCGCAGAGCAACTCGGTTGGCCGCATGCCGCAACGCAGGTCGCGCCGAGCGCGCGGCCGTTTCGACGAGCGCGTGAAGGAACCGAGCTTTAGGCCGGACAGCTGACCCTGGTCAGCCCTGGACAGTGACGAGGGTGCCGACCTGCGCCCAGTCGAACAGCGCGGCTATCACGGCAAGGGGAACGTGCACGCAGCCATGGGAGCCCTGCGTCTTGTAAAGGTCACTGCCGTAGGGGAAGGTCTGCCATGACGAGTCGTGAAATCCGATGCCGCCGTCGAATGGCATCCAGAATTTAACCGGGTCGTTCCACGGCCCGTTGACATCTCGGCCTGCGAGCACCGTATTGCGGCTCTTGCCGGTGAGGTGCGAGGTGGCCATCGGGGTCGCATAGTGCACGTTGGTTACTGCCGATGCGCCGGTCGTGACGGCGCTGTCGGTGAGCAGTACTTCACCGGTGCACGCCCACAGGTGCTGCTGACCGATGCTCACGTAAATGTGCTTGACTCCGGCCGGAGTCCCGGCGCACGCTGCGGACTGCGCGGGGGCCGGAGGCTGCGCCGGGGCGGCGACTGTTTTCGCAACCGGAACCGGGGCTGCAGCGGCGTGGGTCGAACCGGCTGTGGGGGCCGGCGTCGTGCTGGTCGACGCCGTGTTCCGCACTGCGCTGCTGCATCCGACGAGGGCGACCACGAGCGCCACCGCTCCGGCGACCGCGCCGATGTTTCGCAGGTTGGTCAGTTTTTTCATCAGCAGCCCTTGCACTCACCCCGGTTGCGCCAATTACGCTTATCCCCAACAACATAACCCGTCGAGGCTGGTCGGGGGCTGATCTGCCCGGTTCTCCCCGGTGATTCGTCCCCTGCGCATAACACCCCCGGTGGTCGAGCGGGTCGCTCCGCGACCGCCGGGAGCTGGCCATCGCTGTGCGATCGCCGGTCTCAGCCCGCGAGGGCGGCGTCCACGATCGTCTTGGCCTCGGCCTGCACCAGCTTCAAGTGGTCCGCCCCCAGGAACGATTCGGCGTAGATCTTGTACACGTCCTCTGTGCCGCTCGGGCGCGCCGCGAACCAGGCATGTTCCGTGACGACCTTCACACCGCCGACGGCGGCTCCGTTGCCCGGCGCGTCGCTGAGCTTCGCGATGATCGGTTCGCCGGCGAGCACTGTTGCCGTGATTGCCGAGCCGTCGAGTTTACCGAGGGCGGCCTTCTGCGCCTTGCTCGCTGCGGCATCCACTCGCTCGTAAACGGGCGAGCCGTACTTCTCG
>JBBRDX010000161.1:0-6183 GCA_038203515.1 Actinomycetales bacterium | reverse complement strand
TGCTCATATAGCGCGGTTCCGCCCCGGATGCCACGGCCTCGCGCACCTGGCTGGGGGAGCGGTCTGTGAACACGGGCACCTGCGGTGATTCCTGCGTGTACAAGGCCCAGTTCCGCTGGTCGCTGGGAAGTTCCCGCCAGGGCACGTCGATGTCGTATCCGAGAGATATCAGACTGTCCTGAAGCTGTTTGCCGTGCCAGGCAGTCGGCCAGGCCGCAATCGCCCGGTTGCGAATCGACAGGGAGTCGTCGGGGACCATGAGTTCCTCGGGCACGTCGTATATTCGACCGATGCCATGGCATGCTGGGCAAGCGCCCTGGACAGTGTTTGCGGAGAAGTCTTCGGCGAGCAACATTGGGGCGTCGAGCGGATATGTCCCCACGCGGGAATAGAGCATGCGGACGACGTTCGCCACCGTCGTCGCGCTCCCCACAGTCGAGCGTGCAGAGCCGCCAGTTCTGCGCTGCGGAAGGGCGACCGCGGGTGGGAGGCCCTCGATCGAATCGATGTCGGGTACACCCACCTGGTCGATGAGGCGCCTTGCGTAGGGAGCGACGGATTCGAAGAATCGGCGCTGTGCTTCGGCGTAGATGGTGCCGAAGGCGAGCGAACTCTTCCCTGATCCTGAGACGCCGGTGAATGCTACGAGGGCGTCCCGCGGAATGTCGACGTCTATGGAACGCAGGTTGTGCTCGCGGGCTCCGCGAACGCTCACCCGGTCGAGTCGTGTCCCGGCTATAGAGCCGTCCATTGTGTTCATCCCGCGCATCTCCTCGATGTCGTCAGATTCTGAAGGGTGCTCGGTTAGTTCACCAGCTGGTACAAATTTGCTGGGCAAATTTGCTGCACAAACCCTAGCAACTTCATTTTTGAAGCAGGCTCGGGCGGAATAGACCTAACCGACTCCATGGGAGCCATCGCCCGATGGAGTAGTGCTTCACACCACGATGGTTGTCGCGAAGATCGCCGCCATCGGTTCGTCGACGATGACGCACTCAGGTTCCGCATCCGAAGACGTAGCGGCGATATTATCGCTCGCACGTGGACATCTAGTTGGGGATGTGCGTCACCAGCTGGAGGTGTAGCAGGCGATGCCTGATGGTCAGATAGAGCGGCGATCCAAGGTCGCCTGTGATTTCCCGAGACGCATTGAGCGGATGCTCGAATGCTGCGCGGACGGCAAGACCAGGCTCGTTCAGGCCACTGGCGATTCGTTGAAGAGCGCAGATCGAGCGTTGAGGTCGAAGCTCGCGGATCGAACCCTCCCCTCAGTCGTCATCTTCGATACTCGCTCCGGATAGTTCGTTCGGCAATTTGGTCGCCTACTGGTTGGAAGACCTCGACTTGGAAGACCGCTCTCCCGCACGACCAGTCTGCTCTACGAGCGCAACATGTGCACGCTGGTGATGCCCGCTTTCGGCAACCTCACCCTGCGTGAGATCGGCGTCGCGCGCTGTGACCATTTCCTCAAGCAGTTGGCGTAGCAGAGCTGCAACTGTGCGAAGCAAGCTCGTGTCGCGCTGCGTCTGGCGCTCGGACTCGGGGTGCGCCACGAGGTGCTGCTGCGCAACCCGATGGATCACGTATCTCGCCTGCACCGTCTTCCCCATGTGCCGGATGCGCCGACTCCGGCCGAGGACAACGCGATCCGCCTGGCCATCGCGTACTGGGAAGCAGGCCGCTCGCCATTGGGGTCCGAGGCCGGACGGTCAGCTCGGCGCGCTGCTGTTCTGCAGTCGCGAGGTGACGCCGTTGACAACAAATAACGTGCGTCGCCAACTCCGGCACGTCATGGATCCTGCGGGCATCACCGGGGTGACACCGCACATATTCCGGCGCAGGGTCGCGACGGTCATCAACGAGCAAGCGGGGGTCGACCTCGCGGCCGAGCTGCTCGGGCACACCGACCCGAAGATTGCGATCCAGTACTACATTCGCCGTAACGAGATGGACAGTCCCATCACCGCCGAGTTGATTGACCGGGCACTGGCGAAGGACGAGTGATCCAGATGCTTGCGCTAGTCAACGGAAATACAGCCATGTATAGTAGACCTGTAATGGTTTTTGTCGACTTTGACGGAGTGGTGAGTACAACGATGCTGCCTGATCTCCTGCGGTATCGCGACTTCGGTGAACTCGCCCTGACTCGGCATCGGTTCGACCGGATGCTCCAGGACGGGGAGTACGAGCGGATCGCTCCAGGAACGTTTCTGCGCGCCGGGGCGATTGACGACACCACCGCCGCGTGGATGGCGATCGCCACCAAGAAGCCGGAAGCGACAATCTGCCTGCTGTCGGCGGCCTCACTGCACGACCTGACCGACGAGATCCCTCGCGGCAGCGACATCGCAATCCCGCGCGGGAGTCAGCCTGCGACCATCCACTACGCGCCGATCATTTGGCACCGTTTCGCGCCGGATACCTTCGGGATCGGCCGCACCGAGCATCTCTTGCCCGGCGGGCTGGCGATCGGGCTGTATTCGCCCGAGCGCACGATCATCGAATTGTTCCGGCTTCGACACGCGTGGGGAAGCGACCTTGCGATCGGCTCACTGAAGCGCTGGCTGCGTGGCCACGGCAATAGCCCAGGGGAGCTGCTCGCACTCGCGCAGGATTTCCCGGCGGCGCGCCCCGCGATGCAGAACGCCTTGGAGGTGCTCCTGTGAGCCCGAATCCGCAGCATGGCACTCCCGCGGGGGATGCGACCATTGCCATCCGGCAGCTCGCGCGGCAATCCGGTGCCGACGTTCAGGATCTGCAGACTCTGTATGTGCTCGAAGCCCTGCTGGCGCGCATTGCGGTCTCCAACCACCGCGATGACTTCGTGCTCAAAGGGGGCGTGCTGCTGGCCGCGTTCGCCGCACGCCGACCGACCAAGGACATCGACCTGCAAGCAACCGGACTCGCGAACGACGCGAGCAAGGTTACTGCGTGGGTCCGCCAGATCGCCGCACTCGCCCTGGCCGACGGCGTGCTCTTCGACACGGAAAATATCAAGGCATCCGTGATCCGGGACGACGACGAGCACTCCGGGATGCGCGTGAGACTCGTCGGCGCACTCGGGCACGCAAAGCTGACGATCGGCATCGACGTCAACTTCGGCGATCCGATCTGGCCGCCACCGTCCCTCATCGAATTGCCGCGCGTCGTCGATCTGGGGCAACCGCCGGTCACGCTGCTCGGCTACCCGCTGACGATGGTGCTCGCCGAGAAGATCGTTACCGCCATCGACCGAGGCGAAGCCAATACGCGCTGGCGCGACTTCGCCGATGTCTACACCCTGGTTCGGGCGCGCCCCGTGGACGCCGCGGAATTCGCGGCCTCGTTGACGGTGGTCGCTGAGTACCGTCACGTTGTGCTGCGCCCGCTGCTCCCGTTCCTGGCACCGATGCCACAGCGGGCGCAGGAGAAGTGGCTCGCCTGGCGTCGACGCACGGGACGGGAGCAGGAGCTTCCCGAGCGCTTCGCCGACGTCCTCGAATCACTTGCACGGTTCGCGGATGCGGTGCTGGCCGGCTCCGCTGTGGGGCGCTGGAATTCGCAAACCGGGCAGTGGCAATAACGCCGTTCATCACAAAGTGAGACCTCGCGGGCTCGAACGCCGAGGGGTCGGACTTATCTGGTTGCACGGTTTCAGGATCAGTCACTCGCCATGAGCTGCGCGTAGAACGCGTCCTCCGCAGCGCGACGCCGAGCGATGTCCTCACGGACGAACTGCACGAAGTCCTCGTCCCGGTTGGGGATCGCCGATTCCTCGACAGTCGTGGCGGGGTCCTCGCCCGGCCACGCGGCCTGCCGCGTTGCTCGGTCGCTGTCGAGGCGGGTGCCGCAGGCTGCGACTCAGTCTTGCAGCCGTTGCCTGGCGTCAGCGAAGTCGCGGTGCCAGCCGATCGGGGCCGAACCGTGCTGCTTCTGCTCGTATGCGCTCAGCCAGTGTTGGCGCAACGCCGACAGCTCCCAGATGAGTTCGGAATGTCGCTGCCACAGCGGCGGCATGACGCCCACGCCGAGTCCGTAGGTGTGCCGCAGCCAGTTGATCCAGGCGTTCAGCTCCAGCCATTCGACCTGCGCCTCCTCGGCGGTGAGCAGGTTCCAGTTGATTGGTCGAGGGGGCTCCGGGGTGTGCGCTTCGTCTTCGTCGGGTGCGGCCATCGGTTCGAGCTCATCGGCTGGCGGTATGGGCTTTGGCCATTTTTGTCTCAGCTATCTGTCGGTCGTTGGCTCCCTTGAGTGCGAGGCCACCTGCAAGCAGACCCGCGACGACGACGAAAGCGGTGCCCGCGACCAACACTGTCTTTCGACGCATCGAGCTCCATCGCTTTCGAGGCACAAGTCCCGTTGAGGTGACGCTGGTGAGAGCGTCTGCCTCGCTCCACGGCAGATCTGTCCAGCTGGATCCATCCCAATACCGCTGCCGATCATCCGGGGTGGGATACCAACGGGCTGGTGTCCTAGGTGGCGCGGAGTCGCTCATGGCCACGTCGTCGGTCGGCTCCGGCTCTCGTCTTAGCCCTTGCAATACGCATACTGAAAAGCTGCAACCTCCGCGTCTCGTTTGAGTGTCAGTGCTGCCTGTTTTTGTGCATCTCCTGAAGCGAACACCAGCGCGTATGCGCTCGCTAGCCGCTCGGACCAGGCCTTGATGCCACTTCCAGGTAACTCCGATTTTGCTGAATTCAGCAGGGCGATCACCTTGTTGTCATCCACCGAATCTTCAGGCGTCGGTTTAGAGAAGTCCACAGAGATGTTGCAAACCTTCGCGAGGGCTTCGTCCGTCTCCGAGTTTGCGTGCGCGGCTTGGACTTCCGCGTCGCGAGCCGCGAGGATCGTGGAGTCGCGCAAGCCATCGTCAACCAAAGACCGTGCCGCTTGCTTGAGCTCAACTGCCCCGCCGGTCAGCTCGTGCGCATGACCTGCGAAGAACTTTGCGATCGTGTTGCCAGCCTTTGCGACATGAGGTAGCTCACCCGGAGAGCATCCTGCCAAAACTAGGACGGAGACCATCGCGAGGACCGCTAACGCCGCAGGCCCACGTGAGTCGAAAACAGACATGAATTCCCTCGCATTCGTCGAATTAGTCCTATGGTCCGTGCGCGAGCTCTCGATGTCAACGCGTTAGCCCTGTTGCCTCATGTCAATACCTCCGGGAAGGTTGATTCATTGCTTCAACTGAGAACCTCCGCGAAGATCACCGGTTGACGGCGTGGTTCGCGACCGGTTTCACGGTGGCGGGTTTCTTCGCCAGGGCGAGGGTCTCGAGCCGGCCGGTGAGCGCGAGGATCTGCCTGGACTGCGCTGCGGGATGGACTCTTTTGAACTCCGCGTTCATCCGGATGATTGGCATCTTTCGCATGTCCTCGCGGGCGATGGCGCGCTGGTGCGGGGTGGTCGCGGTGTCGTAGCGTTTGGTCACTTTCGCTTGCGTTGCGTTGCTTGAACACGAGCTTCTACTGCGGCAGGAGGTAGTTCGTGAAGACCCGGTCGAGTTCCCAAATCTCGTTCAGCAGGGTGAGCTCTGCCGGGGTGTCGTAACGGTGGTAGCCGACCAACTCACGCACGTGGGTCCAGTTCTTCTGCTCGACATGAGCGCCGTCGTTGCTGTGGCTCGCGCGCGACCGGGTGAAGGTGATCTTGTTCGCCACGCAGTAGTCGCACAGGTGGTGATTGATGAACTCCGACCCGTTATCGGAATCGATGCCGATGATCGGAAACGGGAACACCCGGCGCACGTGCATGAGGGCCTCGAACAACCACTTCTCAGCCTTGTTCTTGACCGACCGATTGACCGTCCACTCGGTCGCAATGTCAGTGACAGTCAGGGCGAAACAGAACTCACCCGACGCGTTGCCGCCCTCGTGGCCGACCAAATCGATCTCCACAAAACCGGGCACGGCGTCATCCCAGTCCGCCCAGGTGCGGATCGGAATCTGCGACTTCAACAGTGTCACCGGCTTGGTATGCGACCGACCCCGGGACAGCAGCTTCGCCCGTTCCGGAGCGAGCCGACGATCAATCGTCGCTGCACTGATGCGCACCAACAGTGCCGCCTCGACGTCGGTGAGGTCGAGCTCGATATGGCGGCGCAGCAGCGGCACCAACACGCTCAGCATGGGCGCGAGACGCTTCCCGGCTGGCGCCCGAAGCACCGCCCAACAGGTCACCAACGCCCTCGTCACGGCCGGA
>JBBRDX010000160.1:0-6211 GCA_038203515.1 Actinomycetales bacterium | reverse complement strand
ACCCTGCACGCGGCCTCCGATCTCACCACATGGCTCACCGGGCGGTTCCCCGAGGTGGTCGACGGGGCGACCGACCGCGACCTGGTCGATGCGCGAGCACTGCGTGGATCACTCGCGCGCGCTGCCATAGCGCGCAGCCGTCGTGACGCGATCCTTTCGGATGACGTCGACGTGATCAACCTCTTCGCGGCGACCCCGGACATCGCGCCCTCCCTGGTCGGAGGGACGCGCCAGGCTGGCCGCTCCCGCGCCAAGGCCAGCCAGGCGCTGTCGGTGTTGGCAAGGGAGGCCGTCGAACTCTTCGCGGCGAACCCGACCGACCGCATCCGGGAGTGCGCGGCGGATGACTGCGAGCTGGTCTTCTACGACGAGTCGCGCTCCGACAACCGCCGTTGGTGCTCGATGCAGCGGTGCGGAAACAGGGCGAAGGTGCGAGCCCACCGGGCCCGCACTGTCGAATAGTCCCGGTTCGACAGGCGGCTCTAGCCGACCTTGACCTCTTTCCAGAACGCGACGTAGTTGCTGAAGTCCTTGCCATCGGTGCGCGCGAACGCGGTCTCGTGGGGGTGCGGGTAGCTCCAGGCGCGGTCCTGCAGCAGGGTGTCGCCGTCCTTCACGCTGAAGTACTGGCATTCCCCCTTCCACGGGCAGTTGTACGGGGTCGCGCTGTCGACGAGGAATTCGCTGTTGACGCTCGATGGCGGAAAGTACCAGTTGCCCTCGATCTTGATGAGATCGTCTTGCGGGGCCTCGGCGATGACGGCGCCGTTGAGAATTGCCTGGGTCATGATTCCTCCTGGGGTGTGTGTCGTTGCTCGTGGAGAACGTTACGTGCACAACCTGAATTCCCTCAGGCTGCAATGGCAGACTTGATCGATGCGAATCCTCCTCAAACTCGTGTTGGACTGCACTCCGGATGCCGCGTGGGACGCCGTGCGCTCCCCCCGGGGCATGCAGCAGGTCTCGGCACCCCTCTCCACCTTCGAGTCTCTCGAACCCGCGGGATGCCCTGCCTCCTGGTCGGCCGGCGATCATCCGGTGAAGATCTCGAGCTTCGGCTTCGTGCCCGTCGGGGAACAGGTGATCGGCATCTCCTATCCCGAACGCGATGACGACGTGCGCGTACAGCTCGACACTGGTCGGGGACTCAGCGGCCCGCTCGCTCTCGTCACGAAGTGGCAGCACTCGATCGCCATAGCGCCCGCGTCCGATGGCCGCACGCTCTATCGCGACCAGCTTGTCTTCGAAGCCGGCCCCCTCACTCCCCTGCTGTGGCTGGGCTACTGGGCATTCTGGCAGTGGCGCGGTGCTCGCATCCGCTCTCTCGCTACCGGCTGGAAACCCGCCACATGATGAGCGTCACCCTCATCACCGGCACCTGGGGGAGCTGAGCATGGCTATCACCGCGTTCGAGGTCGCGGACTGGCGGCGTCGGGTCTTCGCCCTGTACACAGAGGTGCGCGTCGCGACGGATCTCTTCGCCGCCCACGACCTGTGGCGCCGGGAGCGGGATCGGCTCTTCGCCGAGCATCCATCCTCGCCCCTGATGCCCGATGACCTCGCCGTCTTCACCGGGCTGCCGGTGAAGCCCTACGATCCGGACTGGCGGTTCGAGGTCGCAGTGTCTCCCGTCGAGCCGCGGCACATGGACTTCGAGACCGGCACGGATGGCATCGTGCCCTTCGAGCTGGTCGGCGTCGCAGATGTTCCCGGCGTCGGCTCCCTCGATGTGTGGAAGCTCGGCAGCTACGGAGGCGGCATCTTCCTGCCGGTGAAGGATGCCCTCGCCGGGCTCGCCGGCGGCACCTACGGTGGCGGGCGCTACCTCCTCGACACGATCAAGGGGGCGGATCTCGGCTCCGGCCGGACGCCCGACTCCCTCGTGCTCGACTTCAACTTCGCCTACAACCCATCCTGCGCCTACGACCCGGCGTGGGCCTGTCCGCTGGCCCAGGCCGGCAACCGCGTGGCCGTGGAAATCCCCGTGGGCGAGCGGTATTCCGGAGTCCACTGAGGGCTACTGCTACAGTTAGGTTACTTGCGAGACCACGAAGGTCTCCCTGCGTCGTTGAACGCTCCCTCTTCTCCCCGCGCCGTGTGTTGATTTTGCGCTGTGTGGGTTGTAGATACTTTCTCCGGCGATCGATTGCGGCCACTGCTGCTCTCGCCAGGCCACTCCGGGACTTCGCCATGTTCGTTTCTCGCGGTGTGCATCGATCCGAAAGTTTCACTCTTGTCAGAAACCATTTCCTCCTTCGGCGCGCTCGGCGTGCCGGCACCCCTCATCGCGGCACTCGCCGCGCAGGGGATCGACTCCCCGTTCCCGATCCAGGTCGACACTCTGCCCGACACGCTCTCGGGGCGTGACGTTCTCGGTCGCGGCAAGACGGGCAGCGGAAAGACCCTCGCGTTCGCTATCCCGATGATCGCCCGCCTCGGCGGCAAACTCGCTGGGGGCCAGCGCCGCCCGGGGCGCCCGCTCGCACTCATCCTCGCCCCGACCCGTGAGCTCGCTACCCAGATCACCGTGGCGCTCACGCCGCTCGCGGATGTCTACGGACTCAAATCCGTCACCATCTTCGGAGGCGTCTCGCAGCAGCGGCAGGTCGCCGCGCTCAAGGCGGGTGTCGACATCGTCGTCGCCTGCCCCGGTCGGCTCGAAGACCTCATGAAGCAGGGCTTCGTCTCGCTGGATGCCGTTGAGATCTCGATCCTCGACGAGGCCGACCACATGGCCGATCTCGGCTTCTTGCCTGTGGTCACCCGTATCATGGACAAGACCCCGCAGTCGGGCCAGCGCATGCTGTTCAGCGCCACGCTCGACAATGGCGTCGATCGCCTTGTGAAGAAGTACCTCCACAACGAGGTGCTTCACTCGGTGGACGAAGCAACGTCCCACGTCAGTGCAATGACACATCACGTATTCGAGGTCGACTCGGTGGAGTCCAAGCGACTCCTCGTCGAGAAGCTCGCCTCCGGCACCGGCCGCCGCATCCTCTTCATGCGTACCAAGCACCACGCCAAGAAGCTCGCCAAGCAACTCACTGACGCGGGCATCCCCTCCGTCGACCTGCACGGTAACCTCTCGCAGGTGCAGCGTGACCGCAACCTCGCGTCCTTCGCCGCAGGTGACACCCGCGTGCTCGTCGCAACGGATGTCGCGGCCCGCGGAGTGCACGTGGACGACATCGAACTCGTGATCCATGTCGACCCACCTGCAGAGCACAAGGCCTACCTCCACCGCTCGGGCCGTACCGCTCGCGCCGGCAAGGAGGGCGAGGTCGTCACGATCGTGCTCCCGACCCAGCGTCGCGACACCGCAGCCCTGCTCAAGAAGGCGGAGATCACCGTCACCCCCCAGCACGTCACCGCCGACTCGGCCGCCGTCACCGCACTCGTCGGCGATGTCGCGGCCTGGGTCAAGCCCGCCCCGCGTGCCGCCGCGCAGGTGCAGGGCGCTCCTCGTACCCGGTCCGGTGGACAGCGCCAGTCGCAGGGCGGACGCTCCGCCGGACAGGGGCGCTCGCAAGGCGGCTCGCAGGGCGCGAATGCCCAGCGCAAGCGTGCCAATCGCGACGGCGCAGCAGCCGCCGGTGGCTCGCGCAACTTCTACAGCACCGCCTCTGGTGAGAGCTCTTCCGCAGCACCTCGCTCGGGAGGAGCCCCCCGCAGCGGCGCCCCTCGCGGCGGTGCGGCGTCCGGCGCCGGTCGCGCCGGATCCGGTGGCGGACTCGTCGGCATGTCGCAGGGCGGCGGACGTCGCCGCAGCGGCGGCGGCGGTCGCTGACCCTTCATGCACTAACCCGCTCGCACTGGCCCTCACATACTGGCCCGGCACGCGCGGCTGGCACCCACTGGCCCGTCACCCACTGGCGCGGCACGCGCTGGCCCGGCACGCGCTGGCCCGTTATGCACTGGAATGTGCCCGCTCGTCAGGTTTGGTCCTTCTCGAGCGGGCACTTTCGTGTCCACAGGGAACAATCGTCCGTAGGGAACCTTTGAGTAGAGCCGAGCGAGGGCAGCGCGGACCAGGGCAGCGCGCACCAGCGCACCACGGCCGCCCTCCGTCACCAGTGGTGGCCTTGTCGGATGCCGCCTCCCACGGGTCACCCAGGTGAGCTCAAGGTCATCCTGACAGGGTCACAGGTGAGCTCGAGGGCACCCTGACAGGGGTCGCAGGTGATCTCGAGGTCATCCTGACGGGGGGTCGCAGGTGAGCGTCACCGGCACCACCCGGGCCAACGGGCACTCCCCCCTCGCCGCTCGTATGCATAACTCCTGCTATCTGGCGCCGATGCCCCCAAAACAGCCCATCTCGGCTGTTTCACCTCCGAATTGCAGGAGTTATGGGAGACGGGGCCGCAGTACTGGACGACCTCAAGGGTGCGTGACGCGGCAAGTTGACGGCGTCACGAGCGACACCGCAGGCAATAACTCCTGCTATTCGGCGAATCTGCCCCCAAAACAGGCCATTTCGGCCGGTTCGCCGGGGAATTGCAGGAGTTATGCGCGAGGAAGAGTCGCGACCACCTGCGCACCGACAGGGCGTTGGGCGGGGTCGACCCTTCCGAACTGCGCCTGATCAATACGGGAAGATTCTGCGCTAGTAGAGCCGACCGACCGAGGCGAGGGCAGCGCGCACCAGCGCACCGCGGCCGCCCTCCATCTCGGCGGAGACCGCGTCGGATGCCGCCTCCTGCGGGGTCATCCAGGTGAGTTCGAGGGCATCCTGACGGGGGTCGCACGTGCCCGTCACCGGCACCACATAAGCGAGGGAGACCGCGTGCTGGCGGTCATCGGTGAACTGGGATCCCGGAAATGGGAAGTATTCGGCGACAGAGAACGGGATGGGACTCGCGGGCAGCAGCGGAAAGGCCATCGGCCCGAGGTCCTTCTCGAGGTGACGAAAGAGCGCCTCGCGCAGGCCCTCGCCATACATCACCCGGCCCGAGACGAGGGTCCGAGTGATGGCACCGACCGAATTCGCGCGCAGCAGGATGCCGACCTGGGTGACCTGGCCGACGCCATCCACTCGCACGGGCACTGCTTCCACATAGAGAAGAGGAAGCCGTCGTCGTGTTTCGGCGAGCTCCTCATCGGACAGCCAGCCGGAATTCGGGTCAGGAGTGCCTACGGAGCTCATGCTCCATTGTCACGTATCAGCGATGTGCGCAGTAACCGAGCCCGGCCCAACAGCCCGCAGCGACGGCAGGTGCTCCGGGGGCGGCGGCCATGCGTGGTCGTGGTCGTGGTCGTGGTCGTGGTCGTGGTCGCGGTCGTGGTCGTGACGATTCCTACGGACAAACCCGACTGTCAGCGGGTTCAGGGAGGATAGGTGGATGAGCAATGTGCTCGGACGATTCTCCCCGGCTACCCGAGACTGGTTCTCGGGTGCGTTCCCTGCGCCTACTCCTGCGCAATTGGGCGCTTGGGAGGCGATCACCGCCGGGTCGAACGCCCTCGTAGTCGCTCCGACCGGATCGGGTAAGACCCTCGCTGCCTTCCTGTGGGCGATCGACCGGTTGACGACCACTCCGATGCCGGATGACCGCAACCTCCGCACTCGGGTGCTCTATATCTCCCCTCTCAAGGCCCTCGCCGTGGACGTCGAGCGCAACCTGCGCTCCCCGCTCGTCGGTGTAATCCAGACTGCCAAGCGGCTCGGGATGTCGCCTCCGGAGGTGACCGTCGGCGTGCGCTCCGGTGACACCACGTCGGGCGACCGCAGGCTCCTGCAACGCCTGCCCCCTGACATCTTGATCACGACGCCGGAGTCGCTCTACCTCATGCTCACGGCCTCGGCCCGGGACACGCTCCGTGGCGTCGAGACGGTGATCATCGACGAGGTGCACGCCGTCGCCTCGACCAAGCGCGGCGCCCATCTTGCGCTGTCGCTTGAGCGGCTCGACCTGCTGCTCGAGAAACCCGCCCAAAGGATCGGGCTCTCCGCGACAGTCCGACCCCGCGAAGAGGTGGCCCGGTTCCTCGCCGGTGGCGCCCCCGTCACGATCGTCGCACCCCCGTCGACGAAGAAGTTCGACCTGAGCGTGGTCGTGCCCGTGGAGGACATGACCGAGCTCGGCACGGCACCGGCGGTGCGCGAGGGATCGGCGGCGGCATCCACCGAGGCAGTGCAGGGATCGATCTGGCCGCACGTCGAGGAGCAGATCGTCGATCGCATCCTCGAGCACCGGTCCACGATCGTCTTCGC
>JBBRDX010000159.1:0-6224 GCA_038203515.1 Actinomycetales bacterium | reverse complement strand
CGGACAGTGAGGTCAGTCACTAAGAGGGTTCCTTTCCCCGAACAAGTTCCGCACCTGACAGGTGCGAGTGAACCTTGCGGGAGAGTTTGACGTTCGGCGCTTTCGCTTCGGATAGCGCTGGTGCGAATGTTCGCAACTGCGCGGGAAGATCACTGGTAAATAACGAAGCTATTGCTGGTGAGTGCTGTCCGGGGGTTTCGGTTAGCCCGAATTTTCTACCGGATGCATTGTCACTGTAGCACCTTTGAAGTCGACGGCCAGCAGGAGCGACTGCCACGGCGAGCCGCGTCGGGCCGCGATCAGCTCGGCGGCAGCGAGTCGCTGGGCGGGGTCGCTGCACAGCACCAGAATCGACGGACCGGCCCCCGACACCACTGCCGGAAGCCCGTGTGATCGCAATTCGAGGATGAGCGATTCGGTCTCCGGCATGGCCGCGGCGCGATAGCTCTGGTGCAGTTTGTCTTCCGTAGCCGCGAGCAGGAGCTCGGGGCTCTGGATGAGCGCGGCGATCAGCAGTGCGGAGCGCGAAACGTTGAAGATCGCGTCTTCGTGCGGCACCGAAGCGGGTCGCAGACTGCGTGCGAGCTCCGTCGACATCGTCGACTGTGGCACCGCGATGAGGGGTGAGACCCCGCGGTGCACGATCAGTTTCTTGTGCTGCGGCCCGGCATCCGTGGTCCAGGCAATGGTGAGACCACCGAAGAGGGCGGGTGCGACATTGTCCGGGTGCCCCTCGAGGGCGGTCGCGAGTGCGAGCAGTGCATTCGAATCGATGTCGACGATGCCGTGGAGCAGGCCCTTGGCCGCCATGATCCCCGACACGATGGCGGCACCGGATGACCCGAGCCCCCGCCCGTGCGGGATGTTGTTGCGTGCCACGAGGTCGAGACCCGGCAGCGGCTGCGAGTAGGCGGCGAAGGTGTGGCGAACAGCGCTGACCACGAGATTGGACTCGTCGGTTGGCACCTCGCCAGCGCCGACTCCGATGACCTCGACCGTCGCCCCCGGGGCATCCCGGACGGTGACGGTGAGTTCGTCATACAGGGACAGCGCAAGCCCGAGGGTGTCGAATCCCGGCCCGAGATTGGCGGTGGTCGCGGGAACACGAACGGTCACCGACCGCCCGGTAAAACTCTCGAGTGAAAAGGCCGTGCTCACACGCTGACTTTGGCGAGACCGAGCACGCCGGCCACCTCGTCAGTATCGTTGGCCACCACGGTCGGCGTGATAGCCGAACCGTCGGCGGTCTTGAGAGCCCACTGCGGGTCCTTCAAGCCGTGACCGGTGACCGTGAGCACGACGGTCGAACCCGCGGGGATCTGACCCGCCGCGGCGCGCTCGAGCAGACCGGCAACACTGATCGCCGACGCGGGCTCCACGAAGATGCCGACCTCGGCGGAGAGGATCCGGTAGGCCTCGAGGATGTGAGTGTCGGAGATCGCCCCGAAGTAACCATTGGTCAGCTCGCGAGCGGTGAGAGCGAGTGCCCACGACGCCGGGTTGCCGATGCGGATCGCGCTAGCGATGGTCTCGGGATTCCTGACGACCTTACCGAGCACAATCGGGGCGCTTCCAGCGGCCTGGAAACCGAACATCCGCGGGTGCTTCGTCGAGTCTCCGCGGGCGAGGGATTCACCGTAGCCACGGGAATACGCGGTGTAATTGCCCGCGTTGCCGATCGGAACGATGTGGATGTCCGGGGCGTCACCAAGCACCTCCACGACCTCGAAGGCGGCGGTCTTCTGACCCTCGATGCGGTCATTGTTCACCGAATTCACGAGGTGCACGGGATAATGTGCTGCGAGATCACGAGCGATTTCGAGGCAGTCGTCGAAGTTGCCACGGATCTGGAGCAGCTCCGCATTGTGCGCGATCGCCTGGGCGAGTTTGCCCATCGAGATCTTGCCCTCGGGCACGAGCACTGCGGCCTTGATACCGGCATGGCTGGCGTAGGCGGCAGCAGCAGCCGACGTGTTGCCGGTGGAGGCACAGATGACCGCTTTGGCGCCCGCCTCGACGGCCTTCGAGACGGCCATGGTCATGCCGCGGTCCTTGAACGATCCGGTCGGGTTCATCCCCTCGTATTTCACCCAGACCTTCGCGCCGGTGCGCGCCGAGAGTGCGGGTGCGGGGATGAGCGGTGTACCGCCCTCGCCGAGCGTGATGATCGGGGTGGCGTCCGAGATATCGAGACGATCTGCATACTCGCGGAGAACTCCGCGCCACTGGTGGGCCATTATGAACCTTCTACTCTCAGTACGGATGTGACGCTCACGACGACATCGCTCGATTCGAGTTCGAGAACGGTCGCCGCAAGATCGGCTTCGGAGGCCTCGTGGGTGCCTATTACAAGGGTAGCGGTGGGCGTCGAGGTAATACCGCCACCATAGACGGACTGGGTGAGCGTTTCGACGGACACCCCGTGCTCGCTGAAGAGTGCGGCGACAGCCGCGAGGACGCCGGGGGCGTCGACCACGCTGAGGGTGATCTGGTACCGCGTGATCACCCGGGAGATCGGCAGGATGGGCAGGTTGGCGTGTGTCGACTCGGCGACGCCCGGTCCACCGATCACGTGGCGTCGGGCGGCCGAGACCAGGTCTCCGAGCACGGCGGAAGCGGTCTCGATCCCGCCGGCGCCAGCGCCATAGAACATCAGATCGCCCGCGGCCTCGGCCTCGATGAAGACCGCGTTCTTGGCCCCATGGACGGCGGCAAGAGGATGACCGCGCGGAACGAGCGCGGGATACACGCGGGCGGACACGCCCTCGACGCCGTCGACATCCGTCAGTCGCTCGCAGATGGCGAGCAGCTTGACCACATAACCGGCCTTCTGCGCCGCCTGCACCTGCTCGAGTGTCACACCGGTGATGCCCTCGCGGTGCACGGACTCGAGCGGAACCGTGGTGTGGAATGCCAGGCTCGCGAGGATAGCGGTCTTCTGGGCGGCGTCGTAGCCCTCGATATCGGCCGAGGGATCGGACTTCTCGGCGTAGCCGAGAGCGGTCGCCGTCGCAAGAGCGGCCTCGAGGGACTCCCCCGCCGTGTCCATGCGATCGAGGATGAAGTTGGTGGTGCCGTTCACGATGCCGAGGATGCGCTTGATCCGGTCGCCGGCGAGGCTGTCGCGCAGCGGACGGATGATCGGAATCGCCCCGGCGACGGCGGCCTCGTAATACAGCTGCGCGCCGACCTGCTCCGCGGCCTCGAAAAGCTCCGGGCCGTGGGTCGCGAGCAGCGCCTTGTTGCCGGTGATGACATCCGCGCCCGAGTTGAGGGCCTGCAGGATGAGCGTGCGTGCCGGTTCGAGACCGCCCATGAGCTCGATCACGATGTCCGCGCCGAGAATGAGGCACTCGGCATCCGTCGTCAGGAGTTCTCTCGGGATCTCGGCCGTGCGCGTGGCCTCGAGGTCGCGCACGGCGACGCCGACGAGTTCGAGCCCGGCGCCCGCGCGGTTGGCGAGTTCGGGGCCGTGCTCGAGCAGCAGTGCCGCCACCTGGGCACCGACCGATCCGGCGCCGAGAAGGGCCACTCGCAGGTTGCGGTACTCGATCATGGTGCTCCTTCTTCGGTGACGCCGATCGCTTCCGTAACACCGGTCGCTTCCGTGACGCCGGCGGCCCAGGGGACGCCCGTGGGGCCTATTCCGGCATCGCGCGACAACAGGTCGGCCTCGGTTTCGCCGCGCACGATCACGCGGGCGACCCCGTCGCGCACGGCGACCACAGCGGGACGGGCGAGATAGTTGTAGTTGTTGGCCATGGCCCAGCAGTAGGCTCCGGTGGCCGGTACGGCGAGCAGGTCTCCGGGAGCGACATCGCCCGGCAGGTAATCGGCGAGCACCACGATGTCACCGCTCTCACAGTGCTTGCCTGCGACGCGCACGAGGGCTGGCTCTGCCGTCGACGCGCGGTTGGCGAGGCGCACCGAGTAGTCGGCGGCATAGAGAGCGGTGCGGATGTTGTCGCTCATGCCTCCATCGACACTCACGTACCTGCGGATCGCGGTGGCCTCATCCGGCAGGGTCACCTCGACGTCCTTGATCGTGCCGACCTCGTAGAGCGTGAAGGTCGACGGACCGACGATCGACCGACCGGGCTCGACGGCGACCACGGGGACCGGGATGCCGAGTCGTGCACACTCGGACGCGACGATATTCGCGAATCCCGCCGCGATCACGGGCATCGGCACGGCCGTGTCGACCGAGGTATAGGCGATTCCGAAACCGCCGCCGAGGTTGAGCTCGGGGATCGGCCCGCCGGAGAGCAGCTCAGCATGCAGCGCAAGCAGGCGCTTCGCAGATTCGATGAAGCCCTCAGATTCGAAGATCTGGGAACCGATGTGCGAATGCAGCCCCAAAAAGCGCAGCGAGGCATGGGAGCGGATGCGAGCGACTGCTCCCGGAGCATCGGCGATCGTGATGCCGAACTTCTGGTCTTCACGGGCGGTCGCGAGGTACTCGTGGGTGTGGGCGTGCACCCCGCTGTTGAGGCGGAGGCGCACCGACTGCACCCGGGAGTGGCGGGTCGCGGCATCCGCGATCCGCTCGATCTCGATCAGGCTGTCGACCACCAGCACACCGACGCTCGCGCGAACGGCGCGGTCGATCTCGGCCGGGGACTTGTTGTTGCCGTGGAAGCCGAGGCGGGCGGGATCGACACCGGCGGCGAGCGCCACCGCGAGCTCTCCCTGACTGCAGACGTCGATGTACAGCCCCGCTTCGGTCACCCAGCGGGCGACCTCGGTGGAAAGGAATGCTTTGCAGGCGTAGTAGACCTTTGCGGCCGATCCCACGAGCGCGAACTCCCGGTCGAAGCACTCCCGGGCTTCGGCGGCGCGGGCTCGCACGTCCGCCTCATCCACCACGTAGAGCGGGGTGCCGAATTCGGCAGCGAGAGCGGATGCGGCGACACCGGCCACCTCGAGCATCCCGGATTCGGCGCGTGTGGCATTCTGCGACCACACGGTCGAGGGCAACCGGTTCGCGTCGACGGGGGGCTCGAGCCACGCGGGAGCCAGTGGATTCGCGGTCACGCGCACACACCCTTGGTGGTGAGGAGCGCCGTAGTGAGGGTGACGGATCGTCCGAATACTGCGAGTTCGAGGGTCGATCCTCTCACCACTACGGAATCGAGCGGAAGTTGCTTCGGCAGGTACCTGGCCACACACACCTTCTGCGTCGCCAACAGCGGGTCCGCGAGGACGCCGAAAGTGGCGCGCAGCCCGGCGGGAGTCACGGTCGCGCCGTTGACGACGAGTGACTTCGGGGTCAGCGCCAATTGGCCGTCGACGGCCGAGGGCACGAAGGCGATCACCACCGGAACGGTGACGCCGAGGGCGGTGACCACCGTGCCGAGCTGCACGGCGCCGGAGGCGATCTTCACCGACGTGACGGGCAGGCGGGTGAATCCGGCGAAAAGCTTCTTCAGCTCGTCCGGTGAGGCAACAAACACCACCCGGGCGCTGTCGATCGGCTTCGACCGGCTGAGTGGCACACCGGTGGCGGTGAGGGTCGCTTTGCCACTGAGATCTCCGATGCCGAGCGGGTCGATCGCGACCTCCACCCTCTCGAATCGACCGGTCGCGGCTTGGTACAGCACTGATACGCCGCCGACCTTCACCGTGACCGGCGTCGAATCGGCGAGTGAGAGCGAGCTTCGCGCCTTGGTCGCGATCGCGTTGCCGACATACCAGCGGGCCCCGTTGTCCAAGGCCACCACGATCACGATCAGGATCACGAGGAAGACGCTGAGCCCGATCCAGCGGCGTCCGCGCCGACGGATGATCTCGGTCTCGAGGAAGGGGAAGGGGTCGGAATCTGGTTCGTTCGCGGGGGGTGCTTGCGGGTACTCGCGACCCGATCGGCCGAGCTTCCAGTCGTACGGCTCACCGTCCTGTGCCGCCATGCGTTACATCCGCTCCGGCGCCGACACGCCGAGAAGGCCGAGGGCATTGCGTAACACGGTGCCGGTGGCGTCGTTGAGCCACAGGCGGGTGCGGTGCACATCGGTGACCGGCTCATTGCCGAGGGGTGTGACCCGGCAGTTGTCGTACCAGCGGTGATAGGCGCCGGCGAGTTCCTCGGCATAGCGCGCGACGCGATGCGGCTCGCGCAACTCCGCGGCCTGGGTGACGACGCGTGGGAACTCAGCGAGGGTGCCGAGGAGTCTGCCCTCCGTTTCGTGGGTCAGCAGGGAGGCATCGAAGGCGCTGCGATCGACCCC
>JBBRDX010000158.1:0-6280 GCA_038203515.1 Actinomycetales bacterium | reverse complement strand
TGCCGCAGCTCGACTGGTTGCACCCCTGGTTGTTCAGCCACTATTGGCTCGGGTTCGCGGACCTGCTGCGCCAGCCGATCTCATGGGACTCGTTCGGCAACAATGCGATTCTGCAGGCCGGATATATTCTCGTCTTCGGCGCTCTCGCCTTCGGACGCTTCACCACAAAAGACATCCTCTCCTGAGCGGATGCTCGAGAGTGGATGCTCGATAGGCCGGTGTCAGTAGGGTCGGGCATCCTGTTGACATGGCAGAACCGGTGGAACTGTGGTGGGCGAGACGCCAATGGTCGAAGGCACTCGAGATCCCGTATCCGATCGGCTGCTACCGCAGTGACTGGGAGCGTTACCCGGTGCTGGTTCGGCAGTATCACCCCGACCTGAACTCGGGAATCACCCTGACCCAGGTGCCGCCCGCCGCCGAGGTGTATCTCGTCTGGCAGTGCGACGTCGGGCATCGATTCGTGGCGACACCCGACGAGCAACGACAGCGGCCGGGGCAGTCGAGGCGACGGTCGACCTGGTGCCCCGAGTGTGCGGCAGGAGCGACAGAACGGCGTGCACCTACCCCGTCTCACAGTCTGTCTCCGGTGCGTCCCCGATCCCGCCGCGCAGTGGTGCGGCTCGTGCCACCCGGCAGCGCTGAAGGGAAGACCGTCGCGGGGGTGTCTTATGTGGGGGAGTCTCGTGTGGGGGAGGCCTTTCTCAGCCCTCGCGCGCCCAGGCCGGCTTCGGCGGCCGAGGGAGACCTGCGGCATCGGCTCGCCGAGCGACTCGATGTCGATTTCGGACTGAACGCGGTGCGGGTTCCCCGTCCGTTCTTCACGCATCACGAGGTGTGGCCCGACATCGTGATCGCCGAGTTGCGGGTGGCCATCGAATACGATACGACGGGCCGGGATGGTCTCGAACATGTCGGTCGACGCGAAGAGACTGACCGGCGAAAGGATCGGCTTCTCCGCGCGGCCGGGTGGGAGGTCGTTCGCATCCGGTGCGGAAAGCTGCATCCCATCGGCCCGTGGGACATCTCTGCCCCGGGGATCTCGACGAAAACGGTGGATCGGGTCATCGAGCAGCTCTGCGAGATCCGGGGCGACCTGATCGTCGAGTGCTACCGGCGTGGACGAGCCTCTAAAAAACCATCGGATATCGGCCGATCGGCATAACGTGTCTTCCAGGACGTAAATCGCACCCCGCGAAGGAGACAGTCATGACGACACTTTCGGATCGGCCCAACACCGCGCTCGTGGTGATCGACGTTCAGAACGGCGTCGTCGCCGAGGCCTTTCAGCGCGACTCGGTCGTCGCCAACATCAACACCCTCGTCGGCAAAGCCCGCGACGAGGGTGTTCCGATCGTGTGGGTGCAGCACTCCGACGACGGCCTCGAACGCGGAAGCGAGGCCTGGCAGTACGTTGCGGAGTTGACCCGCCTCGAGTCCGAGCCACTGGTGCACAAGCATTACGGTGACTCCTTCGAGGGCACCGACCTCGAGCAAGTCCTGGCCGGGGTCGGGGTCGGTCGGCTGGTGGTGGCGGGCGCGGAGACGGACGCGTGCATCCGCTCCACGATCCACGGGGCGTTCGCCCGCGGCTACGATGTCACTCTGGTGGGCGATGCCCACACGACGAACGACCAGAGCGAGTGGGGAGCGCCCGCGCCAGAACAGGTGATCGCGCACACGAACCTCTACTGGAACTTCCAGGCCGCGCCCGGCCGTATCGCAGGAGTGACAGCAACGACCGAAGTGTCGTTCGGTCCCTGAGTGAGCGGCACGGCCGGGGGATCACCATCCCGGTGCATGATGCGGTGCCACTGGTCTGCGGTGCCACTGGTCACTGTGTTGATGGGTCACTGTGTTGATGGGTCACTGTGTTGATGGGCCAGTGGGCAGCTACTTGACATAATGTGCATTATCAGCGTTTGAATAACGTCAGTTGCAGTGGATGCAGGAACATCCGGGCATCGGCCAGAACAAGCAAATTCCAGACCAGATCGATTTTCGTCGAGATGCACGGTGCTCATCTCGATGAGACTATTGCACTGACATCCGCGCAAGCGTATGATTCCGCAACTAACGCAGGTTTCCACGATAGGTCAACGTGATGAACTCAGCTGTATTTGGCTATCTGCATAAGCTCCTGCAGGATTCCTCGGTGCGACTCTTCCGTGCCGTGGAGCGAGTCCTCGATGCGACGGTCGTTGGGTGGCAGGCTCAGGTACTCGCCCGCGGGCTTGCTATCTCGACGACCAAAGATCGCGTGCAAGCCAGCACACACAAATCACCGGGATGGGACGACCTCCGAAGTCTGATCAGCGGTCGGGAGACCGGCGGTTACAACTGGGCGCCGCCTTTCAACGGTGCCAGATATCTACTAATTAGGAGTGCACCATGAAACTAAACCGACGACTCGTCGTAGCCTCGACGATCGTAGCTTCGACGATCGGAATCCTGGCGCTAGGGGCGTCCGTGCCCGCTGCGCTCGCCTCACCCGGATCCGGGCTGACTGTAGCGACTCTTGCCACGGCCAACCTCGACCACGCCGTCCACGCGAACTCTGACCAAATCCGACTGCGTACCAAAGAATCGACCGTCATCCGGGTTCAGAACCTTGTTTTCGCGGCTGGCGCCAAGACCGGCTGGCATCACCACCCCGGCGTGATCGTGGTCGCCGTTCAATCAGGAGCAGTGACCGTTTGGGACTCAGACTGCAACTCGACGACGTATGGACCCGGACTGCCCTCCGGCTCTGCATTCACGGAAAGCGGTGACGAGGCCATACAGGTCACAAGCAGTGGAGGGGCGTCGGTGTATGCGACGCACATCGTTCCGCAGGTCGACCCACCCCAGTTCCGGATCGAAGACGACGCCCGATCGTGCGGATGATCCGCTCAGCGTAGCCCAGAAGCAAGACCAGCTTGCCGGAGCAATGTTCGCCCGCTACGCCGGACTCGAGATGGGCCCGAGCTTCACAGAGAGATAACAGCGTCAGGGCCGGCAACCCGACGCGGTTGAACACGCATCGTTACCGGTTGGGCCGGTAACCGAACGCTGGACCCGATCGCGGGAAAGACCTGCCCGCATCAGGGATACTTGGGCCATGTCTTCGTTCCTCTCGCTGGTCCGGTCTGCCGGAATCGCGCTCCTGATCCTGATGGCCGTGGTGGTCGCTATTACCGCAATCATCGGCATCGTGGTGTCGTTCTCGCCCACCCTGATCCCGGGTCTCCTGCAGAGCTGATCCAACCCGTTCCTCGGGGTGACAGCGTGTTAACGTGACAGTCACTCGACGCGGCAGTTACTTGACATAACGGTCACATCGGTTCCTCCTGCCTACCGAGCCCCAGGAACCGTTCGATGGCTTCGACCACGAGACGGTGATCCGCCAGTTGGGCAAGTCCCGACACGGTGACGGTGCCGATGAGCCCGGAGTCGCGGATGTTGATGGGAAACGACCCTCCGTGCGCCGCGAACAGGAACGTGTCGTTCCATTCGCGTGCCTCGAACGGCGTGCCGGTGGCACGATGGCGCAGTCCGACGAGGAAAGAACTGTTTCCGAACCGTCGCACCGTGCGCACCTTGCGATCGATCCACTGGTCGTTGTCGGCGGCGGTGCCGGCCAGTGCGGCATGGAAGAGCTGCTGGTCGCCGCGGCGAATATCGATCGTGATCGGATGATCGCGCTCGGTGCCGAGTTCGACCAGGAGGCATCCGAGTTCCCAGGCGTCGGCGTTGCTGAAGCGGGGGAAGACCAGCCGATCCTCCTGCGCTTCGATCTCGGCGATGAGCCCCGCGGTGTCTTCGGTCATGATGAGCCTTTCAGTGCGACTGCAGCTGGTGACGGATGAGGTCGAGGAGTTCGGGAGGACGGAACGGCTCGGTTGTGCCGGCGAGCTCGTCGAGTGTCCACCAGCGGGTTTCCAGCACGTCGAGCAGCTCCCCGGCGGTCCAATTCTCTCGTGAAGGATCGAATGCCGTGGTGTACAGCGCGTAATACTCGGCGTGACCCGTGTCGTGGTCTCCCCCGGCGTAATCCGGCACGAAGTCCTGCCCCCATACCGGTTCGCCGAGATCCGGGATGTCGAGACCGGTCTCCTCGAACAGTTCGCGCCGCGCGCCCTCGGCATGGGACTCTCCCGGCTCCACTCCCCCGCCGGGTGTGATCCAGCGTGTCTGCTCGGCGGGCACCGACCCGGTCGTCAGATAGAGCAGGATGCGATCCTGCTCGTCGAAGACCAGGATCCGAGAAGTGAGACGATGTCGATTCTGCACTCAGTGGCCCGGATTCGCAACGGACGGCAGGTATCGCGCCCACCAGTCCAGTACCGCCTCGAAGCGCTGCACGCGGTGCCGCGGTCGTCCGCTCCTGCTCAGCTCGTGGTCCTCCCCCGGAAAGATCAGAAGCTCCGTCTCGACGCCGTTGCGCTTCAGCGCTGCATAGAAGCGTTCGCCCTGGCCGAGTGGGCAGCGCAGATCGTCCTCCGAATGGATCACCAGTGTCGGCGTGGTCACCTGGCCCACCAGTGCCTGGGGGCTCTGTTCCTGCATCCGCTGCGGATCCGTGCCGGTGTATTCGTCGCTGAAGAACGAGCCGATGTCCGAGGTGCCGACGAAGGCGTGCGGGTCGAGGTAGCCGCGTTCGACTATCGCCCCGGCGAAACGGTGATCGTTGGCGACGGTCCACGCCGTCAGGTAGCCGCCGTAGGACCCACCCATCACGCCGACCCGTGCGCCGTCGAGCATGGGGTGGCGCGCGAGAGCGCCCTCGAGGAAGTCGATCACATCGGTGAAGTCGACGGTGCCCATGCGCTGGCGGATGGCGCGTCCGTGCGCCTCGCCGTAGCCGGCCGAACCACGCGGGTTGCACATCACCACGGCGTAGCCCGCGTCGACATAGACCTGCGCTTCATCGAAGAAAGAGACCCCCCACTGGGTGAACGGACCGCCGTGGATCACCAGCAGCACCGGATGGGGTTCCTCCTGGTCGATCGGTGTGAGCACCCAGCCGTGCACTTCTCCGCCGTCGCGTGCGGTCACGGACAACTCCTCAAGCGGAGTCACTCCGGTGCCCCGTAACGCCGCGGAGAAATCGGTGAGCGGATGCAGACCCGCGGGGGTGACGAGGCCGAGCTCACCCATCGATGACGGAGCGGTGTAGGCGACGACGATCGCGCCACTGCCAGCATCACCGCCATCGTCAGCGCGGGCGTCGGTGCCGTGCACTTCGACATCCCCGGTGACGAGCGGCGACACCGTGCCATCGAGCGCTATTTGCAACAGGTGCACCCTGCCGCGCTGGAGACTGTGGACCAGGGCCCCGTCGCCGGTGACGCTGAGCTCGCCGTCGAGGTCGATCGTGTTCGGGTCGGTGAGCAGTCGCGCGCCCTCGTCCGGGGCATCCTGCACCCAGAGTTGTTGGCCGCGGCCAACAAAGTCGACGGCCTGATCGCCCAGGTCGCTGCCGATGAACCAGAGTTCGCCGCCCGGACCGTAATCGACGCTCGAGATGCCGTAGCGGCGGTGCCGTCCGGTGATCTGGACCACTGCCGGAAGCACGTCGGCGGGCGTGGTGAGGTCGAGTTCGAACACGTTGTTGGCGAGGTCGAGGTCACGGTCGGGATGCCGCGCCGACACCACCGCGAGTGTTCTTCCGTCCGGCGAGAAGGCGAGAGCACCGTGGTCGAAGTCGCCCTCGGTGAGGCGTCGCGGATGAGGAACTCCGGTGGATGGTTCGGGCTTCGGATTCTCGGCCGAGGGAGCCGTCGGGTACCGGGGTTCGCCATCCACGTCTGGCACGACGACGAGGAAGACGTGGCGACGCCGATCGGTCGTGTAGCCGAAACCGTTGGAGCGGTACTTCAGCGTGGTGATGCGGCGCGGCGGTTCGGAACCGGGGCCGAGGTTCGTGACGGTGCCGTAACGCCCGTCTTCGGCGACCGCCGCGGTGAACGCGATAGTCCGGCAGTCCGGAGACCACTGCCAGGCACCGATACCGAGTTTCTGGTCCGTCAGCTGCAGTGGCTCGCCGCCGCCTGCGGCCGAGATGTACAACTGCCCCGGACCGTCAGAGGACGACCGCACGAAGGCGAGGAGGCTTCCGTCCGGCGAAAACCGCGGGCTCGAATCATTCGTGCCCCGGGTGATCCGGCGCGCACCGGAGCCGTGCAGATCGACACTCCACAGTTGGCCGACGGCCCGGTCTGCATCGAGATCCGGGCGGGAGACCGCCGTGACGGCGCGGCTGCCATCCGGATGGATCGTGGGGCGGGAGACACGGGAC
>JBBRDX010000157.1:0-6282 GCA_038203515.1 Actinomycetales bacterium | reverse complement strand
TGTCTTTCGCCGCCATCGGTGCCGGAGTAATCCACCTGGCACTCGTGCACAGCTCTCCCCTTCCGATCGGCATTCCCCTGGCGCTGTTCGGTCTGGCCGAACTCGCGTGGGGCGTGCTCATCCTCGTGAAAGACCGCCTTCTCGTGCCTCGACTCGCGCAGGCCGGAGCCGTCACCCCGCTTCTGCTCTGGAGCCTGCTGACGGTGACCGCGACTCTTCTCGCCGCACCGCAGATCGCCTCATCGCTGCGATTCGTGCCGATGGTCATCGCTGCGCTGTTCGGACTCTTCATCGCCGGAATGCTCAGCATGACCCTGCGCCGGCAGTCCGGAGCCGAGCAGCCCACTGCGGTAGCACAGCCCGCGAGCGCGGTGAGATACCTGTCCGCCGTCATCCTGGCCGGCATTCTCGTCGGAGGGCTCACCACCCCGGCTCTCGCGGCAACCCAGGCCGGATCGGTGGCGTTGGAGCACGGTGGCACCATGGGCGGCATGATGAACATGAACATGCCCGGCATGGGTCACTAGCACCGGTTCACCCGGATACACCCGGATACACCCGGATACACCCAGGGTCACCTAACCGAGGCCCTCGAGGCAACAGCAGCGCGTCTCCGCGCCACCCACACCGCGGGCGAGACCGACGACCCGCTCACTGCCGGTCGCTACAGCCTCAGCTCCGCGGATGCTCGCACCAGCCGAATTTTCCACTCTTTCGGACATCCGCTCACCGTACCTGGCAGCTAAAGCTATGCGTCGATGCCCGGGAGCGCCGAGACGCCGCTCATGAATCGCTGCACATCGGGGTCCACACGGATGTCGCTCGGCCGAAGCGGACGGGAGAGGTACAGCCCCTCGAGCTCGGTGAGCCGACTGAGGGCCACATAAGTCTGGCCGGCGCTGAAGGTGCCGGATCCCAGGTCCACGATCGCGCGATCGTAGGTCTTGCCCTGCGACTTGTGGATGGTGACCGCCCACGCCAGTCGCAGGGGGAACTGGGTGAACTCGGCGACGATGTCTTTCTTCAGCGTCTTCGTCGACGCGGAATACGTGTACTTGAACTTCTCCCAGATGGCTGGCTGCACCTCGTGCACCTCGCCGTCCACCTCCACGAAGACGGTCGAGGAGATCTTCGTGACCGTTCCGACCGTGCCGTTCACCCAGCGCTGGCCACCCTCACCTACAGAATCGTTGCGCAGGAACATCACTCGTGCGCCCACCTTGAGTTGCAGCGACTCATCGGCCGGAAACGAGCGACCGCCGAACTCTCCGGTGACGTCGGCCTTGGCCGTCTTCACCGCTCCCGGGAGGCGGGCGAGAGCAGCGGCGTTGATGCGGTTGACGGTGTCGTTGCGGGTGGCGAGGGTGATCGTGCCATCCATGGGGGCGGGGCGGGCTCCGGTCTCGTTGAGGCGGCCCGCGATCTCCGCGGTGACCATGCCGTGGCGCACCGCGTTCAGCATGAACTTGAACTCCGCCTCGTGCTGGCGGTGGATGGTGGTCAGCTCGAAGATGCGCAGCTCGGTCTCCTGCCAGACCTTCGCGTCGAAGAACCACATCGACCGGTACTGGTCGGTGAAGAAGGCGCGCTCGTCGACGTCGCCCGGCACCGGAGCGAGCTGGTATGGATCGCCGAACAGCACCACCTGCACGCCACCGAAGGCGTTAAAGGGCTTCTGGCGCGCCTGGCGCAGGCTGCGGTCGATGGCATCCACCAGGTCGGCGTTGACCATGGAGACCTCATCGATCACGAGGGTGTCGATGGTGTTGAGCAGCTTGCGCAGCTCGGGTACCTGGTCGATCGCGTGGTCAGCGATCACCCCGATCGGCAGTCGGAAGAGCGAATGGATGGTCTGGCCGCCCACGTTGAGCGCCGCGACCCCGGTGGGTGCCGCGATCACTACCTGCTTCGAGGTATTCCACGACAGATGGTTCAGAAGCGTGGACTTGCCCGTGCCGGCGCGCCCGGTGACGAAGATGTTCTCGCGGGTGTTCTCGATGAGTTCGAAGACGGCAGCCTGCTCGGCGGAGAGTGTGAACTCGGCCACGACACTCCTCCCTCCCGGCATCCGGACAGCACTCCAATCTACCGCCGCCGGTGCGAATCGGTCCGCGTGCAACGGCCTGCTGTAGAGAAGCCGGGCTCGGGAGTGCCACTTAGGATGTGGAGATGCTGCCCCGAATCCTCGCCCGCTGGCTCATGCTGGTCGGCGCGGTGTTGCTGGCATTCCTCGGCACGGTGACGACCCTCAACCTCACCGTCTACAGTGCCTCCGGGTTCGTGTCGTCCTACCTCGACGCGGTCGCCCGGCGCGATGTGGACGGTGCGAAGCGGATGCCCGGGGTCACGGCCAGCGCGACCGGAACGGACGAACTGCTGGCGCCGGCCGCACTCGCCTCCCTCGCGGACATCCACCTGGTGACGGACCGGGATGACGGTGGCGGCCGCCACACCGTCTTATACGGTTACACGATCGGTGGCAGAGAGGGCACCTCGTCCTTCGTCGTGGAACACACCGGCCCACGCCTCGGAGTCTTCTCGGCCTGGCGGTTCGTCGACTCGCCGCAGAGCCTGCTCAGTGTCACTGTAGAGAACGGCAGCGGTGTCGTCGCCAACGGGGTCGACCTTCCCCGCGTCACTGCGGGCCGGGCACACGACTATCGGGTGCTGACCCCGAGCCGGGTTGTGCTCACCCACGCCTCCACCTACCTGAACGCCGTGAAGGTGACGCCGCGCGTCGACGAGCCGGGCAGTGTCACGGAGGCGACCGTCGATATCCGGGCCAACCCAGCCTTCGTGCGCGAAGTGCAGAAACAGCTGAACAGGCTTCTCGCAGCCTGCACCACACAGAAGGTCTTGCTGCCCACCGGATGCCCGATGGGTGAGCAGATCGCCGACCGCCTGCAGGATTCCCCGACCTGGTCGATCGTGAGCTACCCGATCGTCACGATCGTGCCGGGCAGCACGGTCGGCACCTGGCAGGTGCCGGAGACCGGTGCACTTGCGCACCTCACAGTGAAGGTGAAGTCGATCTTCGACGGCAGCATCTCCACCTTCGACCAAGACGTGCCGTTCACCGTGCGTTACGTCATCACCTTTGCCGCCGACGGCGGTCCGGTGATCACCGCGCTGTACTGAGGGTCATACCCGGTCGCGTCGGTGCCCGTCCCGTCGGTGCCCGTCCCGTCGGGGTCCGTCCCGTCGGTGCCCGTCCCGTCGGTGCCCGTCCCGTCGGGGTCCGTCCCGTCGGTGTCCGTCCCGTCGGGGTCCGTCCCGTCGGAGCCTCGCGGAGGAGGAACGACCTCGCGGAGGGAGTCGCTCCTCCCGCCGCCACTACTCTGTGCCGCCGCGAGTCCGCGTAACCCCCGCCGCGAGTATGAGTAGCCGCCGCTCACCCCACCCGCTCCAGCACACGACCGGCGGCCCATCCCCCCACCGCGCCGACTACAGCGAGTCGTCACTTTCGCTCAACCGCCCTGGCCGACAGGACAATCAGCGTCGCGCAGCCCGATCCGCCAGCATCCGGTTGTATTCGACCAGCTCGGCATCCCCGTCGCGTTCGGCCTTGCGGTCGAGGCGCTTGGCATCCTTCGCATCGCTCTTCGACCACATGACGGCGACCGTGATGGCGAGGATGATCGTCGGAATCTCTCCGACGCTCCAGGCGATGCCGCCGCCGGTCTGCTGGTCGGCAATTGAGCTCACACCCCAGGCACGCCCCATCGCCCCGTACCAGTTGGCGAGCAACAGTCCGGTGCCGGTGATGAGGGAGAGTCCGAAGAACGCATGGAACGCCATCGTGCCGAGCAGCACGAGCAGCCGCATCGGATACGGCGCGCGATAGGGCAACGGATCGACTCCGATCAGGGCCTGCACGAAGAGGTAGCCGGTGATCAGGAAGTGCACGATCATCACGGTGTGGCCGATATGGTCCGTGGTCGCCCAGCTGAACAGCGGCGTGTAGTAGAACACCCAGAGGGAGACCACGAAGAGCGCGGCGGCCACGATCGGATTGGAGAGCACGGCCGACGCCCGGGAGTGCACGAAGATCATGATCCACTCCCGCGCGCCACGACTGCCGTCAGAGCGTTTCGCGATAGTGCGCAGTGCGAGGGTGATCGGCGCCGCGGGCACGAGCAACACCGGGATCATCATGCCGAGCAGCATGTGCCCGAGCATGTGAGCGCTAAAGAGATATTTCTCGTAGACGTTGACGCCGCCGTTCGTCACCCAAAACAGGAGGGCGAGGCCGGCGAGCCAGAGCACCAGCCGGTGAACCGGCCATTTGTCACCACGGCGGTGCAGCCGCACCACACCGGCGATGTAGAAAAACGCAAGGAACGCGATGAGCAACACCCAGAGGATGTCGAAGCTCCAGGTGGTGAAGTAGCGCGAGAAGGTGAGCTCCGGCGGCAGCGGAGCCTGCGTGAGGATCCAGGCCGGGCTGATGAGGATCGCGTCCTGCGACACCGGAGTGGCAGTCTTCGCCAGGGCCGCGGCTACTCCGGAAGCGAGTCCCATGAACCCGAGCTCGGCGGCAACGAGCCACCAGAAGAAGCGGTTGCCGCTGTTGGCCGATGACTGCATCTTCGCCACCAGGAATCGCCGTTCGACAAGCCCGAACAGACCGAGAGCGAGCAGTGCGAAGATCTTGACCAGCACGAGGATGCCGTAAGGCGTGAGCAGCTGGGAGATCGTACCGACGCGCAGTGCCGCGTTCACATAGCCGGATGCCGCGACCATGACGAAACAGATGATGGCGAGGGTGGAGTAGCGGGAGATGATCGGCCCGATCCGCCCGCCTTCGAGGGTCTTGCGGATGAACACCATGGTTACGAGTCCGCCGAGCCAGATCGCAGCGAACACCACGTGGAGGCCAAGCGAGGTGACGGCCGCATCGTGCCCGGCGGCATCCGCCGAGTGGCCCTGGAGCGCCTGGGGCACCAATCCGGCGGCGGCGAAGACAGTGACGAACACCAGCATCGTGCGGTTGCGAACAGCGAAGCAGAGTACGGTCACCACCGCGGCGACGAGGGTGCTCGCGAGTGAAGCCTGCCCGATCTCCTTGTTGGAGAAGAAGTCCCCGAGGATCGCACCGAAGTCCGCATCCAGCGTGATGGGCTTCGTGTAGAAGCTCATGAAGGTGAGGAAGCCGGTCACCGCCGATGCGATGGTCCAGAAGCCGGCCGCGCCGGCCGCGATGTCCAGCGTGCGGGCGAACTCGGGTTTATCGGCGCTCATGGCGAAACACAGCAGCACGAGGGAGCCGAGCGTGACAGCCACACCGAGGTTGGACAGCATCGTCGCGATCGGCAGTCCGTAGCGCACAGTCGCTCCGGGGTCGATCAGCCGGGGAGCGTCGGCGGCATGGCCGAATGCCAGCGCGGCGAGCAGGGATGCGAAGGCAATGACCAGGAGCAGCGCTGGACCGGCGATTCTCACGATCCGTGGCACAGCTTCCAGCCTAGGCGAGCAAACTGGGCCTCCGCCCCGCATCGGATGCTTGTCTTAACGACCGACGGGGATGCCGACCGCGAGGCCGACATCCCCGTCGAGCGGAGAAGCGAAGACTACTTTGCGGCGGCCTTGAGCTTACTGCCGGCGCTGACCTTCACGCCGTAGCCGGCCTTGATCTGAATGGCCTCACCCGTGGAAGGGTTGCGACCGGCACGAGCGGCACGGTGGGTGCGCTCGATCGCCAGCCAGCCCGGGATTGTGACCTTGGTGCCTTCGCCGACCGAAGTGGCGAGGGTTCCGAACAGGGCGTCGAGGACGCCGTTCACTGCAGCCTGGCTCTGGCCAGACTCAGCGGCAACTGCCGCGACGAGCTCGGTACGGTTTAGTGACTTGTCAGCCATTGAAGTCCTCCTCGGACGTTGTGCTTTTCAGAACAAACATTCCTGCTCGGGCGAACAGTTCAGTTGATTGGACCAGGATGTGGTCTTAGGAGCCTAAACCCCTGCAACCGCCTGTAATTTACCAGCTTGACTTGGTAATACCGGGCAATTCACCCCGGTGCGCCATATCGCGGAAACGCACGCGAGAAACCCCGAACTGGCTGAGGAAACCACGCGGGCGACCGTCGATGGCGTCACGACCGCGAACGCGCACAGGAGAGGCGTCGCGCGGAAGCTTCTGCAGGCCGAGTCGAGCGGCTTCGCGCTCGGCGTCGGAGGATGCGGGGTCGACGAGAGCCTTCTTCAGCTCGAGTCGTTTTGTCGCGTAGCGTGCGACCACGATCTTGCGCTGCTCGTTGGCAGCGATCTTGCTCTTCTTCGCCAT
>JBBRDX010000156.1:0-6297 GCA_038203515.1 Actinomycetales bacterium | reverse complement strand
CAGCCGGTATTTCTCGCCCTCGGCAGAGTTCGCGAGTACGTCGGTGTGCTCCGGATCGGTGTTGCCGACCATGCGGTTGCCCCAGTCGATGAGTGTGTGGATGTCGGTGTCGGGCACGTCGAGCATGCGAGCGAGCACGCGGATCGGAAAGTCCGCGGCCACCTCAGCCACGAAGTCGAATTCGGTCTTCGCGAAGGCGGCATCGAGCGTGGACGCCGTGAGGCCCCGGAGGAAGGTCTCGTAGCCGGCCACTGCCTTCGGGGTGAACTCGCCCTGCATCAGCCGGCGCAGGGAGCGGTGACGCACGCCGTCGGTTTCGAGCATGGACTTGCGCGCCTTGATCTGCTCGGCATCCAGCTCCTCGAGGTTGACGGTGCCGCGCTCGCTCGAAAAGGTCTCGGTGTCGCGCAGCACGCCCACGATGTCGTGGTACTTCGTCAACGACCAGAAGCCGTGATTCGGGGCATCCTCTTCGTCCCAGTGCACGGGGGAGGTCACCCGCAGTTCGTCGAAGACCCGCCAGGGGTCGCCGGTCTCGAAGAGGTCGAGATCGGCCAGGGTGACATTCGTCGTTGACGTCAACTCATTCCTCGCTATCAGGTTGTGGGATGTTGTTAGGACACGAACAAGTTATACCCGACGATAGGGCATCCGGGCGCGGGGCGACAGGGCGGCAGAGGGCGGCGGAGGGCGGCGGAGGGCGGCGGAGCGGGGCGAACGGTCAATTAGAGTGAGCGGAGTCAGCATCGTCTGTGAGAAGGAGTCCCGATGGCCGGAGCGCACACCCTTGCCGAGACCGAGCGCCAGGTCGATGCCCGGCTCGGTGACCTGCGGCTCGACTACTCCGCGATGGCCGTCGCCTCCAACCTGTTCCGCGCGGCGAATGCGGTGCGCAATCACTTCGAACGCACGGTGCTTTCCGAGAACAACCTCTCCTGGACGGCTTTCGTCGTGCTCTGGGTCACCTGGATCTGGGAGCCGATCGAGACCCGCCAGATCGCGCTCGAGGGCGGATTCTCCAAGGCAACGCTCACCGGGGTGCTCTCGACACTCGAGGGGCGCGGATGGCTCGTGCGCGAGCGCAGTGCGAGCGACGGCCGCCTCGTGGTCGTGCGGCTCACGACCGCCGGTCGCTCCCTCATGAATACGCTCTTCCCGGCGTTCAACCTGCAGGAGCGGCACATCGCGAGCCCGATCGATCCCTCGCGTCGTGACGAATTCGCCGAGATGCTTCGCCTCGTGACCGCGCACGTGGAGAAGTCGGAGTAGCAGGCGGCTGCCAGTGCTTGTAGACCCTCCCGGTATTCGCTATGGTAATTCATTAGCATCCGAATGACTTAACGAGGAGTCTTTCGACACGGGAGGCGACTCGATGAACAGCACCGAGAGCGCGTCGTCCCACGGCATCGAGATCGCGGGCGTCGCGGTCGACACCCGCCACTACATCGGCGGGCTGCGCGTCGCATCCGCCGGGACCTTCACCAACACCTCGCCGATTGACGGCTCATTTCTCGGTGAGATCTCCCGCGGCAGTGCCCTCGAGGTGCACTCGGCCGTCCAGGCCGCCCGGGATGCCTTCCCCGGCTGGGCGGCGACGCCACCGCCAGCGCGGGCCGCGATCCTGCACCGCATCGCGGACCTTGTGGAGCAAAACCTTGACGTGTTGGCCAATATGGAAACCGTTGACAACGGCGGTTTGCTGCGCAGCAACCTGCGCGGGGTCATGCCGCGAGTGGCCCACAACTTCCGCTTCTTCGCCGACTGGCTGGTCGAGAACCTCGACATCGACGACTTCGATACGCGGGGTCACAGCAACCACGTGACCTGGGACCCGTCCGGTGTCGCTGCGATCATCACCCCGTGGAATGCTCCACTGATGCTCGCGACCTGGCGCATCGCACCGGCGCTTGCCACCGGCGACACCGTCGTGCTGAAGCCGGCCGAGTGGACGCCGCTCACGGCATCCTTCTTCGCCGATCTCACCAAGCAGGCCGGGCTCCCCGACGGCGTGTTCAACGTCGTGCAGGGCTACGGGGCCGAGGCGGGGGCCGCGCTCGTGGCACATCCGGCGCTCAGCCGCATCTCCTTCACCGGCTCGGTGCCGACGGCCAAGATGATCGCCCGCGCTGCGGCGGAGAACCTCACCCCCTGCAGTTTCGAGCTGGGGGGCAAGAGCCCGTGCATCGTGCTCGCCGACGCTGACATCGAGCTCGCGGCATCCCTCGCGGTGGAGCAGTACGACAATGCGGGACAGGTCTGCCTGTCGGGCACGCGGCTGCTTGTTCACGAGAGTGTCGTCACCGAGTTCACTGCAGTTTTCACCCGCAAGGTCGAGTCTCTCGTCCAGGGAGATCCGCGGGATCCGCTCAGCGACATCGGGCCTCAGGTGCATCGCACCCACTTGGAGCGCATCACCGGTTTCGTCGACCGTGCGAGGGCGGATGGCGCAACGATTGTATTCGGGGGCGAGCAGAACTCGCGGCTGGGCGGCCTCTACTTTCGTCCGACCCTCGTGGATGAACCGACCCCCGGCAGCGAGATCGTGACGCAGGAGGTCTTCGGGCCGGTGCTCACACTGCAGGCCTTCGCCACCGACGAACAGGCGATCGAGCTCGCAAACGGTACCGAATTCGGACTCGCGGCGGTGGTCGTATCCGGCGATCGCGCCCACGCCGAGGCGATCACGACCCGGTTGGTGGCGGGCACGATCTGGGTCAACTGCTTCTTCGTGCGTGACCTCCGGGCGCCATTCGGCGGCTCGAAAAAATCCGGGGTGGGCCGCGAGGGCGGCACCTGGTCATTCGATTTCTATGCGGACGTGAAGAACACGGTCGTTGCTCCCAACGGTTGGAAGGAATAGCTCATGGGTGAAATTGTCGGTGTGGGCCTGATTGCGCACGTGCCCACCATCATGCTGCCGATTCAGACACGAATGGAGCTGAATGAGGGCAAGGACTACACGCTCGTGCCGGGCCTCGAGAAGCTGAGGGCGGATGTCTTCGAGTCCGAGGACTACGACACCGTCATCGTGCTCGACAGCCACTGGGCATCCACCGTCGAGTTCCTCGTCGCCTCCCAGGAGCGTCGGCACGGCCTGTTCACCTCCGAAGAGTTGCCGCGGGGAATGCATGGCGTGCCATTCGACTACCGGGGCGACCCGGAACTCGCCGAGCTCATTGGTGCACAGGCCGAGAAGAATGGCACCTGGATCACGCCGATCGACGACCCCGACCTGCCGGTGATGTACGCGACGGTCAACCTCTGGAAGTACCTCGGGGAGGGGCTGCCCGACAAGAAGTGGATCAGCGTGAGCCTCTGTCAGACCGCGACCGACGAGGATTTCCTGCGAGCCGGTCGCGCCATCGGCGAGGCTGTCGCGAAGAGCGACCGCCGGGTCATCCTGCTCGCTTCCGGCGCGCTGTCGCACACCTTCTACAAGCTGCGCGAGTTGCGCAAGCACGAAATGGCCGACCCGAGTCACATCTTCTCGGAGGCCGCCCGCGTTGCCGACTTAGAGCGGCTCGACTGGTTCACCGCCGGTGATCACGCGAAGGTGCTTGAGACGATGCCGGCGTTCCACCGGGTGCGACCGGAGGGGATGTTCGGGCATTGGCTGCTCACCATCGGAGCGATCGGCGAAGAGGCGTGCACCGCTCCCGGAGTGCTCTACAGCAAATACGAGAACTCGATCGGCACCGGCCAGGTGCATGTCTGGTTCCCGCGGCCCGCGGGCGGATTCCCGGCGGCGAAAGACCTGGTGCTCTCGCGTGAGTGACGGCACCAGCGAGATCCGCCGCATCCTGCTCGATGGATTCTCGACAGAGGTGGTGCGACACGGCGACACCCTGGTGGCCGCCGACGGCCGTGAGGTGGCGGTGGATGACGCGCAGCATCTGCCGCCCACGGTTCCGTCGAAGATCATCGCGGTACACCTCAATTACGCGAGCCGCACCGACGAGTTCATGACGAAGCTTCCCGCCGCCCCCACTTACTTCCACAAACCGGTCACCGCCCTCAACAGCCACGGCGGTTCCGTGGTGCGGCCGCTGGGCTGCAAGTGGCTCAACTTCGAGGGCGAGATCGTGATCGTGATCGGCCGCACCTGCCGCAATGTCGCTCCGGACGAGGCTGGTGACTACATCGCCGGCTACACGATCGGCAACGACTTCGGCCTGCACGACTTCCGCGACACGGATGCCGGTTCGATGCTGCGGGTGAAGGGCAGCGACACGCTGGCCCCGGTCGGCCCCGGGCTCGTGCGTGGCTGGGACTTCCGCGGCAAACAGATCCGCACCCTCGTGAACGGCGTCGTCAAGCAGGACGACAGCACCGTGAACATGGAGTGGGACATGAACTATCTCGTGGCCGACATCGCCCGCACCATCACCCTGAGCCCCGGCGACCTGCTCTTCTCCGGCACGCCCGCGTTCTCCCGCCCGGTCGAGCCGGGGGATGTCGTCGAGGTCGAGGTCGAAGGCCTCGGCACCCTGCGTAACCTGATTGTCAGCGGCCCCACCGCCATCCGCACTGATGTCGGAGCCCAGCCCACCGAGAGCGAAGAAGTACTCTCCACCGCGCTCGGGGGCGACTGGGAGTTCCGCGGCATCCGCACTCCGTCTAAAGAACTGTACCCGTCAACCGTGACGGGCCAAGAAGTGGAGGACCAGCAGTGATCAAGATCGAGGTCGACATGGATCTCTGCCAGCACTATGGGCAGTGCGTGTTCGAGGCGCCGAATCTCTTTAAGCTCAACGACGACGACAAGCTCGAATACCACGCCGAAGCGGATGACTCAGAGCGGGACAATGTCGAGGCCGCCGTCGACGTCTGCCCGATGCAGGCCATCCGAATCGTCGAGTAGCAGCGGTGTCCGCCCAGTTCCCCGTCATCAGCGCGCCCGTCATCATCGTGGGGGCGTCAATGGGGGGACTCCGAACCGCGGAGTCACTGCGTCGGGCCGGCTACACCGGCCCGGTCACCGTGATCGGCGAGGAGCCGCACGCTCCCTACAACCGGCCGCCGCTGTCGAAAGACGTGCTCTCCACTGGGGTCTCGCACGATGCTGTGGCCTTCCCCGCCCGTGCGGCGACGGCGGATGTGCGGTGGATGCTTGGCTCGCGAGTGGAATCGGCTGACCTCGACGCCCGCACGGTCACCACCGCCGACGGGCGCGAGCACCAGTGGTGCGCGCTCGTTGTCGCCACCGGTCTGCGCGCGCGCCGGCTCGACCTTCCCCTCATCACCGGGCGGCACACCGTGCGCACCCTCGACGACGCGATGGCCCTGCGCGACGAACTCGTGCCCGGCGCCCGGGTCGTCATGGTCGGGGCCGGCTTCATCGGTTGCGAGGTGGCGGCCACGGCCCGCAAGCTGGGTTGCGAGGTGACGATCGTTGCGCCGGGGGCCGAGCCGCTCATCCGACCGCTCGGGGCGGTTCTGGGAGCGGAGCTCCGACGACGGCACGAGGAGCACGGGGTGACCTTCCGGCTCGGCCGAACCGTAACGGCGATGTTCGGCGACGACGCCTTCGAGGGGCTCGGGCTCGACGACGGCTCGACTGTCGCAGGGGACGTGCTCGTGGAGGCGATCGGCTCGGAATGTAACGCCGACTGGCTCGATGGCACCGAACTCGAACTCTCCGACGGCGTGCTCGCGGATTCGGCGCTCCGGGCGGTGTCAACCGACGGCACCGTGCGCGATGACGTCTACGTGGTCGGCGACATCGCGCGGTTCCCCAACGTGATGTTCGACGACGTGGCGCGCCGGGTCGAGCACTGGAACATCCCCACGGACACAGGAAAACGTGCGGGTGCGGTGCTCGGGGCCTGGCTCGCCGCCGATGGGTCGTTCGCCGAGGTCGCGGCACGGGAATTCACACCGATGCCGGCTTTCTGGTCGAATCAATTCGAGGTGAGTATGCAGGCCTATGGGCTGCCGGCACTGAATGATGTCGACATCCGCATTCTTCAGGGGGACCTGTCCGGCGCGGTCGCCGTCGGCTATTACCGGACGGATCGACTCGTCGGGGTCGTCGGGCTCGGTCTCAAGGCCGAGCTTCTTCCCTATCGGCAGGAGATCGCCGCGCACGCGGCAGGGCAATAGGCTGGCGGCATGCGCCACGCGGAATCTTCGGATGCAGGCACCATTGCGATAGCAGTCGCGCAGTTCGCCCCCGGCGAGGACAAAGCGGCCAACCTCGAGCAGCTGCGCGATCTCGCCACGACCGCGGCATCCCGCGGCGCTCGTCTCGTCGTGTTCCCCGAATACTCGTCGTTCTTCACCGCGGACTTCGGCAAT
>JBBRDX010000155.1:0-6319 GCA_038203515.1 Actinomycetales bacterium | reverse complement strand
GTGATCCGGCGCGCACCGGAGCCGTGCAGATCGACACTCCACAGTTGGCCGACGGCCCGGTCTGCATCGAGATCCGGGCGGGAGACCGCCGTGACGGCGCGGCTGCCATCCGGATGGATCGTGGGGCGGGAGACACGGGACAACAGGGGCAGATCTGAAGGCTTCATCACCTCCCATGCTATCGATCGCGACCCGGAGCGCGACCGGAGGGGCGGAGCGTGACCGGAACGGGTCAGGCGGTACCGAAGTCGCTCACATCCCCGACGAGCCGGGTGTGGCCTGCGGGAATCGGCTCTACTGCCGCAGCGGCGATCTCCGCGGCGAACTCGCTCACGTTGTACAGGCGACCGGCGGAGTCTTTGCGTGCGCTGATCGCCCCGGGGTTGGCCCGCTCGAGCAGGGTGGCGGTGATGGTGCCCTGGATCATGTCACCGGAGACGACGACGAAGCCGATGCCCGCGGCATCCAGGATCGGGATCATCTCGAGCAGCGCATCCTCGCCCGCCCGCTTGCTGAGCGCGACCGGGAGGTACTCCGGCATCGTGGGCGTCGAGTGGATGAAATGGGCCTGGTGGCTGGTCACGAAGACCACGCGGGATCCCGGTGCGAGCAGCGGAAGCGCCGTATTCAGCAGGGTGACCTGGGCGTCCCGGTTGAGCTGCATGGCGTAGTCCCCGGCCATGCCGGACTCCATGCCACCGGAGGCATTCATCACGAGGATGTCGAGACCGCCCCATTCACTCTCGATCGTGTCGAACATGCCGGCGACCGATGTCGGATCGGTGAGGTCCGCGCCGATGGCGATCGCGGATCCGCCAGCCGCGACGATCGTGTCGACGAGCCTGATGGCACGCGCCTCTTTGTTGCGAAAGTTGATCACGACGCTCGCCCCGGCTTCGGCGAGGTAGGTCGCAGTGCTTGCACCGATGCCGCGGGAGGAGCCGGTGACGAGGGCGCGGAGACCGTCGAGCGAACCGGCGGCGAGGGGATTTGTCACGGGAGGACTCCTGAATTCCAAGGGCGATCGCGGCGCGTCGCCACGGGTCACGAGAATAGCAAGTTCGAGCGGATTCGCGGGAGCGTGGTGCTAGTTTCGAGGGACACGAGTCGCAAGGGGTGCAGCTGGATGGTCGTTGATTTTCTCACGATGTATGCCTGGATCTTTTGGGTGGCGCTGCTCCTGCTGTTTGTGATCGTCGAGGTCATCACCGTCGATTTCACCTTCCTGATGCTCGCGGGTGGATGCATCGGCGGTCTCGTCACGGGACTGTTCGGCGCGCCGTTCTGGGCGCAGATCCTGGTCGCCGGGGTGCTCGCGCTCCTGCTGCTCTTCGCCTTGCGTCCGGCGATAAAGCGGTCGCTCGGCCGGAGGTCCGACACGACCCCCACCAATGTCGCCGCCCTGCTCGGCACCGGTGGGACGGTCACCACCCCGTTCATCGATGGCCAGGGCCATGTGAAGCTCGCCAATGGCGAGACCTGGACGGCTCGTCTGTCGCAGGCCACCACGATTCGACCGGTCGATACCGGTGAACGCGTCGTCGTAACGGCGATCGAAGGGGCGACCGCGATAGTGGTCCCCGCAGAAAGGACAGCACTGTGACCGCCGCCGACCTATTCGGACAAATCATCCTCGTGATCGTGATCATCATCGTCGCGATCTTCGTCCTGGCTATTCTCTTCCGGTCGGTGAAAATCATCCCCCAGGCTCGTGCCGGTGTCGTCGAGCGGCTCGGCAAGTATCACAAGACCCTCCAGCCCGGCCTCAACATCCTGGTGCCGTTCATCGACCGGGTACGACCGCTCATCGACATGCGCGAGCAGGTCGTCTCGTTTCCGCCGCAGCCCGTGATCACCGAAGACAACCTCGTCGTCTCGATCGACACTGTTGTCTACTTCCAGGTGACGGATGCCCGCGCAGCAACCTACGAGATCGCGAACTACCTGGGTGCCGTCGAGCTGCTCACGACTACAACACTGCGAAACGTGGTCGGAAGCCTCAACCTCGAGGAAGCCCTCACCAGTCGCGACAACATCAACGGGCAGTTGCGCATCGTCCTCGATGAGGCCACTGGCAAGTGGGGCGTTCGGGTGGGACGCGTCGAGCTCAAGGCCATCGACCCGCCGCTCTCCATCCAGGACTCGATGGAGAAGCAGATGCGTGCCGAACGTGACCGTCGCGCGCAGATCCTTACTGCCGAGGGGACGAAGCAGGCCGCGATCCTGCAGGCCGAAGGCTCCCGGCAGGCCTCGATCCTCGAGGCGGAGGGATCGGCCAAGGCCCAGGTGCTCCGTGCCCAGGGTGAGGCCGAGGCGATCCAGACGGTATTCAAGGCGATCCACGATGGAGACCCCGACTCGAAGCTGCTGGCCTACCAGTACCTGCAGATGTTGCCGAAGATCGCTCAGGGTGACTCGAACAAACTCTGGATCATCCCGTCGGAGCTCACGGAGGCGATCAAGAGCATCACGGCCGGATTCGGTGCGAGCCTCGGCGGCACTCCCCTCGGCAGCACTCCCCTCGGCAGCACTACCTCCGGCCACGCCGCAGCAACTCTGCCGGCGTCGCCCGCGGTGCCGAGCATTCCCCCTACCCCGCCCTCGGGCCCCACCTCTCCCAATATCTGAGAAATCCGGTCGAGGGGAAGTGTGACCGAACTGAGTAGCTCCGAGCTCGGTGACGGGTACTTCGCAGGGCCCCTGCCCCGCATTCTCGCGCACCGGGGTCTGGCGACGGATGCCCCGGAGAACAGCCTTCTCGCCTTCGTGGCAGCCCTCGCGCTCGGCGTCACCCACCTCGAGACCGACGTGCACGCCTCCGCCGACGGTGTCGCGGTCATCAGCCACGATGCCGATCTCGGTCGCACGGCCGGGATCATGGGGCGTATCGACGAACTCACGTTCGCCGAACTCCAGCAGGTCGACCTCGGGCACGGCCAGACCTACCCGAGCCTGCAGGAGGCACTGCTCGCCTTTCCGGAGGCGCGATTCAACATCGACCTGAAGTCGGACGCGGCGGTGGTGCCCACCGTCGAGGCCATCCGTCGCGCGCAGGCGACGGATCGCGTGCTCGTCACCTCCTTCGACAATTCGCGCCGGCTGCGTGCGGTGCACTCGTTGCCGGGTGTCGCTACCTCGGCATCCGCGGTGCCGTTCGCCGCCGCCCTGGTCGCGGTGCGGCTCGGGATCGTGCCTCTCGCCCGACACCTGCTGCGCGGCGTGCAGGCCGTGCAGGTGCCCGAACGACTTCGCGGTGTGCGCGTGGTGTCTTCGCGCACCGTGCGCCTGCTGAAGCGTTCCGGTGTGGAAGTGCACGTGTGGACGATCAACGACCCTGCCGACATGCGACGACTGCTGGGTCTGGGGGTCGACGGACTCGTCACCGACCGGCCGGATCTCGCGCTTGAGGTCTTCAGAGCGGCCCAGTCCGGCGGGGAGTAGCCTGTGAGTTCGCTGGAATCGCCGAGCGACGGAAAGGTTATGCCCAGCTTGTGGGTTTATAACTGGTGATTGCATCGCGAGAGAGGACCACACAATGGCGGATCGCAGTTTGCGCGGAATGAGACTCGGATCGCAGAGTCTGCAGAGCGAAGAAGGCGTGACCTTCTCCCCGCGGAAAAAGAGTACGTACCAGGCCGCCGACGGCTCCACCTTCGAGGTCACCTTCTCGTCCGACGCGGAGATCCCCACGGTGTGGGAGTCCCCGAAGAGTGGCCAGGAAGGACGCCTTCTCGGTGAAGACGGAGTGCAGGTCGAACCGGAGCCCTCCGACGCGAAGATCCCCCGCACCCACTGGGACATGCTTCTCGAGCGTCGTACCCGTGCGGAACTCGAGGAGTTGCTCCAAGAGCGTCTCGACTTCCTTCGAGCACGTAAGGGACAGCACAAGATCGGCGCGTAGCCGTCGACCGATAGCTAGGCCTCCCAGGATTTAGCCGATTGCCGCTCGCGCGGTGAATCGGCTATTTTTCTGCCGCGACTGTTCCCGTGCGTCAGGTCTGTGCCGGCTCGAGCAGGCACGGAGGCGACGAAGCGGAACAATCACCGCGGCGCGGCACCTTCGTCGCGTTGTGGTGAGCGTAGTCCGAAGATACCCCAGAGGGTGACTCGCACCAGTGCCTCGACCACGATGCCGAGGTGCATCTTGGACTGGCCCGCCGCCCGCTCGATGAAGACGATCGGATGCTCGACCACGCGTTTGCCCGCGCGCTCCAGCTGGCAGGCCAGCTCCACCTGGAAGCAATACCCCTGCGACGAGACGGCGGACAGGTCGAGCGCTCGCAACGCATCGGTGCGATAGACGCGGAATCCCGCGGTGATGTCATGGATTCCCGAGCGCAGCATCACCCGGGAGTACGCGTTGCCCGCACGCGAGATCGCCTGTCGGATCCAGGGCCAGTTGCGCACCGATCCCCCACTCACCCAGCGGGAGCCGATCACGAGGTCTGCCCCGCCGGCCGCGAGATCGAGCATGGCCGGGAGGGCGGACGGATCGTGTGAGCCGTCGGCGTCCATCTCGACGACGTAGCGATAGGCGTGGTCGAGGGCGTGTGCGAAGCCGACCAGATAGGCCCGTCCGAGACCGTCTTTCGCCGGCCTATGCAGCACGGCGAGGCCCGGGTCAGCGGCGGCGAGCCGATCCGCCAGTCGCCCCGTGCCATCCGGACTCGAGTCGTCGACAACCAGTACGTCGGCCTGCGGCACACTCTGGCGGATGCGTCCGAGCACCGTCTCGAGGCTTTCGATCTCGTTGTAGGTCGGCAGGATGATGAGGGTCTCAGCCACGTCGACCCCGAGGAAGGCCCCGACTGTGCAGACGTGGCGCCAGGAGCAGCCCGACCACCAGGCTGGCGAGTCCGAAGCCCGCGACGATCCATTCGATTGGGCGACCGGCGAACATCGCGGGGGTGACGGTGGTGCTCAGCGGGATGGTCTCGACCAGGGCGCCGCGAGTGAAGGGGGAAAGCGTGGCGATGACACGGCCGTCGGGGGCGAACATGGCAGTCACGCCGACCGTGGAGTCGTTGACCACACTGCGGCCGGTCTCGATCGCGCGCAGACGGGCGATGGCCACCTGTTGCACACTCTCGTCAGAGTGCCCGAAGTCGGCGTTGTTGGTCGGGGCGAGGATGAACTCCGCTCCCCCATCGACCATCTGGCGGATAAGCCCGTCGTCGACGATGTCGAAGCAGATGGCGAGCCCTGCCATCGCCCCATTGATGTCGAAGACGTTAGAGCGCTTTCCGAAGCTGTAGTCGCGCGGCACGAGGTCGAACAGGCTCGGCGCGAGCGGGTACCAGAAGGCGCGATCGGGCAGGTATTCGGCGAACGGCACCGGGTGGATCTTGTCGTATTGGGCGACCGAACCCGCGCCGTTCTCCCAGAGCAGCAGGCTATTGAAGGTCTGCCCCTTCGCGTTTTCGGTGATCGTGCCGGTCACGAGCGGAGCCTTCATCTCTTTCGAGACGAAGTCGAGGGTCTGTGCCGCCTGCTCGTTCCGAAGCGGGTCGATGTCGGAGGCGTTCTCCGGCCAGACGATGACATCCACTTTCTTGCCGAGGATCGGGACGGTGGCCTGCAGGTGATCGTTGAGGCCGTCTCCCGGCTGGATCTGGGCGAACAGCCCGGAATTGGAATCGCCCTGCACCGCCGCGACGCGGATGCTCCCGGATGCCAGCACCGGCCAGGCCGGGAACGCGGCGGCGATGAGAAATGCGGTCGCCACGATCATCCCTCTCGTGGTCCAGCGCAGGTGACCGGTCCGCACGGCCTGCAGCGCCATTGCGCTGAGGAACGCGATGACGAAGCTGACACCGGAGATGCCGAGCCAGGCCACGAGCGGGGCGAAGGTGCTGTCGGACTGGGAGAAGGCGAGGCGGCCCCAGGAGAAGCCACCGTAGGGCCAGACGCTGGTGATTGCCTCACGCAGCACCCAGAGTCCGGCCAGCACCGCAGGAAGCCCGACGAGACGGGCCCCCGCGCCGACCCACACGAGGGGAACATATCGCCATGCCAGCGCCATCAGCACGCAGCCAAGGGCGAAGAAGATCGATTCGAGCCCCGCGAGGGCAAGCCACGGCACGGGTCCGAGATAGACCGTGAGCCAGAGGATGTGGTTGCCGAAGAACGCGAACCCGCCCACGAACCCGACGAGCAGCGCCGACCACGCCCGGCGACCGTTGAGTGACCAGAACATCAGCGCCGTGCCGACGAAAACGAGCGGCCACCAGCCGAGGCCAGGGAAAGCGGCCGCGTTCGCGAAGCCGGATAGCGCCGCGACGAGCACTGCGGCGGTGAGAGGAAGGGGGCGCGACAGCCA
>JBBRDX010000154.1:0-6366 GCA_038203515.1 Actinomycetales bacterium | reverse complement strand
TGCAGGGCTCCGGTGACGTCAAGTACCACCTCGGCACGGAGGGCACCTTCACAAGTGCAAAGGGCGACCAGATCCCGGTGTACCTCGCTGCGAATCCGTCCCACCTCGAAGCGGTCGACGGCGTGCTCGAGGGCATCGTGCGCGCCAAGCAGGACCGCAAACCGATCGGCACCTTCAGCGTGCTGCCGGTGATGGTGCACGGTGATGCCGCGATGGCCGGCCAGGGGATTGTCGCGGAGATCCTGCAAATGTCGCAGCTTCGCGCCTACCGCACCGGCGGAACCGTGCACCTGAACATCAACAACCAGGTCGGTTTCACGACCCCTCCCGGCGAGGGTCGCACGTCGATCTACTCCACGGATGTGGCGAAGATGATCCAGGCCCCCATCTTCCATGTGAACGGAGACGACCCGGAGGCCGTCATCCGCGTGGCGGAGCTCGCCTTCGCCTACCGCCAGAAATTCCACAAAGACGTGGTCATCGACCTCATCTGCTATCGCCGTCGCGGTCACAACGAGGGGGACGACCCGTCGATGACCCAGCCGCTGATGTACAACCTCATCGAAGCCAAACGCAGCGTCCGCACCCTGTACGTCGAAGCTCTCGTCGGTCGAGGCGACATCACCCTGGAAGAATACGACGCGGCGCACGCCGACTTCCAGGATCGTCTGGAGCGCGCCTTCGCCGAAACTCACGCCGCGCAGACCGGCTCGATGCCGATCATCACCTCGGACGGCAACGCCGTCTCCGACCTCGAGCGCCCCGGATCCCAGCAGGATGACAGCTTCGGCGAGCCGACTTCCACCGCGGTGAGCGACGCCGTGATCACGGCCATCGGGGATGCCCACGACAACCCGCCGGCCGGATTCACGGTACATCCGAAGCTCCAGCAGCTGCTCAAGAAGCGTACCGAAATGAGCCGCAGCGGATCGATCGACTGGGGCTTCGGCGAACTGCTGGCCCTCGGCTCGCTCCTGCTCGAGGGCACTCCGGTGCGGATGGCCGGCCAGGACACCCGCCGTGGCACCTTCGTTCAACGTCACGCGGTGCTTCACGATCGGCTCAACGGCCAGGAATGGCTGCCGCTCGGCAACCTCAGCGACAACCAGGCCCGGTTCTGGATTTACGACACCCTGCTGAGCGAGTATGCCGCGATGGGCTTCGAATACGGCTACTCGGTCGAGCGGGCCGACGCGCTGGTGCTCTGGGAGGCCCAGTTCGGTGACTTCGCCGACGGTGCCCAGGTCATCATCGATGAGTTCATCTCGAGCGCCGAGCAGAAGTGGGGCCAGCGCTCCAGCGTCGTGCTGTTGCTTCCCCACGGCTACGAGGGCCAGGGTCCGGACCATTCATCCGCCCGGATCGAGCGCTACCTGCAGCTCTGTGCCGAGAACAACATGACCGTGGCGCGTCCGTCGACGCCCGCGTCGTACTTCCACCTGCTGCGTCGCCAGGCCTACGCCCGGCCGCGTCGGCCGCTCATCGTCTTCACCCCGAAGGCGATGCTGCGGCTGCGTGGCGCGACGAGCGAGATCGCAGAGTTCACAACGGGCAAGTTCGAGCCGGTGATCGACGACTCGACGATCACCGACAAGAGCGCCGTCAAGCGGGTCGTACTTCACGCGGGCAAGATCCACTACGACCTGCTCGCCGAGGTGGAGAAGCGCCAGCAGAAGGATGTCGCGCTCGTGCGTCTCGAGCAGTACTACCCATTGCCGATGCAGCAGCTGAAGGCCGTGCTCGAGCAGTATCCGGATGCCGAACTGGTCTGGGCACAGGAGGAGCCGGAGAACATGGGCGCCTGGCCGTTCATCTGCCTCGAACTGGCAAAGCGACTGACGCCGGGCCGCACGATCTCGGTCGCCTCGCGTCCGGCATCCGCCTCCCCCGCCACCGGTTCTTCGAAGCGCAGCTCCCAAGAGCTCGCCGACCTGATGGACCACGCGCTGACGGTGCGCTAAGTACCTCGTCCGGTCACAGGCCGTCGGTCACAGGCCGGCGGCCTCAGGCCGTCGCCTGTGACTTCGTGGGGAGAACGCCCGATCGAAATGCAGGATTCACCGTGACCAGAGTGGCAGCCCAACCCCATCTGTCACAGTAGTCACACCCGTTCCTGCATTTGCGAAGTCAGAGGCCGCAGGCGAGACGGATCGGGTGGCCAAGCCGGGACAGCCTCGGTGAACGACAGCCCTAGTGGTTCGACTGCAGGGTGCGCAGGGTGAGCAGCACCTGGTCGCGCAGGTCACTCGGCGCCGTCTCGCGGCAGGCGCGCTGCACCGCCTGGGTCAGCACTACTCCCACGTGGGCCTCATCGGTGCAGTCATCGCAGTTGGCGATGTGCTCGGCGATGTCTGCGGCATCCGCCTTGGCCAGTTCGTTGTGCAGGTATTCTTCGAGTTCGGCTTTCGCTTTGTCGCATCCGCAGTCGGTCATTTCTTCTTACTCCCAGCAGTGGCAGGTTTGGCGCGCGCACCCGAGGTGTTGATTCCTCGTTCGAGCGCGTACTCAGAGAGCAGGTCCCGCAGCATCCGCCTGCCACGATGCAGGCGGCTCATGACGGTACCCACCGGGGTCTTCATGATGTCGGCGATCTCCTGGTAGGAGAAGCCCTCGACGTCAGCGAAATAGACGGCCATACGGAAGTCCTCCGGGATGCCCTGGAGGGCGTCTTTCACCGCACTGTCGGGCAGGTGGTCGATCGCCTCCGCCTCGGCCGAACGGGTCGAACGACCCTGGGTCACCGACTGGGCACCGCCGAGCTGCCAGTCCTCGAGTTCGTCGATGGTGCCCTGGTAGGGGTCACGCTGCTTCTTGCGGTAGTTGTTGATGAACGTATTGGTGAGGATTCGGTACAGCCAGGCCTTGAGATTCGTGCCCTGCTGGAACTGCGCGAAGGCGGCGAACGCCTTGACGAAGGTCTCCTGCACGAGGTCTGCGGCATCCGCGGGATTGCGCGTCATGCGCAGTCCTGCGGCATACAGCTGGTCCATGAACGGGATCGCCTGCGCCTCGAAGAGCGTTCGCACGTCGACGACCGGCGTTTCTGACTCGGCGGTCACGGGTGCGACAGCCCCCGACTCGGTGGGGGTGGCGGCGTCATCCTTCGAAGTGGTCATCGACGCCAAGCTTACTTTGCTGCGCCTGCCCGCACTCTGGCCGCTGAGTGGCAGCCGGGCACGCACGGTGGGACCCACCATGGCGGGGCGATCGAGCAGAACTGGCACGGGGTATCCTCTTTCTCGGCCATAGCTCTTCTGGGACGCTGTGCCGATACCCTTAGTAACCGATGCATGTATTCAAGTATTCCGGCCCCGAATTCAACCCTTTCGGCGATGAGGGTCTGATCCTCGGCGGCGAGCCCGGGCCGTGGGTCGCGCCCGTCGCGACCGGCCCGCTATCGTCCCGGCTCGCGCTGCCCGGATCGAAATCGCTCACCAATCGCGAACTCGTGCTCTCGGCAATCGCGAGCGGACCGTCGACCCTGCGCGCCCCGCTTCATTCCCGTGACACAGCCCTCATGATCCAGGCACTGCGGGCGCTCGGCACGGACATCATGGAGTTGCCGGGCGTCTCCCCCTTCGGGCCCGACCTGCTCATCACCCCTGGAGAGCTCTCCGGCGGCACCTCTATCGACTGCGGTCTCGCCGGCACCGTGATGCGCTTTCTGCCCCCGATCGCCGCCCTCGCACTCGGACCGGTCGCCTTCGACGGCGACGAGTCGGCTCGTAAGCGGCCGATGCGTACGACGATCGATTCGCTTCGGGCACTGGGAGTGGATGTCAGCGACGACGGCCGGGGCAAGCTCCCGTTCAGCCTCTATGCCACCGGCTCTGTGGCCGGCGGCGAGATCACGATCGACGCCTCCGCCTCGAGCCAGTTCGTTTCCGGGCTGCTCCTGGCCGGCGCACGCTTCACGAACGGACTCATCCTGCGGCACATCGGAGACGGGCTGCCGAGCCTCGCCCACATCGATATGACCATCGCGACTCTTGCCCGACGCGGCGTGATCGTAGAGAACCCCGAACCCGGAATCTGGATCGTGCCGCCGGGTGAGATCTCCGGCATCGACATTGACATCGAGCCCGATCTTTCCAATGCCGGGCCCTTCCTCGGGGCTGCCCTCGTGGCGGGCGGCTCGGTCACGGTCACCGGTTGGCCGACCCGCACGACCCAGGTCGGAGCGGAGATGGCTACCATCCTCACCGACATGGGCGGGGAGGTGTCTTTCGCCGAGACGGGCGACGGCTTCGGCGACCTGACCGTCACCGGTACTGGCATCGGCACCGGCTCCCTGCGCGGCATCCGCCTCGATAACGCGAGCGAACTCGCGCCGACCATCGCGGCCCTCGCCGCACTCGCCGAGGGGGAGACGGTGCTCACCGGCATCGGGCACCTCCGCGGTCACGAGACTGACCGGCTCGCGTCCCTCGCGAAGGAAATCAATGACCTGGGGGGAGACGTCACCGAGACGGACGATGGCCTCATCATCCGTCCGCGTCCCCTGCACGGCGGCCTCTGGCACAGCTACGAAGACCATCGGATGGCGACGGCCGGCGCGATAATCGGGCTCGCGGTCGACGGGGTGACAGTGGATGATATCGCCACGACCGCCAAGACCCTCCCCCAGTTCCCCGAACTCTGGACCGGATCGTTGCTCGGTCTGCGCTCGCGCTCGGCCGATCCGCTTGACCTGATCTAGGGCATGAGCTGGCTCACCGATGTCGACGACGACGACGACGACAAGTACGCCGACTACGAGGCCCGCAACCGGCCCAACCCCAAAGGAAACCGGGCGCGCACGAAGATTCGGCCGGAGCACACGGATGCGGTGACGGGACGCGTCTTCACCGTCGATCGCGGGCGGTACTCCGTGATCGTCGGTGAGGGCACGGTCGACGAGCACGCCGCGCTCGCCTCCCGTGCGAGCGAACTGCGCAAGCAGCCGATCGTCACGGGCGACTATGTCGACCTTGTCGGTGACACCTCGGGCGACGAGGGCACCCTCACGCGCATCGTGCGCATCCAGCCGCGCACGACGGTTCTGCGGCGCAGCGCGGACGACTCGGACGAAGTGGAGCGCATCATCGTCGCGAACGCCGACCAGATGCTCATCGTCGTGGCAGCGGCGAATCCGGAGCCCCGCCCGCGACTGGTTGACCGCTACCTGGTCGCCGCCTATGACGCGGGAGTCTCCCCCATCCTCTGCATCACCAAGACGCGGGAGTCTCCCCCATCCTCTGCATCACCAAGACCGACCTCGCCGATCCCACCGATTTTCTCGCGAACTTCGGCGGGCTCGACATCACGGTCGTGCGAAGCGGGGTTGGGGCGATGCCGACGGCCGAGATCGCCGCAGTCCTCGAGGGCCACACGACCGTCGCGGTCGGCCACTCCGGCGTCGGCAAGTCCACGCTCGTCAACGCACTCGTGCCCGATGCGAACCGGGCGATCGGCCGGGTCAACAGCGTGACCGGGCGCGGCAGGCACACCTCGTCGTCCACCATCTCCTACCGGGTGGGTAGCGGCTGGGTGGTCGACACTCCGGGGGTGCGATCCTTCGGTCTCGGGCACGTGAACACCGAGAACATCCTGCGAGCATTCACCGACCTCGCGGCGATCGCCGAGGACTGTCCGCGGGGCTGCACCCATCTGCCCGATGCTCCGGACTGCGCGATGAACGAACGGGTCGCCGCCGGCGAACTCGGCGAATCGGGGAAGCTGCGGCTCGACTCGTTCCAGCGCCTCCTGGCCTCACTCACCTAACCTTGATGCCGTGACCGATTACAGCCTGCAATCCGACCTGTCCTTCGCATGTCAACTCGCGGACATGGCGGACGCTATCTCGATGGACCGCTTCCGCTCCGTCGACCTGGTGGTCACCACCAAGCCGGACATGAGCCCGGTATCCGATGCCGACCGGGCGGTCGAGACCGCCCTGCGCGCGGCGATCGCCGACAGTCGTGCGGGTGACTCCGTGCGCGGCGAGGAGTTCGGCGTCGAGCCGGGGGGCGGGGGCGACTCCCGGCAGTGGATCATCGATCCGATCGACGGCACCAAGAACTATGTGCGTGGGGTGCCGATCTGGGCGACGCTAATCTCCCTGGTGATCGAGGGGGTTCCCGTGCTCGGAGTCGTGAGTGCACCGGCCCTCGGCACGCGCTGGTGGGGCGCGACCGGGCAGGGGGCATTCGTCAACGAGCGGCTGGGATCGCCGAATTCCGAACAGGCCCGCCGCATCCACGTGTCTCAGGTGTCGGAACTGGCGGATGCCTCGATCAGCCTGAGCGGACTGACCCGGTGGGAGAATGCGGGCAAGCTGCCGCAGCTTCTCGACCTCACGCGCAAGGTATGGCGCACCCGCGACTA
>JBBRDX010000153.1:0-6436 GCA_038203515.1 Actinomycetales bacterium | reverse complement strand
ACGTACAACTCCCGGCGATCCAGCTCGCGCCTCTCGGTCTCGGCCGTGTCCTCCGAGATCGGAGCCGGTTCGAGGAGGCGGGGCGGCGTCCGCACCACGAGCACCTGTTTGAACTCGAGGCCCTTTGCCCGCTTGATGGTTCCCACCTTGATCGCTTCCACCGGCGTGCCGTCGTAGTGGAGGAGCTCGATGGACTTCAGGCTCACAGCAGCAAGCGCTTTGCTTACCTCACCGGCGGCATGGTTTGTGGGCGTCAGGATGCCGATGTCTCCGAGGTGGACGCCAGCGAGGAGAAGGGTTCGCACGTGCTCGATCAGCGAACGGTCGTGCCCGGCATGGGAAGTGAATCGCGTGACCTGCGGTTTCAGGCCATGCCTCACCACCTCTGAGGTGACATCCGCCGTCGATGGTGAGCCCTCGATATCGAGGAATTCATCGCCGGCGACCAGAGACAAGGCAAAATCGGCAATCTCGACCGTGTTGCGGTAGTTCTTCGTCAGGATCACGCCTCGTCCGGCAATCGAGATATTCGCCTCCGACAGCGTGTAGCCGCCGGGGTAGATCGTCTGCTGCCCGTCGCCGATGAGATTGAGTCCGTCGGGCCGGTCCCCGGCGATGCTGTGCAGCATCCGAATCATTGCGCAGGAGAGATCCTGGGCCTCATCGACGACAACCGCGCTGTACCCGACGAGTGGCGTCTTCGTGAGCGACTGCTCGGCGAGCAGGATGACGTCGGCAAAGTCATGCACGTGAGACTCGCGCAGGTTTGCAAAGTACGCGCTGTGAAGTTTCCACACGGCGATGCGTTGCGGGTTCGTCAACCCTCGCTTGCGACCAACGCGGGCCAGCGCCGCATACTGCTCGAAGCGTACGAGGCCACGGCCCTTGATCACGCTCAGAACCTCGTCTCTCCAATAGTCAGGGCGCGGATCGATGCGGCCGAGTTCCCCGTCCTTGCCGACGGCGCGCCAGGCGCGGTCGAACTGCAGATCAGCTCGTGCGGGATCGAGGAAGACGGGCACACCGCGCTCTCGCAAGAGTTTCAGGGCAAAAGAGTGGATGCCTGAAAACTCGACCCGATCGACTATCTCCGGCGCCATCCGCTCCATGAGCGATGCGAGCACGGCAGGAAGTGTCTTCACGAACGTCGTGACCAGAACGGTGCCGGGGCGGGTTCGGGCGATGTAGGCCGCACGGTGCAATCCGACGACGGTCTTGCCGGTGCCCGCCGCGCCACGAATTCGGGATGGTCCGTTGAATGATCGACGAGCCAGACGCGCCTGATCGGGGTGGAGAAAAGCCATCCACTCTTCAATCGGACGCACCATGATGTTGGCGTACAGCGCCTCTTCGACTTCGGCAAGAGTGATGAGAGCATTGTCATCGGATGTCGGAATCACCGGCTCTGCGAGCGTGAGTTCCACCGCGACATCCCTCACCGAGTAGGGGCGGTACAGCTGCTCGAGCGCGGTGCGAGCGATCGCCACCCGATCCAGCGAAAGACGCTCCCCACGCCCAAGAAAGTAGCCCGGGGCCTCGTTTTCGCCGATGAGGTCGACGATTCCCACTCGCCCTTTCAGGTCGCGCCGACCCATGAAGACCGCGACTATGTGAACCTCCCCCGGGGCGAGGCCAACCTCGGCGAGCGCTGCTTCGGTCGTGTCGCTCAAGGAGCCCAGGTTCTCGAAGCACTCGGTCACATCGTCCTGGCCCTGGTACACGCGTTCGCCGATCAGGCTCACGTCTTTCCACGATTTGGCATCGATGATGAAGACGCCCGATGGGCCCACCAGCACGAAGTCGACGTTGGCCGCTTTCGAGCCGGGCCACAATCGATCGGCGAGCACGTGATATCCGCGTTCGGCCAAGGGCTCGAGCAATCGTCCGAGGCGTGCTTCCGTGATCGCTGCGGCCGAGTAGTTCCGGTACATCTGCCGCGAGGTGCGAGCGACATACTCGGCTTCTTCCGCGCGAGCCAGATACGCCGCAGCTTCACCAGCCGCCGAGTGCCCTGCAGCCATCTGTGTCCCTCCGAACGCGATCGCCCCCGCTGACCATCGCGGGTTCCATCCTTATCGGACTGAACCTCTTGGGTCCTATCTTCTTCGGTCCTATCCTCATCGGTCCTATCCTCATCGTTCCTATCCTCATGGGATGAGAGGAACTCGTCTATCGCCTGTTCGGGGGTGCTTTTACCGCTGGGGTGGGGTGCTTTGTGGCCGTAAGGGTGGGTGCGGACCGCTTGGCGGGCGGCTTTTCGGGCGGCTTGGCGGGGCCTTCTGTGCGTGGGTTTGCGGGCGGCTTTTCGTGCAGCTTTGCGCATGGCTTTTCGTGCGGGATTCGTGCCTCAATCGCCCGCGCGAGCGCTCCTCGGCATCCACTCCTCCACAGGCGGATTGTGGCGGCAGTTATCCACAGAAATAGCTGATCAGAGGCATATTACGCTTGAATTATCGGCGGGTGTGTGGCATAATAAAGAGTATGAATCCCCCATCCGCAGCGCTCCTCGAGCAGTTGGCAGAGCAGCTGGCAGAGTTGCCCGCAGTGTGGCTGGCGGAGGCGCCTGCTGTGTGGCCTACTGTGTGGCCTACTGAGGCGCCCGTGTCTGCGAGTGGCGATTCCGAAGTTGAGCCCGATCCGGGGGAGTGGGGTTGCCCCGGAATCGGTTTTGCGAGCGACGGCCGGGTAATGGTCGAGCGTGACGAAGCGGGAGCGGTGCTGGCCGAGTCGTATGCCGAAGCGTTCGCGCGTCGGCGACAGAATGACGCGGATCTGGTGCACCTGGCGTCGATCTCGCTCGAGATAACCGAGTCGACCGCAAGCGCAGGAATCGGTGCTCGCATCGCTGCGCGTCGAGCGGACCGCGATGTGGCCGATTCGATCGCCGAGATCGGACTGATCTCGATCCACGAAGCGCTGCGCATCTGCCGGGTTGCCCGCGGCATCACCGAACGCACCACGCTGTTCGGTGAACGGCTGCCGGCCCCGTACGAGCAGGTGCGCGAGGCATTCGAGAACCTCAGCATCCCGGTGGACTCTGCCAGTGCGATCATCGTGGCGCTGGATGAGGCGGGCACGTCGGCGCGCACCCTGTCACACACCGACGCGGAGACGATCGAGAACTTTGCGGTCGCCGAGAGGCTGCTGGTCGAATTCGCCCAGCAGAACCCGGCGGACCAGGTGCGTAAACTCGCCGCACGCTGGCGCGACGCGCTCGACGTCGACGGCATCGAACCTCGCGAGGCGGCACTCACGCAGCTGACCTCACTCCATCGATTCGTGCGCGCGAACGGCATGAAGCGATACGTGCTCGACGCGGATCCGGTGGCCGCCGCCTATTTGGATGCCGTGATCGACGGGCACGTCGGGGCCACCATCCGGCGTCTGCGGTTCGACGGCTCGGGGAGCGATACTGGCACGCGGGGTGTCGGCGAGAACGGTGCATTCGCAGAAGTGCTCGAAGACACTCGCAGCCTCGGGCAGATAGCGGCCGAAAGTATTGTTCAGCTCGCGCGTCATGGCATCGCCTGCACTAACACCGAGATTCCGGTGCGTGCGACGAGCATTGTGGTGCGGATGTCCCTTGAATCCCTCATCACCGGCCTTGGAGCCGCACACATCGACGGCATTGAGACTCCGATCTCCGCCGGCACTGCGCGAATCATGGCTGCGGATGCCGAAATCATCCCGGAAGTACTCGGGGGCGACAGCGAAGTTCTCGACTTGGGCACTCGTCGGCGGCTATTCAGCCGAGCGCAGCGTCTCGCGCTCACCGAACGGGACGGCGGATGCGCGTTCACCGGGTGCGAAGCTCCACCCAGTCACACCGAGGCTCACCACATCGAATGGTGGAACAAGGGTGGCCCTACGAATTTGGACAACGGAATTCTGGTTTGCTCCCGACATCATCACGACATTCATCGAGACAACTGGGACATTCAAGTGATCGACAACGTGCCGTGGTTCGTGCCACCAAGCAGCGTCGACGTCACCCGGACACCGCGCCAGGGCGGGCGTCAGCCCGATCCTGAGCCGCCGAATCCCGCACGGGGGCGCGGAAGCTTCCTGCCGGACTGAGCAGGCACGCCAGGCGGCCACGCGGAGCAGGCACGCCGGTCAGGCACGCCAGTCGGGCACGCCGGTCAGGCACGCCAAGCGGGCACGCGGGGCAGCCACTCCGGGCAAGCACGCGGGCGCCAGGCCGCAAATGACCACCCGCGATCGCGCTACAGCTTCGCGAGCCGTGCCCGCGCGAAGCAGTACAGGCCGTACGCGATCACGCCGATGCCCACGGTGACGAGGATCACCCCGCCGAACGGCAACGCGAGCATGGCCCGCAACGCGCCATCCAGACCGGTCGCCTGGGACGGATCGGCGGTAGCCGCCGCGACGATGAAGAGGATGCCCACCACGCCCACCGCGATGCCCTTGGCCACATAACCCACGACTCCGAGCGCGACCACGGCCTTGCCCGCGGAGCCACCCGGAACCCGGATGTGCTTCGTGAATGACTGTCGCACGCCGCGTACCACGAACACCACTCCGATTGCGAGCACTCCGAGCCCCACCACGATGAGCAGGAACACCCCGCCCGGGCTCGCCAGGAGCGTAGCGCTGAAGTTCTTGGTGCTGCTCGCAGAGTTGCTCCCCGCACCGCTTGCGAAACTGAAGGCCGTGGCTGCGATCGCGAGATAGGCCAGCGCCTTTCCCAGCTCCCCGGCAACGTGGGCGACTCGCTTGGTGGCATCCGGATCTCGCACCAGCGCCGCCGAGAGCAGCTGCCAGATGCCGAGTGCGGTGAGTCCCACGAAGACCAGCCAGAGCACGAACACACCCCCGGGTGCGGAGGCGAGAGCGCCGAGGGCGCCCGACTGGTCCGCTTGCGCACCGGATCCAGCCCCGACTCCCGAGGCGACCCCGATCGCGATACCGCCGATGAGGAGGTGCAGGATGCCGTTGACGGCATAGCCGGTGCGTGCAAGAACCGAGAGCACCGGGCTGTTCTTCGCCTGGCGGGCGACGCCCGATGCAGACGGGCCCGATGCAGACGAGCGAGAGGCGGCCGAACCAGAGGTTGGGGAAGGTGACATGGCGCCGAGTGTACGCCGATGGGAATGCAGCGGTCCAGTTCTCGCTTTCACCTCCAATGACCTCTCCGGCGAACACCCTCGACGTAGGATTCCGGTCCGAACGCGGCCCGATCCTCATCGCACTGATGGTGACGACCGGGCTCGTGGCCATCGACTCCACCATCCTCGCGACAGCAGTGCCGTCGATCGTCGGTGACATCGGCGGTTTCTCCGCGTTCCCGTGGCTGTTCTCGATCTACCTGCTCGCACAGGCGGTGTCAGTGCCGGTGTACGCGAAGCTCTCCGACACCCTGGGGCGCAAGCCGCTCATCCTCATCGGTGTCGCACTCTTCCTGCTCGGATCGATCCTCTGCGGCTTCGCGTGGAGCATGCCCGCCCTCATCGCATTCCGCGCCATCCAGGGCCTCGGCGCGGGAGCCGTGCAGCCCATGGCCATCACGATCGCGGGGGACATCTACACGGTCGCCGAACGCGCGAAGACGCAAGGCTACCTCGCGAGCGTCTGGGCCGTGTCGTCCGTCGTCGGACCGACCCTGGGCGGCCTTTTCTCCCAGTTCCTGTCCTGGCGCTGGATCTTTTTCGTGAACGTGCCGCTCTGCATCCTCGCCCTTGTGCTGTTGGTGCGGGTGTTCCACGAGAAGATCGAGCGCACGAAACACACGGTCGACTATCTCGGGGCCGGCCTGCTCACGGCATCCCTCAGCCTGATCATCCTCGCGGTGCTGGAGGGCGGCCAGGCGTGGGCGTGGAACTCTCCACAGAGCATCGGCGCCTTCGCGTTCGGCGCACTGCTCCTGGCCGGATTCGTGATCGCCGAAAAGTATGCGGCCGAACCGGTGCTGCCGCTATGGGTCTTCTCCCGACGTCTACTCCTCACCACCGCGTTCATCTCCCTCGGGGTCGGTGCGGTGCTCATCGGGCTGACCTCGTATGTACCGACCTACCTCGAGCGCTCGGTCGGGGCTCCGCCGCTCGTCGCCGGCCTTGCGCTCGCCGCACTGACCATCGGATGGCCCATCGCGGCCTCGCTGTCGGGCAGGCTGTACCTGCGCATCGGCTTTCGCACCACCGTGCTGATCGGCATGGCCGTGGCCGTCTCGGGTACCCTCGTGCTCGCCCTCACCAGCCAGTCGCCGAGCATCGCCCTCGTGGCGACGAGCTGCTTTGTGGTCGGACTCGGTATGGGACTTGTCGCCACCCCGAGTCTCATCGCCGCGCAGGCGAGCGTGCAGTGGAACGAGCGCGGAGTGGTCACCGGCACCAACCTCTTCTCCCGGTCCATCGGCAGCGCCCTCGGCGTCGCCATCTTCGGGGCGATCGCCAACGGCATCTTCGCCTCGATCGGC
>JBBRDX010000152.1:0-6458 GCA_038203515.1 Actinomycetales bacterium | reverse complement strand
CGCCAAGGGTTACCGCGGCCAACGTTCGCGTCTGTACCGCAAGGCCAAGGAGCAGGTCACTCACTCCCTCGTCTATGCATACCGTGACCGTCGTGCCCGCAAGGGTGACTTCCGTCGCCTGTGGATCCAGCGCATCAACGCCGCCTCGCGTGCGAATGGTCTCACCTACAACCGCCTCATCCAGGGATTGAACCTAGCCGGCGTCGGCGTCGACCGTCGCATCCTCGCCGACCTCGCCGTCACCGAGCCGGCGACGTTCGCGGCGCTCGTCGCCACAGCGAAGGCCGCTCTCCCGGCCGACACCTCGGCGCCGAAGGTGCTTGCGTAGCCAGCAGTACGTTTTCACGAAGGGTCCGGTCGCCACAGGGCGGTCGGGCCCTTCGTCTGTGCCGCTCGACCTTCGGCGAATGTTCCCGCTCGTCAGGAATGTGCCGGGTCGCGCGGGCCCATTCCTGACGAACGGGAACAATCGTCGCGCGGGGTTGGCGGCGGGGAGCACCGTGGAGGGCACCGTCGCCGTGAGACGTGCCGCCCGTAACATATACGCGCCGGGGAATCCAAGGTCCGCGGTGAACGCAGCTCGCAGGAATAGACTGGTGCCGTGTTAGACAACCCCCGTTCGCCGCGAGTCAGAGGCGTCGCCAAACTCGCGAAGCGCGAGGGAAGAGCTTCCAGCGGGCAGTTCCTGTTGGAGGGTCCACAGTCTGTCGTGGAGGCGCTCACCTTCCGTCCCGAACTCGTCGTCGAACTGTTCGCGACCCCGACGGCTCTCGATCGCTACACCGAGATCGCCCAGAGAGCCGCGGATGCTGGCATCGACGTGGAGTTCGTCACCGAGCACGTTCTCGATACGATGGCCGACACCGTGACGCCCCAGGGCATCATCGCGGTCTGCCGCCAGTTCCCCACCTCGCTCAAAGACATCCTCGGCGCCAAGCCACGGCTCATCGCCATCCTCGAGGAGGTGCGCGACCCCGGAAATGCCGGCACAATCATCCGGGCGGCGGATGCTGCGGGAGCGGATGGCGTCATCCTCACCGGCCGCAGCGTCGACCTCTACAACCCCAAGGTCGTACGCGCCTCGACCGGCTCGATCTTCCACCTGCCCGTGGCGGTCGGACTGGAGCTCGAGGCTGTGCTCCTCAGGGTGCAGCAGTCGGGCCTCACCGTGCTCGCGGCCGATATCAAGGGCGACGACCTGCTGACCGCCCGAGTCGACGGCCTCCTCGCCAAGCCAACCGCCTGGCTTTTCGGTAATGAGGCCCGGGGACTCTCGGTCGAGCATTTCGCCCTCGCGGACCGCGCGATCACCGTACCGATCTACGGCCATGCCGAGTCGATGAACCTCGCGACCGCGGCCTCCGTCTGCCTCTACGAGAGCGCGTTCGCCCAGCGAAGCGCGCGGTAGCCCAGAAGCAGTTCGGCACGCCGAGACACCGATACACCCGGATTCTCCGGCGTCATCCGAGCGAGACCCTACTTCGCCGACTTTGCCATGCACTCACTGGTCGACAGTGCGTGGTGGACACTAGCGATCGTTCATCCGTTTGACGTCCGTGGAGTGCGAAGAGACCGGCTTACCCTATATTGAGGGCATGGAGACAAGCGCCAGCGAGCCCCCGACCTCGAATATCAGTGTGGTTCGAGGGAAGCCGCTGGTGATCATCGATGGCGTCAACAAGTACTTCGGTGAGCTTCATGTGCTCAACGACATCACCACCATGGTCAATCGCGGCGAGGTCGTGGTCGTGATCGGACCGAGTGGATCGGGCAAATCCACCCTGTGTCGCGCGATCAATCGGCTCGAGACGATCGACAGCGGCACCATCACCATCGACGGTGAGCTCCTGCCGGAGGAAGGGTCCGAACTGGCACAGTTGCGCGCGGACGTGGGGATGGTCTTCCAGTCCTTCAACCTCTTCGCCCACAAGACGATCCTCGAGAATGTGACTCTCGCCCCGATCAAGGTGCGCAAGCTGTCGAAGAAGGACGCCGACAAACGCGGCATGGAGATGCTGGACCGGGTCGGCATCGCCGACCAGTCAGGCAAGATGCCCGCACAGTTGTCGGGTGGGCAGCAGCAGCGAGTCGCGATCGCGCGCTCCCTCGCGATGACGCCGAAGCTCATTCTCATGGACGAGCCGACGAGCGCCCTCGATCCGGAGATGATCAACGAGGTGCTCGACGTGATGGTCGGCCTCGCAAAAGACGGCATGACCATGGTCGTCGTCACCCACGAGATGGGGTTCGCCCGCAAAGCGGCCGATCGCGTGCTCTTCATGGCGGACGGGCGCATCGAAGAAGAAGCCACCCCCGAGGAGTTCTTCACCAATCCGCGCACCCCGCGCGCCCAGGACTTCCTGTCGAAGATCCTCCACCACTAGAACCACAGCACAGCACGAGAGAGGTACGAACCCATGAAGAAGCGAATTGTATCCGCCATTGGAGTGGCTGCTGCAGCCATGCTCACCCTTGCCGGGTGCGCGGGATCGAATAACGCGGCCCCGGCACCCAAGCCGGCAGCGACTTTTGCCGCTGGCAGCACGATGGAGACGCTTTCCAAAGCCGGCAAAATCACCATCGGCACCAAGTTCGATCAGCCGCTGTTCGGTCTCAAAGGCCCGGATGGACCGGTCGGCTTCGATGTGCAGATCGGCACGCTCATTGCGGCGAGTCTCGGTATCAAGGCATCCGACATCAAGTTCGTCGAGACCGTGTCGGCGAACCGCGAGCCGTTCATCCAGTCCGGACAGGTCGACCTCGTGATCGCGACCTACACGATCAATGACAAGCGCAAAGAGGTCGTCTCTTTCGCCGGGCCGTACTACGAGGCGGGTCAGTCAATCCTGGTCAAGGCCGACGACAAGACGATCAAGTCCGAGAAGGACCTGGTCGGCAAGCCGGTGTGTTCCGTGACTGGCTCGACGCCGGCGGCGAAGCTCGCCGAGATCGGTGCCAAGCCGCTCCTCACCGACGTCTACTCAAACTGCCTTGAGCCGCTGCGCTCGGGCGCGGTCGTGGCCGTCAGCACCGACAATGTGATCCTCGCGGGTCTTGCCGCCCAGAACGAAGGCGAATTCAAGATTGCCGGCAAGCCATTCACGAAGGAGCCCTACGGCATCGGTGTGAAGCTCGATGACACCGAGTTCCGCACCTACATCAATGACGTGCTCACCAAGGCCTACAAGGACGGCAGCTACAAGAAGGCGTGGGAAGACACCGCTGGCAAGGTGCTGCCCTACGTCTCGCCGCCAGCCGTAGACAACTACGCGCGGTAACTCCTTCCTCAGTTCAGGGGTGACGGTCCGCACGCGCGGCTCGTCACCCCTGCTCACACCAAGCCCGACGGGAACGACCCATGAACGCGGTGATCGATAACCTGCCGCTGTATCTGCAGGGATTCAGCCTCACCCTGTCGCTGTTCTTTATCGCGGGCATCTCGGCGATCATCCTCGGCACCATCGTTGCCGCGATGCGCATTTCCCCGGTTGCGGGGCTCCGGGGTGCGGCTGCCCTCTACACCGAGGCGCTGCGCAACACCCCACTCACCCTCGTTCTGTTGTTCTTCGTCTTCGTTTTCCCCCAGATCGCCCCGAGGCTTCCCTATTTTGCGAGCGCGTGCGTCGGGCTAACCCTCTACACCGCACCATTCGTCGCCGAGGCGCTCCGCTCCGGAGTGAACGGCGTACCCATCGGGCAGGCGGAGGCCGCGCGGAGCCTGGGAATGGGCTTCGGCCAAGCTCTGACTCTCGTCATTTTTCCCCAGGCCTTCCGCATGGTCATTCCGCCGCTGGTCAACGTGCTCGTCGCACTGGCCAAGAACACCTCGGTGGCGGGCGGATTCTTCGTGGCAGAACTCTTCTCCGTCGGCAAGCAACTCGCCAACGATAACGGGGACAAGATCATCCCGATCCTGCTCGGCGTCGCCTTCTTCTATCTGGTGATCACGATCCCGCTCGGGATCGTCTCGGCCCGACTGGAAAAGAGATGGGTGGTGGCCCGATGAGTTCCTCGGTGCTGTTCGACACTCCCGGCCCGAAGGCCCGGCGCCGCTCGCGGATCTTCTCGATCGTCGCCCTGGTGATCGTGGCGGCAATCGTCCTCTGGGCGATCCTCACTCTCGCGGCTCCCCGGCAGTCGTCGGGAATCACACTTCCGGGTAGCTTCGACCCCAGCCGCTGGGACATCTTCACCGACCCCCGCGTCTGGCGGGACATCGGTCTCGGGGCGCTTGCCACCCTCGAGGCTGCCGCGGTGGCCGCCGTGCTGGCCCTCGCCATCGGCATCGCGTTCTCGATCCTGCGGACCTCGGCCTCCGCGTGGGTGCGCATACCGGCGACAGTCGTGCTCGAGTTCTTCCGCGGCATGCCGGTGCTGCTGCTCATGCTGTTCATCCTGCTGGCAAGTTCGTTCGGCGCGTTCTGGGCCGTCGTGCTCGGTCTCGCCCTGTACAACGGCGCGATCATCGGTGAGATCCTGCGCGCGGGAGTCGCCTCGCTGCCTCGCGGGCAGCGCGAAGCGGGACTGAGCCTCGGCCTCACCCGTCTGCAGACCAAGTCCTTCGTCGAGTATCCGCAGGCCTTTCGGCAGATGCTGCCGGTGATCGTGGCCCAACTGGTGGTGCTGCTCAAAGACACGAGCCTCGGATACATCGTCGGCTACAACGAGCTGATTCGCACCACCATGAACAACATGTCCAGCTTCTACGGCAACCGCTACTTGCTGTCGCTGTTCATCGTCACCCTGGTCATCTATCTCGCGATCAACCTGTCCCTGTCGGCCGTCGCGCGTCGGCTCGCGCGCCGCCGCCCGGCCCGGTAGCAACACCGATCGAACGGACCCCGACTCTGCCAGAGCGGCGTCGCTCGCCCAGCCGATAAGCTTGGGACCCGTGTCAGACCCCACAGCTCAGCCCGCTCCCGTGATCTCCGAGGCGACCGTGTCCAGAGCGCTGGATACCGCGATCGCTGCGATCTCCGCCGCCTCAGATGTCGCCGGCCTCACGCTCGTAAAGACCGAGCACCTCGGGGAGTCCTCCCCTCTTGCGAAGCTCAACGCGACGCTGCGGGATGTCGCGCAGGCCAACAAGGCCGCCTTCGGCAAGCTCGTCGGCCAGGCCCGTGGCCGCGCGAACCAGGCCTTCGCCGCGCGGGAGGCCGAGCTCTTCACGGCCGAGGAGACTCGTCGCCTCGCCGCGGAGGCGGTGGATGTCACGGCCCTACCCTCCCGCTGGGCACCGGGCGCGCGCCATCCGCTCAACCTGCTGCAGGAGTACATCGCCGACGTCTTCGTCGGCATGGGCTGGGAGGTGGGCGAGGGGCCGGAGCTCGAGAACGAGTGGTTCAACTTCGACGCGCTCAACTTCGACGAGGACCATCCGGCCCGCGAGATGCAGGACACCTTCTTCATCGACCCGGTCGACTCGCACCTCGTGCTGCGCACTCAGACGAGCCCCGTGCAGATCCGCTCACTGCTCACTCGCGAGTTGCCCGTCTACGTGATCTCGCCCGGCAGGGTGTTTCGCACCGATGAGCTCGATGCGACCCACACTCCCGTGTTCCATCAGGTCGAAGGCATTGCGATCGACAAGGGTCTCACCATGGCGCACCTGCGCGGCACCCTCGAGCACTTCGCCCGCATCATGTTCGGCGATGGCGCGAAGATTCGCCTGCGCCCCAACTACTTCCCCTTCACAGAGCCGAGCGCCGAAATGGATGTCTGGCAGCCGAACGCCAAGGGCGGCGCGCGCTGGGTGGAGTGGGGCGGCTGTGGAATGGTCAACCGCAATGTGCTCCGTGCGGCGGGCATCGACCCTGAGGTATACCAGGGCTTCGCCTTCGGCATGGGCATCGAGCGCACCCTCATGGTCCGCACCGGGCTCACCGACATGCGCGACATGGTCGAGGGCGACATCCGCTTCTCGCAGCAGTTCGGAATGGTGGTCTGATGCGCGTCCCCATCTCGTGGCTGCGGGAGTTCGTCGACGTTCCGCTCGACGTCACGCCGGAGCAGGTGCATGCCGCGCTCGTGAGCGTCGGCTTCGAGGAAGAGACCATTCACGGTTTCGGTCTCAGCGGTCCGATTGTCGTCGGCCAGGTGCTGGAGTTCACGCCGGAGCCGCAGTCCAACGGCAAGACGATCAACTGGTGCCAGGTGGATGTGGGGGAGCCCGAACCGCGCGGTATCGTCTGTGGGGCCCATAACTTTTTTCGCGGCGACAAGGTCATTGTCTCGCTGCCCGGAGCGGTACTGCCCGGGCCGTTCCCGATCGCCGCGCGCACAACCTACGGTCACGTGTCCGACGGCATGATTGCGTCGGCGCGTGAGCTCGGTCTCGGCGAGGAGCATGACGGCATCCTGCGCCTGGCCGCGCTCGGTCTCGATCCCGAGGTGGGGGCGGATGCTACCGCCCTGCTCGGCCTCGACGACTGGGCCGTCGAGATCAACGTCACTCCCGA
>JBBRDX010000151.1:0-6494 GCA_038203515.1 Actinomycetales bacterium | reverse complement strand
GAACAATCCGGATGGCACGCTGCTCGACTTCCTCACCGAGACCTCGCTCGTGGCGGCGGCCGACGATATCGACGACTCGAGCGGCACCGTCTCGCTCATGACGCTCCACACCGCGAAGGGCCTGGAGTACGAGGCCGTGTTCCTCGCCGGCATCGAGGAAGACCTGCTCCCGCACCGGATGTCGGCGAACGAGCCCGGCGGTCCCGCCGAGGAACGTCGACTGTTCTACGTGGGCATCACGCGCGCTCGCCGCAAGCTCTACCTCTCGCTCGCGATGACGAGGGCGCAGTTCGGCGAGGTGTCCGTGGCCATGCCCTCGCGCTACCTGCAGGAGATCCCGCCCGACCTCATCGAGTGGCGGCAGTCTCCCGGCATGGCGACCTCGCGCGGGGGGACCCAGCCGCGAGCGCTCAACGCCCGTCGCGGGGGATTCGGAGCGGAGGATGCCCCGGCCCTTGGCTCGGGCTACGGCGCGTCAAGCGGACCGGGGGCGACGGCCCTCGCCCGCGCCGCCCGGGCCGAGCGAGCGGCCCAGCCGAAGACGCAGTGGGCCAATCGGGTGACCAACGTGGTGCGGGACAACGGCGACCTCACCCTGGCCGCGGGGGACCGCATCCGCCATGTCGACTTCGGTGACGGTCGGGTGACCGGGGTGACCGGCACCGGGCCGAAGTCGATCGCCGAGGTGCAGTTCGACACGGCCGGGCGCAAGCGCCTGCTGATCAAACTGGCGCCGATTGAGAAGCTCTAGCTCGCGCGCCACTCTGCCAGGGTGTGCCTTTCACTATTCAAGAAGGTGTGGGGCTGCTGGGGCGGGATGACTCTAGTGGGAACCTGGCAGCCACCCTGGCCACTCTGGTCCCAGACCTTCCTGAATGATGTGAGCTGAATGGCGAGGGCATCATCGCCGGGGCGCTACCCTGCCGTGGAACCCGGGGAGAGCGGCGTGTACGCGCCCCACGTGCCGTGCGGGCGACCGCCCTGCTCGGGATCTGCACCTCCACCGAGAAGATTGCGAGCAAGCTGGGCGCCTGCCTCCAGGAGCCCATCGAGCGAGGACGAGAGGTCCTCGTCGGTGACGACGCGGTGCTGTTCGGCTGCAGTAAGGACGGCGCGGCGCACCAGCTCCTTCGCGAAGGATCCCGTGGTCTCGACGGCGCGGTCGGCGGCGGCATCGATAGCCACCGTCGTGAAGTGCAAACCGCCGGCATAGTGCCGGAACAGGCGCCGCCGAGAGCCCGCGTCGGGCAGGGGGATCTCGACCGCGAGATCCACGCGCCCGGGGCGCTCCGCGAGCGCTCGCTCCAGCACCTGGACACGGTTCGTGGTCAAAATGAAGGTGACATCGGCATCCCCGTCCAAGCCGTCGAGCGCATCCAGTACTGCGAAGAGCAGCGGCTGCGGTCCGTGCATTCCGCGCTCTTCGGCGACCAGATCGACATCCTCGAGCACAACGATGGCGGGTTGCATCGCGCGAGCCAACTCGGCGGCTTCGGTGATGAACTGGATGCTCGATCCAGTGAGGAGCACGGCCGTCGTGCCCGGAGTGCGTGAAAGCAGGTGACGCACGGTAAGGGTCTTGCCCGTGCCGGGAGGCCCATAGAGCAGCACCCCGCGCTTGAGGTGTTGTCCGGCGGCGAGCAGACGCTCGCGCTGCTCTCCGATTCCGACGACATGGCGCACCACGGTCTCGAGCACGCCAGGCGGAAGGACCACGTCATCCGCGGCGACCGCCGGTCGGTGCAGGAAGGTCGCACCGGCCGACGAGTTGCCGTATTCATTTCCGGTGAACGACAGCACTTTGCCCCGCAGCACGCTGAGACTCAGCACCAGTCGGGAGAATTCGTCGAGGAACCGCGACGAGGTCTCGGTGTCGAGGGAGAGGATCTCGAGTTGCGCTCCGGGCCGTCCGAATTGAGGTTGGGCCGCCCGCTCGAGCACGACCACGGGGTGGCCCTCGAAGATGATGCGGTGAAGGCCGAACGCGATGACCCTCCGCGTGGTCTCCGGGCCATCCGCGATCGAGAGGTAGTCGATCGGCGCGGGTGAGAAACGGGCGTAGGGGCTGAACAGGAGCTCCGAGAGCGAGAGGTGCTCGCGTTGCTGGCCGCCGCTGACGCCGACGGCAGGGTGGCCGGAGTCGCGCCCGAGCTCGGCGAGGGCGAGGTCGGCGTCGACGAGCCGGTGCGCGGGAAGCCCGTGCGTGATCACCGGCAGGGTGGAGATATCCGTCGCGAGGAACTCCTGCACCACCACGCCGAGCGGAGTGATGTCGCTCGATTCGACAGCGACCTGGTTGACGACCTCGGACATGAATCGCTGGAAGGTGGAGAGAAACTCGCGTGTAGGGTCATCCATCGTCTCAGGCTAGCTGCGGGTGCCAGGGAGGCGTTGAGGGAATAGTGCGGGGTGCAGACCCGTTGGGCAGTCGGTACCTCAAACCCAGTCCAGAAGGAAAAAAACCGTGCAACTCTTCGCGCCCGTGAACCTCGGGGCCCTCGCCCTGTCCAACCGCGTCGTCATGGCGCCGCTCACCCGACTGCGGGCCGGTGATTCCGGTGTTCCCAACGATCTGCTCGTCGAGCACTATCGGCAGCGCGCTACCCTCGGGCTCATCGTGACCGAGGGCACCTACCCCAGCCCGGTGAGCCGCGCGTACCCCGGGCAGCCCGGCATCGTCACTGACGAGCAGATCGCCGGCTGGCGTCGGGTCACCGAGGCCGTACACGCGGAGGGCGGCGTCATCGTGATGCAGCTCATGCACGGCGGCCGCGTCACGCATCCCGAGATCACCGGAGGTCTCACCCCGGTGGCTCCGAGCGCGATCGCGATCGATGGCGAGACCCACACGCCTCTCGGCAAGAAGCCCTACGCCGAACCGCGCGCGCTTCCGATCGAGGAGCTCCCCGCGGTCACCGCCGAGATCGTGCAGGCCGCTCGCAACGCGATCGAGGCCGGGTTCGACGGCGTCGAGGTGCATTCCGCCAACGGCTACCTGCTCCATGAATTCCTTTCACCGGTGTCGAATGTGCGCACCGACGCCTACGGTGGCTCGCCCGCCAACCGCGCCCGCTTCGGCATCGAGACCGTCACGGCCGTGGCCGAGGCTGTCGGCGCGGATCGGGTGGGTATCCGTATCTCGCCGTCGCACAACATCCAGGACGTCTTTGAGACGGATGAGGCGGAGACGAAGGCCACTTACGAGGCGCTCATCGACGGCATCGCCCCGCTCGGCCTCGCCTACCTCAGCGTGCTGCACAGCGATCCCGCCGGCGAGCTCGTTCAGGACCTCCGCGCGCGATTCGGCGGCCCGCTCATGGTGAACAGCGGTTTCGCCCAGCTGACCACACGCGACGAGGCGATGGAGTTCGTGAGGGCGAACCACGCGGATGTCGTGGCGGTGGGCCGCCAGGCGATCGCGAACCCCGACCTGGTCGCCCGCTGGCGTGACGACCGTGAGCTCAACGAGCCGAACCCGAACACCTTCTACGGCCCCACGGGCGAGGGTTACACGGACTATCCCGCGCTGGCGAGCTGAGCCGTGGCCGCCCTGTAGCCCACGGCGGCCCCGATCCGCATCAGGGCTGGCAGTCGGTGTCGTGGAAGGTCCGCTCCCGCAGCATCTACTGCCAGTTCGGCCGCTTGCCGTGTGCGCGATAGCGGTTGTAGCATCCGGACTATGAGCGAAAATCTGGTCGATTCTCGGCCGGTCCCGGGCACTGCGATCGCCGCGCTCGCGGTGGGAGTGCTGTCGATTGCCGCGATTCCGGTCATGGTCGCCGCGACTCTTCCGCTCGGAGTCGTCGCGCTGGTGCTCGGCCTGATGTCCCGGCATACCTTGCGCAGAGATCCGACCCTGCGGGGCTCGCGGATCTCGCTCGCCGGTTTCCTCCTCGGCCTCTCGGGGATGATCCTGGGCGGAGCGGTGCCGCTGGGGCTGATTTTCCTCTGGCGACTCTTCGGGTCCGGCGACTGACCGGTCTTCAGCCCAGTCGTTTGAGCAGGTGGTTCTTCGGCCAGTGCCGCAGTCGCGCGGGCCGGAGCGGATAGAGGCTCGCCGTGGCACCCATCAGGCGGTCGAAGCGGCGCTGGCGACGCTCGCCCCAGGGCAGTGCGTAGGCCTCGCGCAGCGTGGGCGGCAGCAGGCCAGCGGTAGCGAGCCTCGCGACCGGCATGAGCGCGCGCAGCCACACGGGGCCGGACGCCGGATGCAGCACCTGCTCTGCCACGGCGCGCACCCGGTCGTCGACCTGGAGCTGGGCGAGCTGGGCCTCCCAGTACAGACGGAACGCCTCCCGGTCGAGCGGCCAGAGGGCGGCCGGCATGCCGAGCGCCGTTCCGACGACCGCGTAGTCCCGGTACACCCGGTCGGCCGATGCCTCGTCGAGCGGCCCGAACACGCGCGCGTGGAGCGAGGTCGCGGTCTCGTACAGCGTGGCGGCAACCCAGAGCTGGAGCCGGGCATCCGAGGCGTCGTAGCGTGCGGACCTCACCGGGGCATGGGCGCGTTGCACCATCGCCGTCACCGCCGCGACCTGGTGCGGGGTTCCGAAAACCAGTGCGTACACATAGGTCAACGTGTTGCGAAGTCGCCGCAGTGGGTCGGCAGCGAAGTCGCTGTGGTCGGCGACGGCGTGACCCACCGCGGGGTTGGCGAGCTGCAGCAGGATCGCCCGACCGCCGCCCGCGAGCAGCACGGCTTCCGCGCCGATGTCGACGAGTCCCAGGATCTTGGCGGTCACAGTCCATTGTGCGCCGTGGCGGCCGAGTGCCGCCCGTAGGCTGGCGCGCGTGACCGTGACTTCCGTGCGCTTCGTTTCCGATTCCCCTTCAGGCCAGCTCGCCGAGAGGTTCGCCGCGCTCCGCGCCAAGCTCGGGCTCGCCGCCACCTTCCCCGCGGCCGTCGAGGCGGATGCGCGGTCGGTGGTGGCCCACCAGGTGCTGCCCGATCTCGATTCCACGGCGATCCCCTTCATCACGATCGACCCGGCGGGCGCGACCGACCTCGACCAGGCCCTCCATCTCGAGCGCGACGCCGACGGGTATCGCGTCTGGTACGCCATCGCCGATGTGCCGGCGTTCGTCGCACCGAACGGCCCGATCGACACGGAGGCCCGGCGACGCGGGCAGACGATGTACGCGCCCGACGGCCGCATCCCCCTGCATCCCACCGTGATCAGCGAGGATGCCGCGTCGCTGCTGCCCGGCGAGGTGCGCAGCGCCTTCGTGTGGGACTTCCGTCTCGATGCCGACGCGAACGTGACGTCGGTGGGGGTCACCCGGGCGCGCATCCGAAGTACCCGCAAGTGCGACTACGCCGGTGTGCAGGCCGAACTCGATGCCGGCACGGCGAGTGATGCCCTGCAGCTGCTGCGCGAGGTCGGAGAGAAGCGCATCCTGCTCGAACGACAGCGGGGCGGGGCGAGCCTCAACCGTGCCGACCAGGAGGTGATCGAGGTCGATCACGTCTACCGGCTCGAGCGTCGCCGATCCTTGCCGGTCGAGGGGTGGAACGCGCAGATCTCCCTGATGACCGGCATGGAGGCCGCCCGCATCATGATCGACGGCGGAGTGGGCATCCTCCGCACCATGCCGGCTCCGGATGCTGCAGCGATCGCGAAATTCCGGCTGCAGACGGTGGCTCTCGGCCGGCCCTGGGCGCCGGGCCTCGCGTATGGCGAGTATCTGCGCACGCTCGACGGGACGGACCCCGGCCAACTCGCGATCATGCACGCCGCCGGTTCGCTGTTCCGCGGGGCCGGCTACACCGCCTTCGACGGCACGGTGCCGGATGCCACCGAACAGGCCGCGGTCGGGGCACCGTACGCCCACACCACCGCGCCCCTCCGCCGCCTCGTCGACCGGTTCGTGCTCGTGACCTGCGAGGCGCTCGCCGCGGGCGACCCGGTGCCGTCCTGGGTGCGCGCCGCGCTCCCCACCCTCCCGAAGCTCATGGGCGCCTCGGACGCGATCGCCTCCCGGCTGGACAGGGGGACGATCGACGCGGTCGAGGCGGCCGTGCTGCGCGGGCGCGTCGGTGAGCGATTCGACGCTACAGTCATCTCCACCCGCACGGGCGGGGGAGTCATCCAGCTGGCCGACCCGGCCGTGAGCGCCGACTGCATCGGGGAGCTGGAGGCAGGAACCCGCGTGCGCGCCACCCTCCTTACCGCCGACATCCCGACGACGACTGTGTCGTTCTCCGCGTAAGAAGCGGCAAACTTTCCCCGCAGCAGCCCGTTCCCGGCAGATCGGCCCGAACGGCCGGGGGTAGAGTTCTTGGTGGCCCAAATGTCTTGACGTCGAGCTATCTCGACATCAAGACACTTGCCGCCACTCCAGACAGACGAACTGCGGATTGGATACAGCAGCGTGGATCTATTTGAGTACCAGGCCCGAGATCTCTTCGAATCGTACGGGGTTCCGGTACTCGCCGGAATCATCGCCGACACCCCCGAGGAAGTGCGCGCCGCGGCCGCGAAACTCGGCGGAAC
>JBBRDX010000150.1:0-6726 GCA_038203515.1 Actinomycetales bacterium | reverse complement strand
AAGGCGCACGAGCGCGGGGCGGAGTTCGGACAGCCAGGCCTCATATCCCGCGTCGTTGAGGTGAAGGCGGTCGTCGGAGAACGCCGGGTTGAGCTCGCCATCGTCGAGGGCCATCGCTGGCCACAGGTCGAGGAACTGCGCGTGCACGGTCGCCGAGAACTGCCGCAGGTGGATGTTGGCCTCGCGAATGCGATCGGCGAACTCACGACCCCGCGGCATGATCGACTGCACGAGCATCCGCGACCCAGGCAGGTCACGGCGCAGTTCCACAAGGATGGACTGGATGTTGCGCACCAGGCTCTCGACGTTGCGTCGCATTCCGAGGTCGTTGGTGCCGATCAAGAGCACGATTTCTTCCGGATTCAAGGCCACGACGGACTCGAGACGACCGAGCAGGTCTTCGGAGGTACTGCCGCCGATTCCGAGATTGACGGCGGTGAGATCGGGGAACCAGCCCTCCCAGTCGCCCGCCTGCGTGAGGCTGTCGCCGAGAAAAACTACCGTGTCTGCAGTCATTGTGTGACCTCCCAAGGTCGCGCTGTATCAGCGGTGCGTGCGCTCAATCATGTCCCCCTGTGCTGGGAAACGCTAGGGAAGCGCAGTCGCGACGAGCCACGGTTCAGCGAGTGACCTTGCTGTCAGCGAGCACCTGTGCCTCTGCGGTCTGGGTGATTTTACTGGCCATTCCGGCGAAAATCACGCCGTGGAACGGCAGCACGCTGAACCAGTAGAGACGACCGCCGAGACCCTGTGGGAAGAACACCGCACGCTGGCGATAGTTGGATCCGCCGCTCGATTCGTTGGGTGTGACACTCAGTTCGAGCCACGCTCCCCCCGGAACCTTCATCTCCGCGCGCAGCCGCAGGAAACGACCCCGGTCGAGCTCTTCGACACGCCAGAAGTCGAGCGCGTCGCCGGCGTTGAGGTGCGCAGCGTTGCGTCGACCGCGTCGCAGGCCCACTCCCCCGACAACCTTGTCCAACCAGCCGCGAATGGCCCAGGCGAGCGGGAAGGAGTACCAGCCGTTGTCGCCGCCGATTCCTTCGATCACGCGCCAGACCTGGTCGGATGGCGCGGTCGTATGCAATTCGCGCAGGTCGGTGTATACCGTGTGCCCGGTCCACTCCGGGTCGCTCGGGAGGCGGTCGCTCGGTGCGTCACTGACCGCGGAATCCTGCCAAGCAGTCTCGACCGCGCCATCCCTCATCTTGCCCAGCGCGAGGCGCACCGAGCGGCGATACGGGGTGAGCCCACCCTCGGGATCGGGGATGAATTTCTCGATGTCGTGCTCGTAGACCACACAGTCGTACTGCAGGGAGGCGATGATCGGCACAGCGAGCGCGCGCGGGATAGGAGTGACCAGGTTAACCCATTGGGAGGCAAGCCAGGGGGTGAGCACCGGAAGTGAGGCGATCGGGAGCTGCTACAGCCCGGCCTCGAGCGCGTAGCCATTCATCATCTGCCCGTAGCGCAGCACATTCGGCCCGCCGATATCGAAGGTGCGATTGACATCGTCCGGCAGCTCGGCACACGCGACCAAATAGTAGAGCACGTCCCGGATCGCGATCGGCTGGATGAAGTTGCGCACCCACTGTGGCGCGGGCATGTAGGGCAACACGTCGGTGAGGTGCCGCACCATCTCGAACGAAGTCGACCCGGAGCCGATCACGACGCCAGCCTGGAGTGCCGCCGTCGGCACTCCGGAGTCGAGAAGGATGCGACCTACTTCCGCGCGAGACCGCAGGTGCGGTGAGAGCTCGCCGTCGGGATGCAACCCGCCGAGGTAGACGATACGCGAAACGCCCGCCGGCTTCGCTGCCATCGCCACAGTGGTCGCACCAGCCAGCTCGGTTCGCTCGAATTCGCCCTTCGCGCCCATCGAGTGGACGAGGTAGTAAAGCACGTCGATACCGTCGACTGCCTCGGCCACGGCGTGCGGGTCGCCGAGGTCACCCGTTGCGATCTCCACCTCATTGGCCCAGGGCACATCGGTGAGCTTCAGCGGATTGCGCACGAAGACGCGCACCCGGTACCCCGCCTCGAGGAGCCGCGGCACGAGCCGGCCGCCGATGTACCCGGTCGCCCCGGTGACAAGTACCTTTTTGCCCGTCGTTGCTGCTTTAGCCATGGGATAACCCTAGGGAGGCTGGCTGGAAAACCGCAGAAAACCGAGGCTGGTTGACTGGCCGCTCGGTGTGCGCTACGCGCCCGGCGGTTTGCGGCCGCGAATTCGCATCCGCTGACCGTAGATTCCCCCGCCGATACCGAGGACCACCAGAATGCCTCCGATGACGTAGCCGATCGGAAAGGGTTTCTGCGCGACGGAACGAGAAGCGCTGAGCAACACTGATTCTGGGCCGGGTGTCTCGGACGGAGTGGGCGAAGGTTTAACCTCTCGGGCGGTCTCTTTCGCCCGCGCGGTGGGCTCGGGCGTGGAGACGTCGGTGGGAGTCACCGCCGGAACGCTCGCCGGGGCCACCGTCGGGGCGGCAGTAGCCGTGGCTGCTGGGGCTGGGGCTGGAGCCTTCGCCACCGGAGCGGGAACTACCGGAGCCGGAGCTGCAGCGACAGGTGCCGCCGCGACCGGGGCCGGGGCGCCCGCATGTCCGGCGTATTTACCGAAGTCCTCCACGCCCCATGTCGTTCCATTCACAGTGACGAAAGCAATTCCGATGTCGTTGAAGTCGCCGAGTATGTTGGCGCGATGGCCCGTGGAATTCATCCACGCCGTGTGCATCTCCGAGGGGGTGGGCTGGCCCTGCGCGATATTTTCGCCCGCACGGCTCCAGCCCGAAGGAATCTGGGTGCTGTAGCTGGGGTTGTGGTCCATGGAGTTGGCTGCACCCATCTGGTTCGCCCACTGCAGTGCAACAGAATCCATCGCCGGATTGTGGATGAGACCGGGCAGACCCGCGCTCGCCCGAGCCTGGTTCACCAGGGCGGCGATCGTGTCTGCCTCGGAGGCCGAAGCGCTGGTCACTCCCACCGAGGTGAGTGCAAAACCCACGAGAACCGCCACGGCAATGGTCGCCCGCACGCGTCGAATGACGACTATCCCCCGATGCACCATCACACCAGCCTAAACGCCCCCGTTCGGTGGAGACCCGCCCCCGTCCGGGGCTCACAGCCGACCCCGGATCGCCTGGACGGCTGCTGAAGCGTGGTCGGTGTCGACACCGCGACGCTGTTCGACACCGAAGAGGCGCTCGCGGACGACACGATCGAGCATCCGCTCATCGGTTGAGCACGAGCGGCTCTCACCACCACACGGCCATGAGCTTATGGAACAGTCGTGACGCTGGAATGCGTCACCTCGCGCTCGGTCTCGGTCGCGTCGACATCGATGTTCCGACGCTCGACGACATTGTTGTGCTGACCGGGCGGATGAAGCAGTTCGCGTGCAAATCCGAAACAACGCTCGGGCAGTGAGGTGCAACGACCCTGAGCACGCAACATCCGCGTCTCGCCCCCTCAGAGGTACGCGGTCCCCGGTCAGCCGCCGAGGCGCTCGTCGAGCTCGCGTATCACTGGCCAGGCGCCCTCCTTGGAGTTTGACAGCACAGCAATGTCGAGCCGCTCGTCGAGGTAATGCCTGACGATCCCGGATGCCCCGGCGTTCATACCCTCCTTGTATCAGGAGCGAACCGTGCCGTCATCGTGCAGGTCGAACTCGAGTCCCAGGCCGTACATGGTGGCCTCGTCATGTTTCACCTGCGGAAGGAAGAACTCCTCCGTGAACTCGGAATTGAAGAGCTCCCCACCGCGCACAGCCTGCATGAATCGCACCAGGTCCTTCCCCGTGACGTGAGCCCCGCCGTCCGGCGGCCCGATCGGAGGGTAACTGTAGATGTTCTGCACCCCGGTGCCGTCGACCAGGTCTCAGCCCTCGGCGACCCGCTGCACTGCATCCCGCCTGTCAGAGACGCCGGAATCCAGCATGCCCGCCCTCGTGAAGACCTCATCGACGACGTATTGGCGATAGGGTCCACCCGTCACGCATTCGATTGCCAGCCCGACCAACACATGACCGACATTGCAGTAGCGGCAGTCGACGCCCGACTCCGTATTGGGCTTCCTGTAGGCGGATTGCGGCAGAAAATCTTTGGTCTCGATCACCGAGTAGTGGGGTTTGTCGATCCACAGCGCCGCGTAGTCTTCACCGTCTTCCTCGTCGGCGTCATCCCGGATGCCGCTGGTGTGGGTGAGGAGGTGCAGCAGGTTCACCTTGGGGCTTATCGTGGTGCCTTCGAGATCGACGTAGTGGTGGATCGAGGTCTCGAGGTCGAGCGTGCCGCGGCCGACGAGTTGCAGGGTTGCGACGCTCGTGAACAGCTTCGTGATGCTCGCGGTATCGAAGCGAGTATCCAGCGTGTTCTGAATGCCCCAGCGCTGAGTGGCCAGACCGGCGACCGTCTCATAGACGATCGTGTTCCCCTGCTTCACCAACACAATTCTAGAGAAGTCGCTGGCGGCGATGAAGGCGTCGAGGCCGACGATGTCCATTCTGCAAGCCCAGCAAGCATGATCATATGAGCAGGTCGGCCGGCGAGAATGCCCGGCAATCTCGCGCGGGAACTAGAGGATCCCTCCCGCGCCGTCGTCGGGCCCATGATCGGCATTCACCTGAATCCGCCGCCGTCATCCACCGAAGGTTTTTTTGCAGGCGCTGCTCCACCCCGGCGCACTCGCGAATTAGGGCTGGGCCCAGTTCGCAATGGCCGACGATGTCGTCACAGGAGCGATGATGATCGCGGACGGATGAACTTCCCTTCGATTGCCGCCCTCGCCTCTTGGCTGGGTGGGAGACATTTACCGCTTGCGTGACTCGCGACCCCGCTGTGTTGGCGGTACCCTCGCCGCGCGGGTCCATGCGCCGCTCCATCGGAATCACCGGCCCTCCGGGCGCGGGCAAGTCGATGATCGCGGCCGCCTTCGACCGCGAGTTGGAGGTACCGGTGCCCGACGCGATCAAGATTCCTCAGGAATTGTCCGTCGTGGTGGTCGGAGGCAACTACCCGCTCCTCGAGTCCGGCGGATGGGAACAGATTGTGCCCCTCTCCGACGCGACATCCTTCCGTTACCTCGACGAGGGCATCCGATTGCAGCGCCTCGTCGACCACCACAAGCGGCTCGGCGAGAGTGGGGCGGATGCCCGCGCCCGGACGCTCGGACCCGACGAGCGCAATGCCCGCTTGGTCGCTTCGACCCGCAGCCGCGCGGATCACATCATCCGGATCGCCTAGATGATGCCCTTCGTGTGCCACACCGTCTTGGTCTCCGTGAAGAACGTGATGCGCTCGACGGATGCTGCGGGCACGCCGCTCTCGGGCGGGAGCACGCGCTTGAGCGTCTCGGCGCCGGCGATCTGCAGGTCGACCCAGCTCAGGTTTCCGGCGAGGTCCCCCGCGCCGGCCAGGTCGAGAGCGTTGACATCGGCATGACTCGCGAGCCACGGAGCGATCTCGGCAGCCGAACCCGTGAGCACGTTGACCACTCCCCCGGGAACGTCACTCGTCGCGAGCACCTCGCTCAGGCTGATCGCCGAAAGAGGAGCACGCTCGCTGGCGACGACCACGACCGTATTCCCGCTCACGAGAGCGGGCGCGATGACACTGACCAGCCCGAGAAGACTCGACGCCTGTGGTGCAATGATCGCCACCACCCCGGTCGCCTCCGGGGTCGAGATGTTGAAATAGGGACCGCTCACCGGGTTGCCGTTGCCGGCAACCTGCACGTACTTGTCCGCCCAGCCGGCGTACCAGACCCACACGTCTATAGCGGTGTCCACCTGCTTCTGGGCGGCCGACTCCGAGAATCCTTCGCCCCGGCGCAACTCCTCCACGAACTGGGCGCGACGCCCTTCGAGCAACTCGGCGATGCGGTAGAGCACCTGCCCCCGGTTGTAGCCGGTGGCGCCAGCCCAGCCGGAGTGTGCGGCACGCGCCGCGACGACGGCATCCCTGGCATCCTTCCGGGAAGCCTTCGCCGCGTTCGCGAGGAAGACGCCCTTCGCTGTGGCGATCTCGTAGACGCGACCAGATTCGCTGCGTGGGAACTTTCCGCCGATGTAGAGCTTGTAGGTCTTCGGAACGGCGAGGCGGGTCATTTCGTGGCTTTCTTCGTTGATGGGGAGGTCTCGATACGCGCCGAAGACGGCGCTACTCGACCAGCGGGTTCGCGCGGCGCTACTCGACCAGCGGGTTCGCGCGGCGCTACTCGACCACCGGGTTCGCGCGGCGCTACTCGACCAGCGACGGACCAGCCGGAGGATTCGAGATAGGCGGCGAGCCCGTGGCGACCACCCTCACGGCCGTACCCGGATTCCTTGTAACCTCCGAACGGGCTGGCCGGGTCGAACTGGTTGAAGGTGTTCGCCCAGATCACGCCGGCGCGGAGCCTGTCGGCCACACCGAGCACCCGGCTGCCGTTCGAGCTCCAGATGCCGGCCGAGAGGCCGTAGGGCGTGTTGTTCGCCTTCGCGATCGCCTCGGCAGGTGTGCGGAAGCTCAGCACGCTGAGCACCGGCCCGAATACCTCCTCACGGGCAATGCGGTGGCTCGTCGACACGTTGGTGAAAATGGTTGGTGCGAACCAGAATCCGTTTTTCGGAATCTCGCAGTCCGCAGTCCAGCGCTCGGCGCCCTCCTGCTCGCCGATGTCGGAGAGCTCGCGGATGCGTTCGAGTTGTGCGCGCGAATTGATCGCACCGATGTCGGTGTTCTTGTC
>JBBRDX010000149.1:0-6792 GCA_038203515.1 Actinomycetales bacterium | reverse complement strand
CACGACCACGGCGGCGGCGGTCGTCTCGACCTGCGGGCGGCGAGCGGTCCAGGCATTCGCGACCGCAACGAGCACCTGTCCGAACGACGGGGTCTCCCCCACGGCGACCGGCGGCCAGTAGGTTCCCGCATAGAACGCTTTTCCCTCCGGAGTGACAAAGACATTCAGTGGCCACCCCAGATTGCCGGTGAAGGCTCCCGCGGCGGCGAGATAGCTCGCGTCGACGTCGGGATGCTCTTCCCGGTCCACCTTGATCGCCACGAACTCCGCACCAAGGCGAGCGGCGAGCACGGGATCACTGAAGCTCTCACGAGACATCACATGACACCAGTGACAGGTCGAATAGCCGATGGAGACCAGTACTGGCACGTCGCGTCGACGCGCTTCGGCGAAGGCCTCGTCGCCCCAGGGGAACCAGTCAACGGGATTCAGCGCGTGCGAACGCAGGTAGGGGCTCACAGCATCCACGAGTCGATCGGCCATGTCTCCAGCGTAGGCTCGCACTGTGTCTACGACAGCCATCACTTTCATCGGCGGTCCCACCGCCCTGCTCGAATACGCGGGCCTTCGGATCGTCACCGATCCCACCTTCGACGGCCCCCAGGTCTATGAGGATCCCGACGAGACCACCCTGGTGAAAACTGCCGGACCAGCCATCGCCCGGCAGGATCTCGGCCCGGTGGACCTGGTGCTGCTGTCACACCACGGCCACAAGGACAACCTCGACTGGGAGGGGCTCGAGCTCATCGCGCAGGGCGTCCCCACGCTGAGCACACGGCAGGCCGCTGACGACCTCTTCGGCGGAAGCGTCATCGGGCTCGACAACTGGGAGAGCTACGACTTCGGCGTGGTGACGATCACCGCGATGCCCGCACTGCACGGTCCGCCCGGGTCGGAACCGCTCGTCGGTCCCGTCATCGGTTTCATGCTCGAAGCCACCGGCGAGCCGACGGTCTACGTGAGCGGCGACAACGCGTCTCTGCCGCTCGTGAGGCAGATCGCCGACCGTTTCGCACCCGTGGACATCGCGCTGCTCTTCGCCGGGGCGGCCCGGGTCGAGGACATCGACGCCGACCTCACCCTCAACTCGACGGATGCCGCGTCCGCTGCCGAATCGCTCGGGGCGCGGCTCGTGGTCGGTCTCCACACCGAGGACTGGACGCACTTCAGCCACACGCGCGCCCAACTCGAGGCGGCCTTCGACGGCACCGGCATCCTCGCACTCACTCCCCGTGGTGTGCGTGTCGAACTGGACAGCTAGGCAGACTGGGCAGCTAGCGCTATTCGCTGTCGAGCCCGCGCGCGGTTTCGATGAGCTCGCGGGCGTGTTGCAGTCCGCTCTCTGATCCGCTGAGGCCGGAGAGGAGCCGCGCCATCTCCTCGATCCGTTCTTCGCCTTCGAGCTGGTGCACGCTCGAAGCGGTCACGGCGCCGTCACTGTCTTTCACTACGCGAAGGTGATTGGTGGAGAACGCCGCCACCTGGGCGAGATGGGTCACGACGATCACCTGTGCGGTGCGCGAGAGCCGGGCGAGTCGCCGGCCGATCTCGATCGCCGACGCCCCTCCGACCCCGGCATCCACCTCGTCGAAGATGAAGGTGGGCACGGGATCGTTGTCGGCGATCACCACCTCGATCGCGAGCATCACCCGCGAGAGTTCGCCGCCGGACGCCCCGCGCCCGAGCGAGCGGGCCTCCGCTCCGGGATGCGGTGCGAGCAGGATCGCCACGGCGTCCCGACCACTCTGGCCATAGTCCTGCCGATCGGTGACCTCGACCGTCAATCGCGCGTTGGGCATCGCGAGGGCCACGAGCTCCTCGCTCACCCTCTCGCCGAGTTGTTGAGCGAAGTCGCGGCGCACACGGCCGAGGTCGTCGGCGAGCTCGATCACCCGTGCGCGATCGGTAGCGACCTCTGTGCGCAGGCTGTCGATCCGGTCGGAGTCCTGATCGAGCTCGAGGAGCCTCGTGCTTCCGGTGTCGAGGTGGGCGATCGCCTCTTCGAGGGACGGCCCGTACTTTCGGCTGATCTCGCCGAGCTCCGACCGCCGATCCTGCACCACCTCCAATTCACGCGCGCTGTCGGAGTCGAGTCCACCGAGGTAGCTCGAAAGCTGCGCGGACACGTCGGCCACGAGATAGCTCGCACTGGCGAGGGCCTCGACGATCGGGGCAAGGGTCGGATCGTGACCTGCGACGCGTTCGAGTTGGCGACGGGCAGAATCCAGCAGGCCGAGAGCATCCCGCGGATCCGCAAGGTTATCGGATGACACGAGCTCATGCGCCTCGGAGGCCGCGAGCCGCAGGTCCTCGAGGTTGGTCAACCGGTCTGCGCGCTCCGCGAGCTCCACGTCCTCGCCGGCCCGGGGCGCCGCGGATTCGATCTCCGCCATCGCCTGGCGCAACTCGACGGCTTCGCCCTGCCGAGCCTCCTGCTCCGCCACGATCACGTCGAGCTCACCCTGGTTCACCTGCCAGCGTCGGTAGGTCGCCTGGTAGTCGTCGAGCACGGTTGACAGGGCAACCCCGGCGAAACGATCGAGCGCCTCACGCTGTGCTGTCGCCGATCGCAGGCGCACCTGGTCGGACTGTCCGTGTACGACCACCAGTTGCTGGCCGAGCTCCGCAAGCACGCTCACCGGCGTTGTGCGGCCTCCGACAGTCGCGCGGCTGCGTCCCTCCTGCGAGACCGACCGAGCCAGAATCAGCTCCCCGTCGTCGAGGTCTCCGCCGGCGTCTCGCACGCGCTCCGCGACCGCTCCATCCGAGTCGACGAGCCAGCGTCCCTCCACCACGGCCGAACCACTCCCTTGGCGCAGCACCGAACTGTCCGAGCGATCCCCGAGCAGCAAGCCGAGTGCAGTGACCACCATGGTCTTGCCCGCTCCGGTCTCTCCGGTTATGGCGGTGAAGCCCGGCCCAAACGGAAGTCTCGCTTCGCCGATCACACCGAGGTCACGGATGAAAATTTCTTCGATCACGCGCTGGCGCCTTCGCCGCCTGCAGGACCCCGCCATCCACTGGTCGGCAGGTGGAACTTGTTGACCAGCCGGTCGGTGAACGGCCCGCGGTGCAAGCGCGCGAGGCGTACCGGCACCGGGGAACGGCGCACGATCACCCGGGCCCCCGGAGGAAGGTCGTGGGTGCGGCGCCCGTCGCACCAGAGCACTCCGGTGCCCTGCGTGCGCGCGAGAACCTCGACGGCGAACACCGAATCCCGCCCCACCACGAGCGGGCGGGCGAACAGCGCATGCGGACTGAGAGGCACGAGCAGCATCGCTTCGAGCTCCGGCCAGACGATCGGACCACCGGCGGAGAACGAATATGCTGTCGAACCGGTGGGCGTCGACATGACCACTCCATCGCAGCCGAAGGACGAAAGGGGACGCCCATCCACCTCGATCACGACTTCGAGCATCCTCTCGCGACTGGCCTTCTCGACGGTCGCCTCGTTGAGCGCCCAGGTCTCGTAGATGACCTCGGCGTCGACCTTGACGCGCACGGCAAGAGTCATCCTCTCCTCGACCTCGTAGTCGCGGGCAAGGGCGCGACGCACGGTGTCCGTGAGATTGTCGCGCTCACTCTCGGCGAGAAAGCCGACGTGTCCCAGGTTCACTCCGAGCAGGGGGGCGGCACAGCCACGAGTGAGCTCCGCCGCGCGCAGGATGGTGCCGTCGCCGCCCAGGACGATGGCCAGCTCGACGTCCGCGACCCTCACGCCGTCGCCGAGGACCACTATCGCGCTGAGCTCAGGTGCAGTGGCCAGCACATCGTCGTGCTCGTCTGCTTTCATCACGGGTGTCACGCCTGCGTCGAGAAGCTGCCGGGAGACCGTCACTGCGGCGTCGAGGGAGTCCTGACGTCCCGTATGGGCGACCACGAGCATCAAGCGTTCGGACACCGGTTCTCCTTGCGCTTCTCGGGCGATCACCGGCTGGAGATCACTGTCGGGGCCACTAACTGTTTGGGTCGCTCGTTGTTTGGCTCCGGCCCTCAGGGTGCCGAGGGTCGGGAGAGGGCGAGAACCCGCTCTCTCCATTCTGTCGGATTGCTGCCCGAGAGCGTGCTGAACCAGACCAGATACTCGTGGTTCCCGGCGGCCCCGAGGATTGGTGAGTAGATGAGGCCCGCCGTGGCTAGGCCGAGATCCCAGGCGGCCCAGAGCACGTCGCTTATCGCATCGGCTCGCAGTCCGGCATCATGCACGATGCCCTCCTTGACCCCGAGGCGACCGACTTCGAACTGGGGCTTGATCAGCAGCATGTAATCCGCCTCGGTTCCGACAGTGGTTACGAGGGCGGGCAGAACGGTGGTCAGCGAGATGAAGGAGAGGTCCGCGACAACGACGCTCGCCCGCACTGCGTGGCGGGCCGCGGCATCCAATGCCGGCACGGTGAGCTCACGCGCGTTGAAACCCTCGATCACGGTGACCGCGGGATTGTTGCCGATGAATGGATCGAGCTGACCGTGTCCGACGTCGAGAGCGACGACTGAAGCCGCACCACGCTCGAGAAGCACCTGGGTGAACCCTCCGGTGGACGCCCCGACGTCGAGAGCATTTCGGCCCCTGACCGGGACCGCGAAGGCGTCGAGCGCGGCGAGGAGCTTGTGGGCGGCGCGGCTGACATAGTGGTCGATCGCCGTGAGTGCGAGCACCTGGTCATCCCCGACTCGAGCGGAGGGCTTGATGACGGTCCGACCGTCGACGGTCACCGAACCATCGGTGATTAATCGCGCAGCATGCGTGCGGGAACGCGCTATACCGCGTTCCGCCAGGGCGGCATCCAGTCGCGCTTCAGCCATGCGTGCTCGACGGGTCGACGCCGCCGTCTCGATACCCCTCCCGGGCCGAGCCCTCGAGAGTCGTCTGCAACCGATCGTGGATCTGCACGAAGGCAGCAGCCCGGGACTCGAGCGGCTGGTCCTCGATCACTCGCAAGCGGGACAGCAGGGCGCTCCCATCGTCGTCACTTGCGGCAACAGCAGCAATGGTGGTGAACGGCGTCTCTTCGATCGACTCAGGAGGCATATGCCAACGCTACTCTCACGAATACAGCTCGGGCGCGACGTCGAGTCCATAGATCGGCAGGCCAGAGCCCCAGATGAGGGATGTCGCGGCGCGAAGCAGATCGATCGGCCGCTCGCCCGCACGATCGATGGTCACGACCGTCTTGGCGAGACGCACGGAAGCGTCACCGACGGTGACTACAGTGTCGCCGCTGCGCGAATCGGTGGTTCGTACGGCATCCGGATATGCCTCCGCCAGCTCGCGGAGGTCGCCGAGAATATAGGTGGGGCGTGACTTAGCATTCGCCGCAAGTGCTTGCTTGCGTCCGTCGATGCCGGTGAGTACGAGCACCGACTGCATGCCTGCACGATTCGCACCGAGGATGTCGGTGTCCAGTCGATCACCGATGAAGAGCGGTTTCGCTCCTCCGAACCGGCGCACGGCCACGTCGAAGATGGCAACCTCCGGCTTGCCGGCAACCACGGGCAGGCGCCCGACCGCGTTATGCACCGCGCCGACCAGCGTGCCGTTGCCGGGAGCGATGCCTCGCGCCACCGGTATCGTCCAGTCGGTGTTCGTGGCCACCCACGGTCGTTCCGGATCGTCGTTGAGGGCGAACGATGCCTCGGCCAAGTCTTTCCAGCCCACATCGGGGGCGAATCCCTGAATCACGGCGGCTGGCTGGTCCAGAGCGGACCGCGTCACAACGAAGCCCGCACCCTCGACCACCGCCGTGAGTCCTTCGCCTCCCACGACGAGCACGGTGGCTCCGGCGGGGACCATGTCGGCGAGCAATCGAACGGCCGCCTGTGGGGAGGTGACCACGTCGTCCTCCACCGCATTCAACCCCAGGCTCGCCAGGTGTTCGGCAACGGATGCCGCGGTGCGGGATGCATTATTCGTCAGGTAACCGATGCGCCGCGTCTCCCCCGCAGCATTGAGGCTCGCAACCGCATGCTCGATCGCATCGTCGCCCTTGTAGACGACCCCGTCGAGATCGGCGAGCACAAGGTCGACGCCGTCGAGCGGCGTACGTTCAGGCAGGCGTTCAGGCAGGCGTTCAGGCAACGGGCGGTCCTTCTTCGTCGTCTTCTGCTGCTTCTTTTTCGAGAACAACATCGTCCTGGCCCTCTTCCACAATCTCGATCACATCGTCCTCCGGCTCGCGGTCCCCGGCATCGATGGCTTCGGAGGCCCGGTCGGAACGTTGCCACCACTCTTCCGCCTCGGCTTCACGACCCAGATCCTCGAGCACGGCCGCATAGGCGTCGAACAGCGCCGGACTCCACGAGAACGCGGTGTTCGGATCCAGCTGGGGAATCTGCAATTCATCGAGCGCAGCATCCGTCTGTCCAAGGTCGAGGCGGGCACCCGACATGGCAATGGCGAGTAAGACCTGCACCTCTACCGCCAGGGAACCTCTCGGGACGGAGCGACCGAGCTCCAGCGCACGGTCCGGTCGGCCGAGACCCCGCTCACTGTCGACCATCAGCGGAAGCTGGTCGTCACGCCCCGAGATGCGACGATAGGTTCTCAATTCGCGAAGTGCGAGAGCGAAATCTCCGACCGAGTAGGCCGTGATGGCCAGGGTCTCACGCACCACCGCGATGCGACCAGCACGACGTGCGGCGGACACCGCATGCGCGTGGGCGAGAGCGGGATCGGTGTCGATCAATCGGGCCACCATCACGAGGTGCTGGGCGACACCGTCCGCATTCTCTTTGCTCAGTGTCTTCAGCTGGGATCGGGCGACGCGATCGAGGTCCTTCGGCTGCACGTCATCC
>JBBRDX010000148.1:0-6843 GCA_038203515.1 Actinomycetales bacterium | reverse complement strand
GGCGAAAGACAGTCACAAGGGCGTTGCGGATTCCGCCAACGGCATCGGCAAGGACGACTCCTTCGTCTATGTCGTGGATGTGAAGGGTGCCTTCCTTCCGAAGGCGAACGGCGCGGACCAGATCCCCGTCAACGGCATGCCCGCGGTGGTGCTCACGGCGGACGGCACCCCTGGCATCAGCGTTCCGGACCGCTCGGCACCGAAGACCTCCGAGGTCAACGTGCTGAAAAAGGGGTCGGGCGCAACGGTGCAAAGCGACCAGTTCCTGGTGGTCAAGTACACCGCCATCGGCTGGGCCACCAAGACGGTTTTCGATTCCACCTGGACCGATCACCAAGCCTCCGTACTGCAGGTCGGATCCGCCAGCGTCTCCAAGGGACTGAGCAAGGCCCTGATCGGCCAGCACGTCGGATCCCAGGTGCTCGCGGTGCTGCCGCCCAAAGCCTCGGCCGTCTCTGACGGTACGGGTAAGGCCCCCGCTGATGACGCCGCCGTCTACGTCATAGACATTCTCGGCATCGCCGGGTAAGTTACCTCCCGACCGGTCAGCCGGTCCCATCCGGACACAGGCCGAGTGTCTTCCGAGTTCATTCCAGACCAGGATCCCCGTGCCAGCTGCAAGCGTCTCCAGAATCCCCGTCGAGGAGCGACTCTTCAGTCTCGTGCTCGCACTGCTCGCGACCGAGACCGGCCTCACCAAGAATGAAGTGCTCTCGACCGTACAGGGGTATCGCCAGCGGTACCGTGCCGGCGGTGACAACGCCAATCTCGAGCGCCAGTTCGAACGCGACAAAGACGACATCCGCGACCTGGGTGTGCCACTCGAGACCGTGGATGCTCCCGGCCAGGCCGGAAACAACCAGAACCTGCGTTACCGCATCCCGCGAGGGAGCTATGAGCTGCCGAGCGACATCACCTTCTCCTCCGAGGAGACCACCCTGCTCAACCTCGCGGCGATGGTGTGGCGAGAGGGATCGCTCTCCGGGGAATCCCGTCGCGCGATGATCAAGCTCAAGGGACTCGGGCTCGTCTCCGATGAGCCGGTGCTGGGATATGCGCCCCGGCTGCGCGTGCGGGATGCCGCATTCGAGCCGCTGCGCGCCGCTCTCGAGCGCAATGCGATCGTTCGCTTCGCCTACCTGAAGCCCGGTGAGGCCGAGGCGCGCGTGCGGGAGCTTGCCCCGCTCGCCCTCGTGCAGCACCAGGGCCGCTGGCACCTCCACGCGCTGGAGCCGGGCACCGAGATCACCAAGACCTTCCTTCTCCGGCGCATTGTGAGCCAGGTCACAACTACCGGAACGACCTTCCCGGCACCGATCGGCGACCAGACCGCGCGAGCCCTCGAGGAACTCGACGAGGTCTGGGCATCCCACACCGCCGATGTCGAGGTCGTCACCGATTCGGATGCGGCGACCCGGCTGCTCAAACGCCGCGGCACCGTGCGGCTGGCCTCTGGTGCGCTGCGACTGCACTACTCCGATGCCAACATCTTCGCCGACGAACTGGCCGGCTACGGTCCCGAGGCGCTCGTGCTGTCTCCACCGGCGCTCCGCGAGGCAGTGCGCAGCCGTCTGCTCCGAACAGTCGAAGACCACCGTACCGATTCACCCGGTACCGATTCACCCGGTACCGATTCACCCGATGCCGAAGGGGTCACCCATGGCTGAACGGCCCTCACCACTGCAGGCGCAGGACAAACTCGCCTTCCTTCTCTCCCTCGTGCCGTTCCTCATGGAACACGAACGAATCAGCGTGCAGGATGCCGCGGACCACTTCGGCGTCAAGCCGCAGCAGGTGCGGGAAGCCGTCGAACTCATCGCCGTCTCCGGCATCCCCGGCGAGACCGGACAGTACCAGCACGGCGACCTGTTCGACCTCGCGTGGGATGACTTCGAAGACAACGACCAGATCGTGCTCACGCATCTCGTGGCCATCGACGACGCACCGCGCTTCTCCGGGCGCGAAGCGGCGGCGCTCATCGCCGGACTGCAGTACCTGTCGGCGCTGCCCGAAAACGCCGACCGCACCGCCATCGCCAGCCTCATGGCCAAGCTCGCGCGCGGAGCATCCGCCCTTCCGAGCCAGTTCGCAGTCGAGGGATCGGAGTCCGACGAGACACTCGCCATCATCCGTGATTCGGTCGCCTCCGGCGTGCAGCTGGAGTTCGACTACATCAACTCGCGCGGCGAGCACGAACGTCGCCGGGTCGACCCGCTGCGGATCGAATCGATGGATGCGGACTGGTACCTGCGCGGGTGGTGCCACCTGCGCGAGGCGGTGCGCACCTTCCGCATCGACCGCATCGGCAATCCCACCGTCACGACCGAACCGATCACCACCCATGCCGCCGACGTGCACCTGCCCGACACACTCTTCGAGGGTTCGGAGGATGACCTGCTGGTCACGATCGACGTCGCTGCGTCGGCGGCGCCGCTCCTCGCCGACTACCTCACCGACGGCACGGGCAGCACGGTGGTGGACGGCCGCAGCCGCACGGCACTCCGGGTCTCGCACTATCACGGGCTCAAACGCCTGGTCGGGGGACTTCCGGGCATGGTCACCGTGGTCGAGCCGGCGGATGCCCGTCGCGCGGTCGCGGAATGGGCGGCTGCCGGCGCGGCGCGCTATGAGGCGGGCGACGACTCGGGGACGGGGGCGACCTGATGCCCTGGTGGTCGTGGCTCATCACCTGGACCGGTCTCGTGCTCGCCCTCGTCGCCGTGCTCGTCGTCTCGGCATGGCGCCTGTTTCGCAAGGCCGTGTCGGTATTCGACGAGGTGGGCACGCTCGCCGGGAAGACGGAGCTCCTGGGTGCCGCAGTGACGGAGTTCGACGAGGAGCAGGCCGAACTCGCCATCCTGCAGAAACTCTCCGACGTGCAGGCGCGACGCAGACACGTGCGCAACGCAGCGGCGCTCCGCCGTGATGCGCGGCATACCGTCCGAGTGGCGCGCGGTCGTGCCCTGACGCGTTTCGATGCGAATTCGCGCCGGTGGTTCCAAGCCGAATGACAGCCGTTGGGTTCGGATAGGCGGTAAACTTTTCTGACGCAGCTCAATCGACTCTAAGGATCTAGCCCATGCCAGGATTAACCGGTTGGCACGCCCTGGTACTGCTGGTCATCATCGTGCTCCTGTTCGGTGCTGCCAAGCTTCCGGGTCTCGCCAAGAGCGTCGGACAGTCAATGAAGATCTTCAAGAACGAGGTCAAGGCGGAGGAGAAGACGACTCCGTCCGCCGACGGTGCGCAGCTCAACCAGACCTCGCCAGAGGTGCGCGCGCAGACCGATTCGACGAACCCCTCCGCCAAGCCCTAGCGAGAGCTCGTTACCGCCACCAGGCCTTCCCGCAGCAAGCGGGGCGCGGGCCGTGAAGGCCGGATGTCTCTCGGCCAGCATCTCGTCGAGCTGCGCAAGCGGCTCTTCATCTCGGCGATCGCGATCGTCGTGTTCGCCATCGGTGGATTCCTCGTCGCCGACTGGGTACTCAAGGCGATCCGTTCACCCATCGAGCTGATCGCCAAGACCCACGGCAACACGACACTCAACTACTCCACTATCGGCGCGGCCTTCGACGTGCACATCCAGATCGCGATCACCGTCGGTGTGATCGCCTCGAGCCCGGTGTGGCTGTACCAGGTCTTCGCGTTCATCGTGCCCGGGCTCACCGGGAAGGAGAAGCGGTACACCTTCGGTTTCTTCTTCTCGGCCGTTCCCCTCTTCTTTGCGGGATGCGCCGCTGGCTGGTGGGTATTCCCGCACATCGTGGATGTTCTCAACTCCTTCGTGCCGAGTCAGGATGCCGCCATCACCGAGGCGAAGGACTACCTCGGGTTCGTGACCAAGCTCGTCCTCGCGGTGGGCATCGCCTTCGTTCTTCCGGTGTTCCTCGTACTGCTCAACTTCCTCGGGATCGTCTCCGGGGTCAGCATCTTCCGCAGCTGGCGCTGGGCGATCCTCGCCATCTTCGTGTTCTGCGCTCTCGCAACGCCGTCGGCCGACGTGGCATCGATGTTCCTGCTCTCGGCGCCGATGATCGTGCTCTACCTGCTGGCGGCGACGATCGCGTGGTGGCGTGACCGCATCCTCGCCAAGCGCGCGGACAGCCTGGCCGACGATCCCGGCGGCTCGGCCGCCGCATGACCGGGCTGAGCCCCGCAGATCGATTCGCCGCGTCTCGCGAACGTCGAGGAAACCCGCGGGTTGAGATGTTCCGCGGCAACCTGTCCTTCGACCTGGACCCGTTCCAACTCGCATCCTGCGTCGCGCTCGAACGCGGGGACAGCGTGCTCGTCGCGGCCCCGACGGGTGCCGGCAAGACCATCGTGGCCGAATTCGCCGTGTTCCTCGCCATGCAGGAACCACGCGCGAAGGTGTTCTACACCGCGCCGATGAAGGCGCTGTCCAACCAGAAGTTCCAGGAGTTCGTCGCCGAGTACGGCGCCGACCAGGTGGGCTTGCTCACCGGCGACACGAATATCAACTCCGGGGCGCGCATCGTGGTCATGACCACCGAGGTGCTGCGCAACATGCTCTACGCCGACTCGGACCTGCTGAGGGACCTCTCCTTCGTGGTGATGGACGAGGTTCACTATCTTGCCGACCGGTTTCGCGGCGCGGTGTGGGAGGAGGTCATCATCCACCTCCCGCAGTCGGTGAGACTGGTCTCGCTCAGCGCGACGGTCTCCAACGCGGAGGAATTCGGCGACTGGTTGCAGGCCGTTCGCGGCGAGACGGCGGTGATCGTGTCGGAGGAGCGTCCGGTACCGCTCGACCAGCACGTCATCATGCGCACCAAGCTCATCGACCTGTTTGCGACCACAAAGGCCGGGCCGGGCGATCCCCCTGGTGCTCCCACGCACCGGGTGAATCCCGAGCTGGTGCAGATGGCCCGTTATGGCGGGCGCACCATCAGCTCCCGCCAGATGCAGGATGTCGGCCGTCGGCACTCCCGCGGCGGACGCCCGGACGACCTCAAGATGGATCGGGCCGGCGTCGTGAAGATGCTCGGGGAACGCAACCTGCTGCCCGCCATCTTCTTCATCTTCAGCCGGGTGGGTTGCGACCAGGCCGTCAAGCAGGTGCTCCGGGCGGGTGTGCGACTCACGACCCAGTTCGAGCGCGACGAGATTGCGGACATCGTTGAGGAACGCTGCCGCACGATCCTCGATGAAGACCTCGCCGTGCTCGGCTATTACGAGTGGCTCGACGGACTGCAGCGCGGCGTCGCGGCCCATCACGCCGGCATGCTTCCCGCGTTCAAGGAGGTGGTCGAAGAGCTCTTCCAGAAGAAGCTCGTGAAGGCCGTCTTCGCGACCGAGACCCTCGCTCTCGGCATCAACATGCCCGCCCGCACCGTCGTGCTCGAGAAGCTCGAGAAGTTCAACGGCGAGGCCCGCGTGCCGATCACCCCGGGGGAGTACACCCAGCTCACCGGGCGTGCCGGTCGCCGCGGAATCGACGTCGAGGGGCATTCGGTGATCCAGTGGCAGGAGGGGCTCGACCCCCAGGCAGTCGCCTCACTGGCCTCCCGTCGCACCTACCCTCTCAACTCCAGCTTCTCGCCCACCTACAACATGGCCGTGAACCTCATCGAGCAGTTCAGCCGCGAGCGGGCCCGCGACATCCTCGAGTCGTCCTTCGCCCAGTTCCAGGCCGACCGTGCCGTGGTGGATCTGGCCCGCAAGGTGCGATCGCAGGAGCAGTCGTTACTCGGCTACGAAGAGGCGATGAAGTGCCACCTCGGGGATTTCCGGGAGTACTCGGGCATCCGTCGTGAGCTCACCGATCTCGAACGCAAGGGATCGATCCGTGCCGACCTGCAGAGCCGCGCCGAGCGCGATAAGAGACAGAACCAGCTCGCTGCCCTGCGCAAGCGGCTCAAGCAACATCCCTGCCATACCTGCAACGACCGCGAGGAACACGCCCGCTGGGCGGAGCGCTGGTGGAAGCTGAAGAAGCAGACGGATGAGCTGAGCCGCCAGATCCGCACCCGTACCGGCGCTGTCGCAAGGATCTTCGATCGCGTGACCGACGTGCTGCTGGAGCTCGGGTACCTGTTGCGTGCCGAGAACGGCGAGGTGACGGCATCCGTTCACGGTCGCACACTGCGACGAATCTATGGTGAGCGCGACCTGCTCGTGGCCGAATGCCTGAGGCGCGGTGTCTGGAACGATCTCGATCCTGCCGGGCTCGCCGCAATGGCCGCCGCCCTGGTCTACGAGCCGCGACGCGATGAGGGTCAGACCTCGGACCGCTACCTGCCGAAGGGCGCCTTCCGTCCGGCCTTCGAGAAGACGACAGACCTGTGGTCGAAGCTCGACGACATCGAGCGCGACCACAAGCTCCCCGGCAGCAACCCGCTGTCCACCGGTCTGTCACTCGCGATGAACCGCTGGGCGCAGGGAGTGTCCCTCGATTCCGTGCTGCTCGAATCGGAACTCGCCGCGGGGGACTTCGTGCGCATGACCAAGCAGACCATCGACCTCCTCGACCAGCTCTCGGTCGTGGCCGACGGCACCGTCGGACGCACGGCGCGGCAGGCCCTCGAATCGATCCGCCGCGGCATCGTGGCCTACTCTTCGGTTGCCTGACCAGGTCGCCTGACCAGGGCGAACAGACCGCTGGCTGCGGTCACAGCAACGTCCACTTAGGCTTGATGGGTGCGTTCGAGCCTCCCACCCCGTCGAGGGGCTGTCCCCGGATGGCTGTCGCGCCCCCTTCCTCTCACCGCCGCAGTGCTCGTCGCGGCGCTATCCGGCTTCGCGAACGCGGCCGCTTTCCCTGGCCTCGGCTGGTGGCCGCTCGTTTTCGTCGGCACGGCGCTGATGTTCTGGTCACTCAAC
>JBBRDX010000147.1:0-6909 GCA_038203515.1 Actinomycetales bacterium | reverse complement strand
ACCCCGTCGATGACCGACGGTAAACCTGCTTTGCGTCCCCCACAAGGGGGGTAAAAAATAATGTCAACCGGACCTGCTGTCGGTTTGGGTGAGTCCAGTAATGGGTGTTCTGCCGATGGTGGCGTGATGCGTTTAGTGTTGTAAGAGCTCATCTAGGAGCCACGATCAACGACGGCGGTTATCGATTTTCCCCGATGGCCCGGTAGCCGGACGGTCACCGGAACGGTCTTTACCAGCCTGGCTAGAGAGCGATAGCGACCAGATTTTGACCGGGAGGGATACGGAATACCGAAGTCCTCCGACTCGCCCGGTTCGGTGAGTTCGATGACCCCTCCGTGCAGCAACGCCGCGCGCAGCGACGCGAGATGCACCTCATCAAGGTGCGGGCCAGGGCCGAGATGCACCTGTGTCGAGCCACCGTAGTAACTGGGAACCCCGAGGTTCCAGAGGAAGTTGTGCAGATTCGTGTTGTCGCTGTACCCGAGGAACGGCTTCGGGTTCGCGGCGAGGACATCACCGTCGATATGCGGGATGACGGTCACCTGATCGTCGCCACCAATCGTTGCGAGCACCGCACGGATGGTCGGATCAGCAAACGCCGCGGTTACATCAGCGCCTCGCAACTCGGCGCTCGCGCCGAGTTGCCGTGTCGTCGGATACTCCACCGGCACCAGCCCTGTCGCCTCCCTCAGGCGTTGCATCGCCTGTCCGTGGACGACCTCAGACACGGCAGGGGCGGCGAACGCAGGCGACAGGATCGCGACTCGATCCCCGGGTTTGGCCTTCGCGACGCTGGCGAACGTGCGTACTGTCATCCCGCCATTGAACCAGACGATTCGATGGCACAGCGAGTCCGCCTTCCCCTCGATAGCTGGATCACCGGCTCGGTCAGATCAGGGCCAATCCACCCGACATCCGAACGCGCCGGTCCGGAGCAACTTGGTAACGCGCTCGGGAATCGGGTGCCCTTGGCCATTCGAAATGCAACCGCTCAACCGGAACGGTCACCGGTCACTCGTGATTGGTGGACGCTACCCTCAACGCATGAGAAGCCTGAGTGCCGGATACCTGGTCTTCATCGGCGTGCTTGACGCCGCCGCACTGTTCTTTGGCATTTACGACGTTCTGACCGGTGACCCCCTTGGATGGCCGATCACGATATGCAGCCTCATCCTCACGGGCTTTCTTGTTTTTCGAATCTGGCTAGCCTGGTTCATTCGGCGTTCCAGAGCTGACTCTGTGGCCAGGGAGTGAGCCGAGGCACCGGGATGGACACCCTTGGCCTGATTCATGCGTTGTAACTGACCGGATGCCTCATCATTCCGCAAACCGAACGCTGGCAGCAGTACCGAATGCCCGGCAGGGTGGCTTCATGGTTTCTAGCGTTGCGGTTCTCTGGGACATCCATGGAGTCCTCCCGGCGTTGGATCGAGTTCTCGCAGAGCCAGCCATCCAGCAGGCCGAAATCATCGCCGTGACCGGCGACCACAGCTGGGGGCCACGACCCACGCAAGTCCTCGACCGTCTCCGCTTGCTCGGTAGCCGCGTCGTCCTCATTCGCGGTAATGCCGATCGGGAACTGCTTCACATGTCTCGCGGAATTGATGGTGGCCTTGGAGACGACTTATCGGCAGACTGGGGAGCTGCTCAGCTCACCGCGGATCACCAACTGGATCGAAGAAGTCGTTCAGCACCAGGAGAGCGACGTCGACGTACTCGCAACGTTCGGCCCCAGAGACGGGCGATAGAGGAATCCTCTGCGGGTGTGCTTGGCGGGTTGTGTCAGCGGTTTGGTGTCGTGCCCGCGGGTTCGGTTCGTTGCATCCAGAATCGGATGAGCGGCATGCACAGGATCGCGAAGGCGAGGCCTAGTGCGGCAACGCCGATCAGTGCCGTGCGAAGTCCGAAAGCGCTGGCCGGAAAGCCGACGTAAGAGGGACCGGCATGGAATCCGAGGCACGCGATCGTCCAACCGGCGGACGTTGCCCGTCCTTGTCTGTGCGCCGATACGTCCTTGGTCGCACTGCTCAGGAGTGTGGCGAACCGGACCGAGGTTCCCACAGCAGCAACGGCCAGACCCGCGAGAGCCACGATGACCCCTGCGGCTGCGATGACGCTTGCGACGCTTGCGACGCTTGCGACGCTTGCAAAGATGATCGGAGTCGGGGTGCCGAGGCTGCGAAACGCGCCGGCAGCAACGCTCCCAGCTATGACAGAGGAAAACACTGCATAGGAGCGGGTGATGACGCGGCTCCCTGATTTGTTTTTGGCAAAACCAGCCAGAGAGTTGATCGCGACATCCGCAGCCCCCGAGGCCGCCCCGAGTACAAGCATTGCAAGGGATGCAGAGAGCGCATCATGGGCGAATATGCCAACTAGCGCAGCGGCGATCCCCAACCCAATGAGGACGAACCCGGCGACCCGTGGCCCTCACCGATCGACTGCCCGGCCGGAAAGAAGCATGGCCGGCAGAGCACCAACGCAGACGACGACGAGCGCTACACCCAATTGGGCGTCATCGAGCGACGCCTGTTCGCGAAACGCTGGAACGAGGGCACCCCACGTGCCCAAAAAAATCCCAAAAGTGGCGAAGCTCAGATAGGACGCTCGCGTAAAGTGGCGCATTCGCACAAGGATGTCACCCCTTAAATCGAGCCAAATGGCCTCACATGTTCTGCTCAACCGAGACAAGAACCCACACTTCAAGTGGGTGCGCCCGCTAGCCGGACATGTGTCGGAGCCGCTCTTGGGTCAGATGTGAGGGCTTGAATCGGCCGGCAGCCAGTCTGAGATGTTCGCGGTCGGACCCGCCGCCCCTCGTTCGATCAGATCGACCAAGCGAATCGGAACCTCTCTGGCAGTTGGTCGGCGTCGGATGACCCATAGTGATCGAGTTCCCAGCGTCGAACTGCGAGCACGGCCTGGATGATCTGCGGTCCGAGGATGCGCGCAGCAAGTTCGGAAGCGTCGAGAGCGTCGAGCGTAGCTCCCAGAGCGGAGGGAAGCAGCACCGTCGCCGAGGCGATCTGCTGTTCTTCGGTCTGGTCAGCCGGATTCGTGGTTACCTCCGCGGGAAGCGCCGCCGACGACCGGATGCCCTCCAGCGCGGCACCGAGGATGACCGCGGTCGTCAGGTTCGGGTTCGACGACGGATCAACAATCTTGACCTCGACGTTGGCGCCCTTCGGATTGCCGCGGGTGGCCTCGAGGAAGCGAACCGCCGCCCCGCGATTCTCCCTCCCCCAGCAGGCATACGCGCCAGAGAAGACCCGGGGTCGCAATCGCGCCCCCGAGAGGATCGATCCGCCGAGAATACCCTGGATGCCGGGGAGTGCGGCGATCACCCCGGCGATGGAAGACGCGCCCTCGGCGGTCATACCGTGGGGTCCGTCGCCGCCCGAGAAGAGAGGTTCCCCATTGCGGCTGACTGAGTAATGGACATGCGCCGCATTTCCGCCGCCCCCGCTGATCGGGAAGGGCGAGAAAGATACCCGTAAGTCGTGTTTGCGCGCCACCCTCCCGGTGATCAGGCGGGCGAGAACCACCCCGTCGGCCGCCTCAAGTGGCGTGGCCGGTGGTAGCGAGAACTCGACCGTGGAGGGAAAATACTTCGCGTGTAGTTGCTCGAACGGGATTCCGGCGGCGGCAGTGGCGGAGAGCAACTCGGTGAGGAAGGCCTCGTGGTCGAGTACCGGACCGAGACCATACGGTGTCCAACCTGGGCGTGGGAGCGGGGTTCCGTTCGCAGCGGAGATGGTGAACTCGAGCTCGTGCCCCACGAGCGCCTCGAGCCCGGCATCCTCGATGTCGCGTTGGATGCGGCGAAGCCGCCCCCGCGGATCGACAGCCAGCGGCGCGCCGTTCTGATCGAAGATCTCCGTTGGAGCCCAAGCGAAACCTCCATCCAGGATTCGGAGAGCGTCGAGATCGAGTCTCAGTCTCATGTCGCCGACAACGCCGAGGTCGGGGGTGAATGCGATGCCGCCATCGATGCAGAAGATGTTCCACACCGGCGGGGCACCGAGACCGGACGACGCGAACGTCGCTAGTCGATCAACCGGGATGGTCTTGGCAAGGTAGATACCGGCTGGGTTCGCCAGCGTTCCAGCGATGATGCCGACACCGGCTTCGGACAGCCGTTCGGTCACCTCGCCAATCCGGCTATCGCTGAACTCGGGAAGAATCGGCTCTGTCGTCATACCGACATGCTGGCAGGAATCCGTATCAGCGGGGTGCGCACGATGTCGCAGATCACGCCCGAAATCTGATCGGTGACCTCGTTACCTCCTCCAGACCCAACGCGTTATGCACGGTTGCAACCCCACAGGGATAGTCATGCACAGTCGCGGCGTCCAAAGGCAGAATTACTGCCTTGTCAGAAATTTCGAGCTCACGCACCACACAGTCATTTGGTATGCCCTCGACCAAAGCGGTGCTCCGTTCCGCGTGCACCTCCACAGCGTTCAGCTGTGCAGCCCAGGACCGCGCCACAATCCGCCATCCTCGACTCTGCAGTTCACCGATTCTTGGGTCATCGTCTCGAAGGACCGCGGCCTCTGCGATCACCGCCCAATCCTCGCACCCCCGAATTAACGCCGCAGCTACAAAGACCCCCCAGTTTCAGAAGGGGGACGACCAGCGGGCGTGATTTCCTACGCCCGCGAGGGCGCCCTCGAGGCCTCTTTTCGACCGATTCAGAACGCCCACTTGACAAAAAACACTACATATCAGCGGAACCTCCTGCGGGACACGTAGACCTCGGGTCAGTAGTGGTCGCGAGCTTGAAGGATGATGATGTGGTCATCCGTGACGTAGTAGACCAGCCGATTCGTGTCGTCGATGCGGCGGGACCACGCGCCGGCGAGAATGTGCTTGAGGGGCTCAGGTTTGCCGATCCCCGCGAACGGATCGCGCAACGCGTCGGTGACTAGCTGGTTGATGCGCTTGAGAGTCTTGCGGTCCTGGGTTTGCCAGTAGATGTAGTCTTCCCACCCATTCGGGTCGAAGGCGACAGTCCGACTCACTCGGTTATCAGGTCGTGCTGCTCGAACTCTCCCCGCCGCACCCGCTCGATCGCCGTGAGCAACCGCTCGGCATTCGCGGGGTTTCGAAGCAGGTAGGCAGTTTCAGTTATCGCGTCGTAGTCATCTTTCGACAGGATCACCGCGTTTCCGTGCCGGGACACAACCTCGACAACGGTGTGGTCGTCGTTGACCTGCTGGATCAGCCCGAACAGAGTCTTTCGTGCTTCGGTCGCGGTTATTGCCGACATGATCGCCTCCTCGTAATAGTACTTGATAGCGTACCACTAAAGTGCGCGGAGCACGAGGTACAGCACGGCCGTGAGAATGCGACCGATACGGTACCTCGCGCCCGCCAGCCGCTTACGGGCTCTCGCTTGACCTCTGGCTCGGCCGACGAGCAGCGTTCCAGTTATGACTGAATTCCTGATCGGATACGCACGCGTATCCACGAACGAGCAAGATCTCACCGCCCAACAAAACGCCCTGGAAGCTCTCGGCGTTCGATCGAACCTCATCTACACCGACCACGGACTCACCGGCACCAACCGAGCACGCCCCGGTCTCCGCGAAGCCCTCGCTGCGTGTCGAAACGGTGACACCCTCGTGGTTGCCAAACTCGACCGACTGGCCCGCTACCTGCGGGATGCGAAAGACATCATCGATGAGCTCACCGTGAAGGGCGTCAAACTCAGCATCGGCGGATCCGTCCACGATCCGACCGATCCGGTCGGGCGCCTGTTGTTCAATGTCCTGGCGATGGTAGCCGAGTTCGAATCCGACCTCATCCGCGCCAGAACACGAGAGGGAATGCGAGTGGCAAAAGAGAAAGGCCGCCTACGCGGCAAGCAACCGAAGCTGTCGACGGCCCAGCAACGTCACCCGATGGAAGTTCATCGGGGTCGAAGCCGAGCCTGAACTGCCGTGCGGGATTGTCGTCATCTATATCCGCTTCAAACACGCTGTGTTCGGCAGCATGAACGCCAGCTTCTACGCTGACGCCGTGCTTCAGTGCGGACGGATGCCCTCGCACTACGCGGCATCAAGCCAGGCGCGGACGGCAGCACGAATAGCCTCAGAACGACTCACATGCTCGCGCTCCGCACGCGCAGCCAACGCATTCAAAAGAGTCGCGTCCATGCGAACCGGGATAACTTCGCCGGGCCCGTCCCCGATCGGACGTCGCCCTCTTCTACGAAGTTGCTCGACCGGATACCCAGCTTCTGCCTCTTTCGACCAAGTTTCGATCATGTCGTCCGAGATGGGCACACCGTCGACTGTTTCCTTATCCATCTCAATATCGTATTACATAATCAGCGGTATAGTCACCCCGAAAAACTCGCAAGGGGAAGGTCGGCCGCGACATTCGCCGATCTCAAACCGACAGCCGTCCCAGCCTGGATGTCTGAAGTCCCCGGTAGCAGTCCTAATCTCTGACGACCTCGTTCTCGGGGTTGCGTCCTTTAACGTGGTGTATCGGATCCCGGTGAGCGTGTCGTCAGAGACGGCGACGGTCACCGCGTGATCCTTCGAGAAGAACCTTCTAAACCCATCTCGACAGGAACTACGACGATGACCGTCGCGCCCAGTATCGACCCTGCCCGCTTCATTGACGACCACCTGGAGCAGGCGTCCCCGGACTTGCTTCGGGACATGCTCACCACCTTCATCAATACCCTGTTGTCGGCGGATGCTGACGCGGTTTGCGGTGCCGCTTACGGCACCGTGTCGGACGATCGAATCAACAGGCGCAATGGTTACCGGCACCGTGACTTCGACACCCGCACGGGAACGATCGATGTCCAGATTCCGAAGTTGCGGCAGGGCACCTACTTCCCCGATTGGCTACTGGAGCGCCGCCGCCGCGCGGAACGGGCCCTGACCACGG
>JBBRDX010000146.1:0-6931 GCA_038203515.1 Actinomycetales bacterium | reverse complement strand
TCGGTTCCCACCCCGGTGACCGATCCCTTCGTGGGGTTTGTCGCCTGACCGAGCAACTGTACGGAGTCACCGTCGGGATCGATGCCGGTGAGCGGGATCGAGACGCGCACCTTCTCCCCCGCGATCACCCGTGCGGTCACGGTCTGCGGCACGGGAGGGTTGTTGGTCGCCTCCACCGCCTCGCGCACGGAGATCTGGACCTGGGCTTGCGCGACCTGGCCGTTCGAATCGGAAATCTCGTAGACGGCGGTGAAGTCTCCCGTCTTCTGAGGTGCGAGGTAACGAAGCACGTTGCCCGAAGCGAACAGCAGTCCGGAGTTGCCCCCGAGCTTCGTCGACAACAGCGGATTGAGTGTGAGTGCCTCGCCATCCGGTTGCACGTCGTTGTTGAGCACCGGGATGTCGATCGCATCGCCCACGCGCACCGTCACGCTGTCATCGTTGGCGATCGGTGGCTGGAAACGGATGGGCCGCGGGATCTCCACGACGTTCACCACGCCCTCCGCTTCGGCGAGGCCGTTGGTGATGCGGTAGTTGAAGGTGACCGGCCCGGACAGGAGCGGTGCGGTGAGGGTGACGCGGATCGACCGCTGGTCGATCACTTCGGCGGTCACGCCGGAGTTCGGCGCGACGTTGTAGACCCCGGTCACGAGAAGCACGCCACCAGCCGGATCCCGGTCGGTGGATGCGACATCGATGGTCTTCGTCCGGAGCGACTGCACGAAGATATTCTTCGGGATCGTGATGGGCTTCGTGTTCACGTCGGGCGGAGCCGCGACGTCGATTCGCACGACCCCGTTGGCGGTCTGGTTGGCGTCGTTGACGACGTAATCGATGTAGTGCGTCCCCACCTGGTCGCTCACGAAGCGGAAGGTGCCAGCCTCGAGGCTCGGGGTGACAGTGACACCGCTCTTCGCGGGCACACTCGCAAGCCGGATCGTTCCCGACCCGCCTCGCACGTGGTCGAGTGGGGAGAGCGTGATCTCCTGGCCGGCGTAGGCCAGCTTGACGTAGGGATCTGGGATGATCGGCACCGATCCGAGGGCCTTGACCGTGACGGAAAGCTCGCCGGTGCCGCTCCCCGTGCCGTCCGAGACGACGAGTGCAACGGTATGCAGTCCCGTCGTAGATCCAGCGTCGGTGAAGACGACGATGCCCTCCGGCTTGTAGCTCACCGTGTCCGGAGCCGCGGTTGCAGCCGAAGTGAGGTAGATCGGATCCCCGTCGGGGTCCACCCAGTCGCCGAGCACGGACTGGGTGACACGGCCGCCTGCGGCCACGAGGGCCTTGCTGCGGCGCACCTGCACCGGTGGAGAGTTCTCCGACGGCAGCCGCACCGTGACCGTCACTGTGGCACTCGCCGTGCCGCCGCGCCCGTCGCTGATCGAGTAGCCGAATTTCACGGATCCCCTCGCAGACGGACCCAGTGTGATTTGCGCCTGCTGGCCGTCGTTGATCAGATCGATGCGTCCGACACTCTCATCGATCGCTGTCACGTCCGAGATCACGAGCACGTCACCGTTGGCGTCGTAGTCGTTGAGAAGCAGCGGAAGCACGCTCGTGCGCCCCGGGCGGGCTCCGAAGGAGTCGTCGACGGCGACCGGCGGCACCTGGGTCTTCTCGTACTCGGGCGGGGTGTCCTCGGTGTTCTGCGCGACCTGTTGTTGGTCCTTGCGCACGGTAATCAGGTCCGCCCAGTTGTCGATGAGCTCTCCCGCCTGCTGCACCGCCCAGATGCCACCACCGCGTGGATCGCTCAGGACCAGTCGGTCCGCATTCGATACGAAGGTCAGCCCGGACGCGGATGCCGGCACAGAATCGAGAGGCAGCGTCACGGCGTCGGCGCTGCCGCACTGCCGCCATGCCGAGCCGATCGACCACGCGGCAAAAATGCAGCCACCCATCACGCGCGGGGCAGCGGGGATTCCTCCCTGGCTTTCGGTCAGCGTGACGGGGCTTCCCCCACCGAGCGGCACGCTGAGCAGCCGCGTTGACGAGGCGATCATGACCGAGTCGCCCCCGGTGGACGCCTGCTGCAGCACGGCATTGGCTCCCGACGAGATCTGCCGGGAGAGGTCGACGGTGCCGTTCGCCGTGAGGATGGTGCGGCTCACCGCATCGAAGAGCACCCAGCGACCGCCGACCGAAGTGACCGAGACATCCCGTCGCGTTCCCCCGAAGCGCGCTCGGGCCGACTCCGCCACGGTGTTGGAGCGCGCGGCATTCACCTGGTAGACCAGCCGGGTGTCGGCCGAGTAGCCGAACAGCATTCCCTCGGGCGTCACGCTGGTCACGGCGTTCGCCCCGAGGGTCAGGGTGGCCGGCGACTGGGCGTTGAAGGTGGGAAGCTGCGCGAGCGGCACGATCCAAACCTGGCCCGTGCCGCCGGCTGCGATCACGATGTTGTCCCCGGCAAGCGAGAGCTGGGGATCCTGCGGCGGCAGAGGCACGCTGTCGAGCACCTTCGAGGTGGCCGGATCGACGATATCCACCTTGCTGTCGGTGCGGTCGAACAGCAGAACGGTCGACCCGCGCTGGATCGTCTGGATGTCAGTGCCGCTCGACGCGACCACCGTGTTGAGCGCGAGTACCTGCGTGTTGGCGCGGCCGATCACCTGTGAGCTGCCGTTGGCGACCCACACAGAGCCGTCATTCAGATCGAGTCGCTGCGCGGTATAGCCGGTCGAGACAATCGCGACGGCTGCGATGAGTGCGGCGATCACCGATCCACTCGTCGCGGTCGCGACGAGTTGACGGTGCCCGGAGATCCATTCCCTAAATGTCATTGAGCCGTCGTCACCCCCCGAAGTCGACGCACTTCTCCGCGCTGGGAGATCCCGTCTTCCCCTGGCGGTTCACGGCGACAGTGATGCAGACCCGATCCCCGGCCTTGGTATCCTGTGCGAAATAGTCTGGCGAGGTCTGTAACGCCGATCGGCCGTCGCTCGTGGTCACCTGGTAGGAATCGTCGGTCTTGAGCCCCGGATCCGTCCAGCTGAATTTGATCGAGTCCGCGCCCGCCTTCCCGACGATGTCCGTCACCTGCGGGATGCTGTCCGAGTTCGCGCGGATGAGCACGAACGTGGCCGTCGCTCCGAGAGCGATCACGAGCACCGCGCTGACGATGAGTCCCCAGGCGAGAACACGCATGCCTCGCGATCGTTCGACCGGGCGGGTGGCGCTCGACTGGGGAGTCCCCTTCTGGCGGCTGTTCTGGGCTCCGGCGGTCTGGCGCATCATGGTACCGACCGGTGCATAGGTCGCACTGGCCGACCGGCGTCGACGCCGGCCGCGGGGCGTCGGCACTACTCCCCCGACGCCGCGGATACGCGTGCGATCCTCGAGGTTGGAGACAGTCGCAAGCGCCCAATCGTCCATGGCGACCTCGATCGGTGTCTGAGGGACCCCCAGTTCGGTCTCGATCGCCTGTAGCTCCCGCACCAGTTCCAGTACGCTCGCCGGGCGGTTCTCCGGCTTGCGAGCCATCGCCTGGGACAGCGCTCTTTCGAGACTCGGCGGCACGTCAGAACGGCCGATCGGCTGGGGCCGTGCCCGGTTGATGCGCGAGATGAGATCCACGGACTTGTTCGACTCCCCCGGGATCTCGAACGGCGAGCGCCCGGCAAGCAGCGAATAGACGGTGGCGGAGAAGGACCAGACCTCGGAAGCGATGCTGCCGGGCGTCTCATCCATCAACACCTCCGGTGCCGACCAGGGAATCGAAAGTCCCACCGATTCGTGACTGTCAGCCTCACTCAGGGTGGAGGCGATCCCGAAGTCCGAGAGCACCGGATGCCCGTAGGCGGTGAGGAGGATGTTGGACGGTTTGATATCGCGGTGCAGCACTCCCGCACGATGTGCCGTCTCGATCGCGCTTCCGATCTTGACGGCGATACGCAGCACTTCGGGCACGGGGATCCGTTCCCGCCGATAGCGCTCGCTCAGGGCTGACGAGCACAGCTCCATCACGAGATACGGTCGACCATCGGAAGACACGCTCGCCTGGTAGACAGTGAGGATCGAAGGATGCGAGCTCAGTTGCGCCATGAGGTTCGCCTCGGCCTGGAACATCTGTCGGACCTGGTCGTTGACGACCTCACTCAGCATCACCTTGACAGCGACCTGGCGGCGCGGCATGTTCTGTTCGTAGAGGAACACGTCGGCGAATCCGCCCGAACCGAGCACGTGGATCGTCGAGAATCCGGGCAGGACGGGAGGCGGCGAGGGCAATCGTCGCGCCATCTCTCCTCCTTCGCCGACGCTAGCTGGAGGCCGGTCGGTGTTCTCAATCCGGGCGAGTCCCGGTGTCCCATTGTAGACACGCCACTATTCGGGCCAGTCGGACAAATCTGCTGATCAAAGGCCTGTTTTTGTCCCCCCTTTGGGGGTCAAGGTCACAGGATCGGAGTGGGTGCGGTGCGGGGGATCGTATTCTCGAACTCGCCGAGGCCGGAGCTCTCGAGCACGTCGATCACGATGGCGGTGATGTTGTCGCGACCGCCACCCTCGAGCGCCGCGTCGACAAGCGCGAGCGCGGTCTCCTCGGCGGACCGACCGGTAGCGAGGAGCCGGCTTATGCCCTCGGCATCCAATTCCTTCGTCAGGCCGTCCGAACACAGCAGCAGGCGCAGCCCCTCCCGCACAGGCACCACCCAGTAGTCCGGAACAGCCTCGACGTTGAAGCCGACGGCCCGGGTGATCACGTTGCTGTCGGGGTGAGTTTCGGCGTCTTCGGCGCGGATCACGCCCGCATCAACGAGCTCCTGCACCACGGAGTGATCAACGGTGACCTGCACGAGGGTGTCGCGTTCATACAGGTAGACCCGCGAGTCACCGACATTGAATACCGTCCAGAACGGCTCGTCATCCTGGAGCGAGAGGGCGACCCCGGTCACGGTGGTGCCGATGCCCAGTTGCTTCTCGTCGGCTATCAGGCCGATGTCGACGGTTGCGGCCCTCAGCCCGCGCTCGATCGTGTCGGCATCGGTGAACGACTCGGTGACCGCCTCGCGCAGCCGGGAAACGACTGCCGCGCTCGCAATGTCCCCGGCGGAGTGACCGCCCATCCCGTCGGCGACGGCGAAGATCGGTGCCTCCGCGAGAAAGCTGTCTTCGTTGTGGGCGCGGCGGTGACCGGTGTCGGTGGCCACTCCCCACGCGAGCACGAGCCGGGCATCCGGATGGAGCGGGATGTCCACGCTGAACCGCGCGACGCTCGTGCCGATCTCGGTCACAGAAGCCTTTCGCGACTCATTGGAGGAGGGGGTCTGCTCGTCAGACCAGGCGCTCGATGGGAAGGATCTCAACAGTGTTACCGTCACCAATATCCACCACTGTCCCCGCCGAGACCACGAGCGACTCGCCCTGGCGCAGTTTTTGAGGCGAGGTTCCGGGGATCGACACCACGGTTCCGTTGGTCGATCGAAGGTCCGTGACGATGACGGCGGCCCCCTGCTGCCGCAGTTCCACATGAGTGCTCGAGACCTCGTGACCCGGCGACGGCACCCGCACCAGGCGCGGCACCCCGCCGATGGCGATGCGCGGGGACACCGGCTTCCTGCCGATCAGCGCGGGAGCATCGAGCGGAATCGGCTCGTGTCGATTGACCCGGATGCGGTACCAGGGCACCGTGAAGCCGCCCGGATCGGCTGGGAGACCCTCCCGCGGCGTCACCGAGCGCTCGACCACGGCCGGGTGTCCGCGCGGTGGTTCGACGAGGGCGGGTGGTTGGACAGGGGCGGGTGGTTCGACGTGTGCAGTTGGTTCCAGGACAATGGGGGGTTGCACGAGACCGGGCCGTTCCACGAGGGGTGGTAATCCCTCTGGTTCCGAAGGCACGACGGGCGCCGGTGCGCGAATGACGGTGTCTGCCTCGAGATCCATCGGTTCGCCGGTGCCGCCGATGTCGGGGCGCGCGCGAATGACGGTGTGATCGGTGTCATCCGGCTGCATGCTCTCTATTGTGACGCCCGATCCGCTGCCGTGTGCAGTGCCGGCCCGCCGCGTCAGCGACCGATGTAGCTCATGACGTGCTTGATTCGGGTGTAATCCTCGAACCCGTAGCTCGACAGGTCTTTGCCGTAGCCCGAGTGTTTGAAGCCGCCATGCGGCATCTCGGCCACGATCGGGATGTGGGTATTGATCCACACACACCCGAAGTCGAGGTGCTTGGCGAAGCGCATTGCACGTCCATGATTCTGCGTCCACACGCTCGAGGCGAGCCCGTACTGCACGCCATTCGCCCACTCGAGAGCTTGGGCTTCATCGGTGAATTTCTGCACCGTGATGACCGGACCGAAGATCTCGTTCTGCACCGCGTCATCCGTCTGCGTCAGACCCGAAACGATCGTGGCCTCGTGGAAGTATCCCGAGGAGCCTTGGCGATGCCCACCGAGTTCGATCGTCGCGTTATCGGGCAAACGGTCGATGAAACCCTCAACCTGGGCGAGCTGGTTGGCGTTGTTCACGGGCCCGAAGAAGACGCCTGTGTCACTCGGTAGGCCCGTCTTCGCATTCCTGCGGGCGTGGGCGGCCAGCGCGGCAACGAACTCGTCGTGGATTCCGGACTGAACGAGCACGCGGGTCGCTGCGGTGCAGTCCTGGCCGGCGTTGAAGTAGCCAGCGCTGGCGATACCCGCCACCGCCGATTCGATGTCGGCATCGTCGAATACGATGACCGGCGCCTTGCCCCCGAGTTCGAGATGCACGCGTTTGAGGTCGACCGCGGCGGCCTTCGCGACCTCCATTCCCGCGCGCACCGATCCGGTGATCGAGACCATCTGGGGAATCCTGTGGTCGATCATTGCTCCGCCGGTGGTGCGGTCCCCGGTGATCACGTTGAGGACTCCCTTCGGCAGGAACTCCGCAGCGATCTCGGCGAGGAAGAGCGTGGCCGAAGGCGTCGTGTCGGAGGGCTTGAGCACCGTGGTGT
>JBBRDX010000145.1:0-6977 GCA_038203515.1 Actinomycetales bacterium | reverse complement strand
GCTCGCCATGGTTGAGGATACCGCGGGTGACGGAACCACGCTCATCACGGCATCGGACGGTGCCCGCCATGCTCCGGCATTCGGTGTCGGATCGAGTGCCGCCCATCGGTCCGCCGGATATATGCCGCTCGAAGTATCTTCCGGTTCCGGTTTACGCAATGACGTCGATTCGGCCGAGGATTTGGCCCTGCTGACGGGTCGGCTTGGCGTGCGCACCGCACGCGAGGTGGCCGACGAGCTGTAGGGAGCGCGGCTCAGGACCGGGCTGTAGACAGGGCGTCGGCGGCGAGTCGTGCGCTCGACTCGGCGTCACGCATCCAGAGCGGCACCGCCAGTGCGGTGATCCCGGCCGGGGCGAGCGCTGCCATCGCGTCGGCATCCGACTCGTCTACGAGCCAGGCGTCGAGGAGTCCGCCGCTGCTGCGGCCACCGTAGTGCAGGGCCACCGCCTCGGCGGAGGTCCGCACTCCGATTGCGGTGAGACAGGCATCCGCCATCCCGCGCACGACGGAACCCGAGATGATCGGCGACACTCCGACGATGGGAGCGGATGCCGCGGCGAGCGCCTCCCGCACGCCCGGGATGCCCCGGATGGTACCGATCGATACGACCGGGTTGGACGGAGCGACCAGGATCACGTCGGCGCCGGCGATGGTCTCGAGAACGCCGGGGGCGGGGTTCGCGGTAGTCACGTTCCGCTGCTCGAAACGACGCGCGGCGAGGGATGCCCGGTGCCGGGTCCACCACTCCTGGAAGTGCATTGTGCCCTCGTCGGTCACGACCTGGGTCTCCACCTCATCGTCCGTAACCGGAAGGAGGGTGACTCCGAGGTTCCAGCGGTCGGCGATGCGTGCCGTCGCCTCGCTGAGGGTCAGGCCGGAGCGCAGGAGGTGACTGCGGGCGATGTGCGTACCGAGGTCGAGGTCGCCGAGGGTGAACCACGGCCATCCGACACCGTAGGCGTCCAGCTCGGCGCTGACCCGCTCGGTCTCGCCGATGCGGCCCCAGCCGCGCACCTCGTCGTTCGCCCCGGCGAGGGTGTACATGATCGAGTCGAGGTCGGGTGCGATGCGCAGGCTGCTGAGCCACATGTCATCGCCCGTGTTCACCACCGCTGTGATCTCTGCGGTGGTGCCCCCGGCTCCATCGGGACGGACCGCGCGCAGGTGGTGACGCAGCCCACGAAGAAAACGGGCGCCGCCGACGCCTCCGGAGAGTACGGTAATTTTCACGGTGCCAACGCTAACCCGACGCGGGCGCGCTGCAGCGCCTGCGCGCCGATTCGATGATGACTGAGTATTCGCTAGACAAGTGACCGCCTGTCATCCCGGGTCTGGCAGACTCGCGAAAGATATGGGCAATAGTGGGCGGGACCAGCGAAACAGATGACGAGCAACGACCTGAGCAGTAGCAGCACCGACAGCGCGATGCGACTCGATGACTTCTACCGCAACTCGACCGAGATCATCCGCAGTATCGAGACGGTCATCGATGGCAAGAGGGAGGCCGTGCAGACTGCGCTCACCGTACTGCTCGCCGAGGGCCATCTGCTCATCGAAGACGTGCCGGGTGTCGGTAAGACGATGCTCGCGCGAGCGTTGGCGAAGTCGGTGGACTGTACCGTCAACCGCATCCAGTTCACCCCGGACCTTCTCCCCTCAGACATCACCGGAGTATCGATCTACAACCAGGCCGAGCGTGAGTTCGAATTCAAGCCCGGGCCGATCTTCGCCAACATCGTGATCGGTGACGAGATCAATCGCGCCAGCCCGAAGACCCAGAGCGCCCTGCTCGAGAGCATGGAAGAGGGCCAGGTGACGGTGGACGGATCCACGAGCATCCTCGCCTCGCCCTTCACCGTGATCGCCACGCAAAACCCGGTTGAGATGGAGGGGACCTACCCCCTTCCCGAGGCGCAGCGCGACCGGTTCATGGCGCGCATCTCAATGGGCTATCCGGATGAGGCGGCCGAGCTTGCCATGCTCCGAACCAGAGAGTCCGCGAGCCCCCTCGGCGACCTGCAGCCGGTGGTGTCGACAGTGCAGCTGATCGCCATGATCGCGACCGTGCGCAAGGTCTTCGTCTCCTGGGCGGTGGAACAGTATGCGGTGAGCATCTCCCAGGCCACCCGGCGCGACCGCGACCTTCGCCTCGGCGCGAGCCCCCGTGCCACGCTCCAGTTGGTGCGTGCGGCCAAGGCCCGTGCGGCTCTCGACGGGCGAGAGTTCGTGCTACCCGACGATATCGACGCCCTCGCCGTTGCGGTGATGGGCCATCGGGTCATCCCGACGAACCGCGTGTCGGGCAACGGCAACCCCTTCGCCACCGGAGCCGTCGCCGATATCATCTCGCGAATTGTGGCGGCCACCCCGGTGCCCCTCGGTGCCGTGGGCCCGGCCTGACGCGCTTGATGTCCGCCCGCAGGATGCCTGCCCGACGAAGTCCGCCGCCGGGTGCGGTGCGGCCGACAGCCGCATCCAGTGCCACAACGCGAGCTCTCACGAAAGCTGTCGGGGCATCTCGCGGCCCGGCGCACGTGCGGCGTGTCGCCCGTTTCACGCGACGCGGCTGGGGGCTCCTGCTGAGCGGAGCCCTTACCATCCCCGCCTCGTACTGGATGGGTCGCCGCGAATTGCTCTACCTCGGCTCCTTCCTCGCCCTGCTCCCCCTCCTCGCGCTCGCCTTTGTGCGCTTTCGGCACATGCGGCTGTCGGTGCAGCGCGCCTTTTCTCCGGCGGTGGTGAGTGCCGGGCATCCGACAATGGCGGATTTGAGGGTGGGCAATCTCTCCATGCACAGCACGACGGAGGCCAATTGGCGCGACTCCTGGCCCTGGCTGCCCTTCGCCACCGAGCCGGCGCGCCTGCCGACACTCCTGCCGAGAGGACCACGTTTCGCCGGGCGCGGATCGAGCGTGCTGTTTCGCTATGAGGTGACCCCACCAAGCCGCGGGGTGTTCGAGCTCGGGCCGATACTCGTGGACTTCGCCGACCCTTTCGGCCTCGCGGACGGGGCACTCGTCGCCGGAGCCAGCGAGACTCTCACTGTGACGCCCGCAGTCGTGCCACTCGCCGACGGAGTCGTCTCGATCTCGGCGGATGAAGGCCCGACGCGCATGCTCCAGAGACGGGCACTCGGGGGCGAAGACGACCTGATGACCCGCGAATACCGCCGCGGTGACGCGTTGCGCCGGGTGCACTGGCGCGCCTCGGCACACGCCGGCCAGCTCATGGTGCGGCAGGAGGAACAGCGCAGTCATGCCGAGGCGCGCATTCTGCTCGACACTCGGCTCGCCGACTATCGAGATGCCGTCCCTGTCGGAGACGGCGACGGACCGCAGAGCGAGGCCTTCGAGTGGGCGGTGACATTCATGGCGTCGCTCGGAGTGCACCTCGCCCGCAGCGGATTCCTCGTGCAGGTGATCGAGACGGCGCCGGCACAACTGGCGTCGCTCGAGCATCCGGATGAATTTCTCGAGACCCTCGCCGCAGTCTCCCTGAGCGCCGAACCGCCGGAGGAGCTCTCGCTGCTCCGCGGGGTGCAGCGACCGGATCGATCGCAGGGCTCGGTGTTCGCCATCCTCTCCGACGCCGACGCCGCAACGGTGAATCGACTCGGGGCGCAGCGCCATGCCTTCGATCTTGCGGTGGCCTTTCTCGTCGCGCCGCGGCAGCTCGCCCTCTCGCGCACGCTCACCGAGGCCGGCTGGCTGTGCGTGACCGTGCAGGTCGATGACTCGATCGACAGCGCCTGGCTGGCGTTGGGGGCGCTTCAGGGCGGACACACACGCTCCGGCCGGAATGCCGGCTCCGCTGTCCCCTTCGCGCGGGAGGCCGTCGATGAGCGGCCCTGATCTTGCGACACGTGCCGCGAAACGCCCCGCGCCTGCCGCGGCACGCCGACCCCCTGCGCGGGCACCGGCGCCCGGGGCGCGAACCGCCCGTTCGGCCGAACTCCGCACGAGTCGTGCTCTTCTTCTCGCCCTGCTGGTAACCCTCGCGGGACTCCACGTGATCCTCGATGGCGCGGGTTGGTGGTTCCAGCTCGCCTCCCTCTGCATCGTGCTCCTCGGCAGCGCGGCGATCGTCCGGCGTCTCGCGCCCGTGAAGCCTGTCACCACAGGGTCGGGTGACTACCGCCGGCTGCTTCCGCCTCTCGTCTCGGCGGTAGTCCTGCTGCTGGCCGTCACCGTGGTCTTCGTTCCTTCGACGGCGATCCTGGGGATCATCCCGACCACTGGGTCCTGGGCGGCGTCCCAGCAGCTCATCGAAGCCGGCAACTTCTCGATCGCCCGGCAGTCCCTGCCGGCGACGGCGATCACGCCAATCATGTTCCTGCTGTGTCTCGGAGTGGGCGCTATCGTCATCCTCTCCGACCTGCTGGCGAACACCCTGCGCACTCCCGCGCTGGCCGGCGCACCTTTGCTCGTGTTGCTGGCTGTACCGAGCGCCGTCTCCATCGACACCACCGATCCGATCGTCTTCGTTCTCGCCGCGCTGGCCTACCTGTTTTTGCTCCGAGCCACTGCCGGGCGACGGCAGACGGCCTTCACAATCGGACTCGCCGTGACCGTGGTCGTCGGCGCTCTCGTGGCGCCCCTCCTGCTGCCGGAGGTGAGCCCGGCGCAAAACACGAACGGCACCGGCTTCAGTTCCGGGGTCAACCCGGTGCTCTCGCTCGGGCAGAACCTGCGGCAGGACATCGAACACACCGTGCTCGGCTACTCGAGCGAGTCGGGAACCGCGCATTACCTGCGGCTGGTGAGCCTCCAGAACTTGAGCGGGTCGAACTGGGCGCCGGATACCTTCCGCCAGCGCTCCGCGAACACGACGGATGCCATCGGTGCCCCACCCGGACTCGCGCCCGAAGTGTCCACTACGGAGGACCAGGTCTTCGTGAGTGTGGACAGCCTCACCAGCCCGTGGCTTCCGCTGCCTTACCCCACATCACGGGTCAACGGTCTGAACGGCAACTGGTACTGGGACTCGGATGGGCTCGCGGTGAAGAATCCCAGGGGTGATGCCGCCTACCAGACCTACCAGGCGACGAGCCTCGTCATCGCTCCCACTCCGGCCCAGCTCGCGAGCGCCGGCACGACGGTGCCGGCCGCTTTCGAGCGTTTTCTCGCCCTTCCGGCCGCCATGCCGAAGGTGATCTCGGACACGGCGAATCGGGTGGCGGGGGGCGCGGCGAGCAACTACGAGAAAGCCCTCCTGCTGCAGGGATTCTTTCGCGAGGGCGACTTCCAGTACTCCGAGACCGCGCCCGTCGACCAGGGCTACGACGGCACAGGCATGGCGGTGATCGCGGCCTTCCTGAAAGCGAAAGAGGGATACTGCATCCACTTCGCCTCGGCGATGGCGGTGATGGCCCGGAGTCTCGGCATCCCGTCCCGTATTGCAGTGGGGTTCCTTCCCGGCACCGAACTGCCAGAATTGCTCAACGGCCGTAAGGCCTTCACGGTCACCTCGCACGACCTGCACGCGTGGCCGGAACTCTACTTCGAGGGCATCGGGTGGACGCGATTCGAGCCCACCGTCGGTCGTGGTGAAGTGCCCGCCTATGCCGACGTCGCATCCCCGGATGTGCCGAAGCCGGTGAACACCGCGGCCCCGGTCCCCTCGGCGCGCGCCAATCCCCGGCCCTCGACCTCGGCCGCTGCTGTCGCTCCTAAACCGACGGATCAGGCCACGGCCAAGGCCGCCCGGGTTGCCTCGCTGGGCGCCTGGCTCTGGCTTTTCGTCGCGCTTGCCGTGGCAGGAGTTCTCGTGCTGGTGCCTGCGGTGGCTCGAATGCTGCTGCAACGTCGTCGTCTCCGGGGTCTCATCAGGGGCAGTGTGCCTGCCCTTACGGCCTGGCAGGAGGTCTTCGACACCGCCACCGACCTCGGTATCGATCTTCCCGACACCGCGACTCCGCGCGAGGCAGCCGACCTGCTGGCCCGGTCCATCGGTGGGGCCGAACGTGCCCCGATCGACCGGTTGAGGGCCGCGGTGGAACGGGAGAGCTATGGGCAGACGGCGGAGGCACGCGGGGGAACAGTGCTCACCAGCTCGGTGTCGCTGGCCGCCGATGTGCGCCGCATAGCTGGCGACCTGCTCGCTGCCGTCGATCGCCGGAAGCGCCTGCGGGCCACCCTGGTGCCGGCTTCCGCCTGGATCCGGATGCGGCGCGCCATGCGTCTCGGGGACTGAACCGCCGCGCCGTTTCAGCCTGAGCTGTCCAGCACGAGGCGAGTGTGGCGCTAGATTATGTTTCACACTGTGAGGTAGCTGCGATCAATGCCGATCGCGATGGTTCACGGACAAGGCCGGAAGGTAACAATGCCCGCTGATTCTTCCCCCTCTTCCCAACCATCCGATAGCGAGCATCTCGCCGTCCTCGGTTACGAAGACACGTTCAATCGATCGATGACGCTGTGGTCAAACTTCGCCCTCGGTTTCACTTACCTCTCCCCGCTCGTCGGGGTCTATTCGCTGTTCGCGACCGTCATCTCCATTGGCGGTCCGCCCTCGATCTTCTGGCTCCTGATCGTGGGTGGCGGCCAGATGCTCGTGGCCCTGGTATTCGGTGAGGTCGTCTCCCAATACCCGATCCACGGGGGGATCTATCCCTGGACTCGTCGCCTATGGGGTCGCCGATACGCGTGGATGTCGGCCTGGGTATACATCTGGGCGATGATCGTCACGATCACAGCCGTTGCTCAATACGGCAGCGGATTCCTCGCGAGCCTCGTCGGCTTGCCGGTCACCAAGACCGTCACCCTCGGGCTGACGGTGCTCTTCCTCGTCGTGGCACTCGGGCTCAACTTCACCGGCACCAAGACCCTCGCCCGGGTCGCCAGGATCGGCCTCGCGGCCGAGCTCATCGGCGTGATCGCGGTCGGGCTGTACCTGTTGATCTTCCAGCGCCACCAGGAATTCAGCGTGTTCTTCACCTCGATGGGCGTCGAGGGTAAGGGCTCCTACGGCGTCGCA
>JBBRDX010000144.1:0-7028 GCA_038203515.1 Actinomycetales bacterium | reverse complement strand
CAGCTTCGACGGCACAATCTGCTGGCTGCTGAGCAGCAGTGCGGGGCCAGCATCCTGAAGGGCGACGCCGATGACCCATGACGGCGCGACGAAGGGGTACCAGCGGTGCATCCGCTTCGCCACGTGACGGGTGATGCGGTCCGATGTCGCTGGCGTCGGGCCGACCAGGTTCACTGGGCCGCTGAGCTTCGAGGTGAGCAGGTGACGGACGGCGGCCGCCTCGTCGTGGAGGCTGATCCACGGCCAGATGTCGCCCCCGGTGCCGAGGCGGGTGCCGAGTCCGAGGCGCGTGAGAGCCATCACGGGCAGCAGTGAACCGCCCTTGCCGATCACCACACCCGTGCGGAAGGTCACGAGGCGTGTCTTCGCCGGTCGCGGCTGCGCGGCCTGCTCCCAGGCTTCAACTACGTCGCCGAGGAATCCGGGTCCACGCTTCGATTCCTCGGTGAGGCGCTCGCCCGGCCGGTCGCCGTAGATTCCGACCGCCGATCCGCTGAGAAAGACCTTCGGCGGAGTCGTTGCCCGCGCCATCGCCTCGACGAGGGTGCGCGTGGCCTGCACCCGGGAGTCGAGAATCTGCTTCTTGTAGCCCCGGGTCCAGGGAAGTCGACCGATCGATGCGCCGGAGAGGTTGATCACGGCGTCGACGCCGTCCATCACGCTCGAGTCGAGCATGTGCGCGCTCGGGGCCCAGTTGATCTCATTCGGCCCCTTGGGCTGGCGGCGAACAAGCGAGAGCACCTCGTGCCCGTCATCCTTCAGCTGCCGGGTGAGCTCCCGCCCGATGAATCCGCTCGCACCGGAGATGAGGATGCGCATCGGCGTGCGGACCGGTGGCCTCGGCGTGCGGGGCTTACGGGCAGGCCGTTCCCTCGGGGGAACGACTGTTGTAGGCAGGTCTGTTGTAGGCACTTCTGTTGGGGGCAGGTCTGTTGGAGGCACTTCTGTTGGAGGCACTATGCGAGATTAGCTTCGAGTGTGATCAAGATGCCCGCCAACGCGCGCGAAACCGGGCAAGTCTCCTTGGCTTCGACCGCGATCCGCTCGAAGTCGTGCTCGGTGATGCCCGCCACCTTCGCGCTGACGAGCAGGTGACTGCCGGTTATCCCAACGCTCGGATCAAAGGTGACGGCCGCGGTGACCTGCAGACTCTGGGGCGGGGTGCCGAAGCCGGCGAGAGCATTGGCGAACGCCATTGAGAAGCAGGCGGAGTGGGCGGCGCCGAGCAGTTCCTCGGGATTGGTCTTTCCGGCCTCTCCCTGGGATCGGGCTGCCCAGCTCACAGGGAACTCCGCTGCCGCGGACGAGTCGAGCCTCGTCTTGCCGGAGCCGCTCGTCAGGTTGCCATTCCAGAGGGTCGTCGCCTCGCTGGTCACTGCCATGGCTTCAGACTACGCGCGGGCGTCGACCTTTCGCCCGACCAGTCCAACCCGCACCAGCAGCAGGTAGATCTGGCATCCCAGGCAATAGTCGAATACCGAGTTGAGGAATGCCGCCATGAAGGCCGCCGCCGCGAAAATCACGAGGCCGGAGGGCACGCCGGCCACATACAGTAAAATACCGACGAGCGTCACGACGAGGCCGACGCCCTGCGAAAAAGCGGGTGGCTTCGGATCTTCCAGATGTGTCGGAGGGCCGAGGTGCGGACGCACGAGGGCGCGGTAGAGCCAACCGTAGGGATGGCGGTGCACCCCGGCGAAGGCGCCCCAGGCGAATAGCACCGTGATGATCGCGAAGAGGATGAACGCGGGCTGATCGACTCGCTCGCCCAGTGTTGGCGTCGGCGCGGCTACCGTGGCAAGCGCGAGGCCGATCACGACGAGAAGAAGCACGGCGGTGATTCCCGCGCCGAAGCGCGGTGCGCGCGGGTCGATTCCTCGGCCGCCGGGCTTCGCGACCAGCGCCTGTTTCGAATTGGGGAGTGGTCTCATGGCGCTTATGGGAACCCTTTCGTTCAGGCGGCTTCGAAGATGTGGTCGAGCTCAGCCCGCACGTCGGCTGCCCGTGGCGCTCCGCCGATTCGCGCGCGCACGGTACCCGTCGCATCGAGGATCAGCGTGGTGGGGGACTGCAGCAGGTTGAATCGGTTTGCGAGGTCCGGGCGCGTGGTGACGTCGACATCCACGTGACTGATGCCGGACAGCTCGGCGGCCAGCGCGTCGAGCAGCGAGTGTGTAGTGCGGCAGGGAGAGCAGAACTCGGTGGAGAACTGGAGCAGTGTGGCGCCGGACCCAGCCTCCGCACCCACCACGAGTTCGGTGACCTCGATGCGTTCGGCGTCGCGGGCGACCTTCCGGATTATTCCGGTGGTCAAGCGCCACACCAGGCCGATCAGCGTGGATGCCCCGACGAGCGCGACCAAGATTGCGGCGATAAAAAGAGGATTCATGGTGCGCTCAACGCTAGCTGCGAGGGTGTCTTGGTGCGCAGTGTGACGTGGGATTACAGCGGCGACAGGACCCGGGCCGAGACCTGTCCCGCTCGCACGCTCTCGTTCATCAGGTCGATGTCCTGCAGAACTCGGCCTGTGGCGCTTCCCGTTGTGCAGGACTTCGTCATGAAGATCCTGAGTCCCCGGCCGAAGGGGCGCGAGGTGGATGTCGCGATTGTGCGATCCACGCCTTCCATCGGCAGGTCGGCAGGTCGGCAGGTCGGCAGGTCGGCAGGTCGGCAGGTCGGCAGGTGGGCACGGTGGAGTGCGAAGTGGGACTGCCGGGGAACCTGAGTTGGCCGCCATGCGTTCTCGTTCTCGTTCTCGTTCTGGTTCTGGTTCTGGTTCTGATTCTGGTTCTGGTTCTGGTTCTGCAGGACGTCTATGGAACGAGAGCAATCAATTCGTCTGCGGCGAGCGATGTCCCGCTCGCGCGCTCTTGTTCGTCAGGTCGATGTCCTGCAGAACTCGGCCTGTGGCCCTTCCCGTTGTGCAGGACTTCGTCCTGTAGATCTTGAGTCTCCACGGAGCCGATGCCGGAGCCGGAGCCGATGCCGGGGCCGGTGCCGGGGCCGGGGCCGGTGCCGGAGCCGGAGCCCGGAGCCCGGAGCCCGGAGGCGAGGGCATGAGGCGAGGGCACGAGGGGAGAGGCGAGGAACGGGCGTGAGCGCGAGGCGCGCGCTTCTCCTCCACAGCGACTTGGGGAGCAGCCCTGTCGACGGGTTTGTATCCTCTGGTGCGCACACCTCGCGGATTGGCGAAGCTGTAGATATGGGTTCAGCAGAGGAGCGGATACGTGCGCTGGGTGGCATCGCGACCACCGGCGAACTCATTACGGCCGGATACAACCCTCAGTACCTGCGTGTTCTGGCGGAATTCGGGCGCATCGTGCGAATCCGCAAAGGAGTGGTACGCCAGTATCGAGGTCGATCAGGCGGTGATCCAGGCACGGCGTGTCGGCGGCACCCTCGCCTGCATGAGCGCACTCGCTCATCATGGCTGGTGCGAGCCTGAGCCGAGTGTGCTCCATGTGAGTGTTCCCCGCTCCGCCTCGCGGCTGAGATCACCCGAGGGGCCAGGCGACACGAGAGAACCCGTGGGATCGATGCAGGTCGTCGTCCACTGGAGTCGGCGGGCACCGACCGGCGACCGGCAGGCCGTATAACTGGGCGAGGCTATCGCGCAGGCCCACAGCTGCACCCGCGGGCGCGATACCCTGTAACTCGTGTCTACGTCTCACAACCCCTTCGGTCAGGTGCTCGTCGCCCTGGTGACCCCTTTCACCGCAGACGGTGAGGTCGACTGGGCCGGCGTGGAGAAGCACATCGACGACGTGATCAATGCTGGAGCGGACGGCATAGTGGTTACGGGTACGACGGGAGAGACATCCACTCTCACCGACCCGGAGAAACTCAAGCTCGTCGAGGTGGGCAAGTCCGTTGCCGCTGGCCGGGCGAAGATCATCACCGGAGGTGGATCCAATGAGACCGCCCATGCGATTGAACTCTATAAGCACAGCGAGAAGGCCGGCGCCGACGCCGTAATGATCGTGACCCCCTACTACAACAAACCGACCCAGGCCGGCGTACTCACCCACTTCCGCATGATCGCCGACGCGACCGACCTGCCGGTGATCCTCTACGACATCCCCGCCCGCACGGGCATCCCCATCCGCTACGAGACGATCCTGCGGGCGGCGAAGCACCCGAACATCAAGGCGATCAAGGATGCGAAGGGCGACTTCAGCGAGGTCAGTCGGGTACTGAACCAGACCGACCTGCTGTATTTCTCGGGCGATGACGCGAATGTCCTGCCGCACCTGGCGATCGGTGCAACCGGACTCATCGGCGTCACGGCGAATATCGCCGCCGCCCCCTACCGGGTGATTGTGGATGCCGTCAACGCGGGCGACCTCGCGACAGCCACCGCCGCGCACCAGCAGCTTGAGCCGCTCGTGCGTGCCGCAATGACCCATGTGCCCGGCACCGTGGCGGTCAAGTACATCCTGCACGGCCTCGGCCGCATCGGCAGCCCGCGCGTTCGGCTGCCGCTCGTCGGCCCGGAGGACTTCGAGGCTGCCCAGATCGAAGACGAGATCGCTCTCGTCGGCGAGATCCCCGGGGTCGACCTGTCGAACTTCCGCCCAGACCGCAATGCGGCCGCGGGCGGCGCGCTGCCCAAAGTCGCCGGGACCACGCGCTAACAGGCTGTAGTAAGGGGGTGAAAGACCCCGAAGATCAACGAAAATATTGGACTCCATGAACTCACCGGTGTACGAACCACGTCCCCTCGCGCCCGCGACCCTGCGCGTCATCCCGATCGGCGGACTCGGGGAGATCGGCCGCAACATGACCTCCTACGAGATCGACGGCAAGATCCTCATCGTCGACTGCGGCGTCCTCTTCCCCGAGGAAAACCAGCCGGGCGTGGACCTGATCCTTCCGGACTTCAGCCCCATCAGGGACCGGCTCGACGACGTGCTCGGCGTCGTGCTCACGCATGGACATGAAGACCATATCGGGGCGGTGCCCTACCTGCTCAAGCTGCGCCAGGACATCCCGCTGATCGGCTCCACCCTCACGCTCGCGCTGATCGAGGCGAAGCTGAAGGAACACCGCATCACCCCCTACACGCTCACGGTCGCTGAGGGCCAGTCCGAGAAAATCGGCCCGTTCGGCCTCGAGTTCATCGCGGTGAACCACTCGATTCCGGATGCCCTCGCCGTGGCGATCAAGACCGCTGCGGGGGTCGTGCTCCACACCGGTGACTTCAAGATGGACCAGCTTCCCCTCGACGACCGCATCACCGACCTGCGTGCTTTCGCCCGCCTCGGTGAGATCGGCGTCGACCTGTTCCTGCCCGATTCCACCAATGCGGATGTTCCGGGCTTCACCGCCCCGGAGCGCGACATCGGGCCCGTGCTCGAGTCCGTCATTTCCAAAGCACCGCGCCGAGTGATCGTGGCGAGCTTCTCGAGCCACGTTCACCGCGTGCAGCAGGTGCTGGATGCCGCCCACGCTAACGGCCGGCGCGTCGCATTCATGGGGCGCTCGATGGTGCGCAACCTGACCATCGCCGCCGACCTCGGCTATCTCAAGGTGCCCGCCGGCGTGCTCATCGACGCCAAGAAGGCCGCTGACCTGCCCGACAACAAGATCGTCTACATGTCGACCGGGTCGCAGGGTGAGCCGATGGCTGTTCTCGCGCGCATGGCCAACCTCGAGCATCAGATCGAGGTGGGCAAGGGCGACACGATCATCCTGGCCTCGAGCCTCATCCCCGGCAACGAGAACGCCGTGTACCGCGTGATCAACGGGCTCACCAAGCTCGGCGCCAATGTAGTCCACAAGGGCAACGCCAAGGTGCACGTCTCCGGGCACGCCTCCGCCGGAGAGCTGCTCTACGTCTACAACATCCTGAAGCCGAAGAACGTGTTGCCGGTGCACGGGGAGTACCGCCATCTGGTCTCCAACCAGCAGCTCGCGATCGCCACGGGCATCCCCGAGGCAAACACGATCATCGGTGAAGACGGCATTGTCATCGACCTCAAAGACGGCGTGGCCACCGTCGTCGGGCAGCTCGACCTCGGGTTCGTCTATGTGGACGGCTCCTCGGTCGGGGAGATCACGGATGCCGACCTCAAGGACCGCCGCATCCTCGCCGAAGAGGGCTTCGTCTCGATCTTCGTGGCGATCGACGCCCAGACCGGGCGGGTCATCGTCGGGCCGGAGATCCAGGCTCGCGGGTTTGCCGAGGACGAGGCAGTGTTCGACGCGGTCAAGCCGCTCATCATCAAGGCGCTGTCTGATGCTGCGGCAAACGGCACCCGCGACACTCATTCCTTCAGCCAGGTGATCCGCCGCACGGTGGGTCGCTGGGTGAACTCGTCCCACCGTCGTCGTCCGATGATCGTGCCGGTGGTGATCGAGGCCTAGTCTTCCCGGTGGTCGAGTAGCGCCCGCCAGGAGTGCCCGGTGGTCGAGTAGCGCCCGCCAGGGCGCGTATCGAGACTCATCCGCCAGAGTGATGACTCGCTCAAGCCCCATTGGTGTGAGGGTGGAACGGTCGGCAGTTCTGACGCCGTCGCCAGCTCGCGACGGAGAAGCTCTCCGGAGGGGAGCAGCAGTGCGTCGCGATCGCGCGTGCGCTGATCCGTAGTCCGCGGCTCATTCTCGCCGACGAGCCGGTCGGAGCACTGGACATCGAGACCGGTGCAAGCGTCACGGAGCTTCTTGACGACGTGTCTGAAACATCCGGTGCCGCACTGATCACCATCACCCATGACGTCAACGTCGCGGCGCTGGTGGGATCCTTCTCCGCGCCGTGGCCGATCCGACAACCTATGCCGACCACGCGCAGTTCGAGGCCTGGGTTCCTCCCCTCGATGGCCAAGAAGCTGACAACACGACTCAGCTCCGGGCTCGTTGCCGCTGCGGCCACCATCGTGGGAGCCCTTGCGGGGCTGCTTCCCGCGATCGTGGCCGTGCGATTCACAGTGATCGACGCCATCCGCTACTGATGCACCGGTATCGACGCACCAGGGGTCGAGCGTGTCGAGGCCCGGGTTTCGGAACCCCCGGCGTTACCGTTGACGCAT
>JBBRDX010000143.1:0-7037 GCA_038203515.1 Actinomycetales bacterium | reverse complement strand
CGAGCCCCCCCTGCACGGCCGTGAGCATGTACTTCGACTCCCACCCCATGTAGCGGAAGTTGGACACATCCAGCGCGTCCCACTGGCCGGTCCCCGACTGGGCATCGAAGATCGGGCCGCCGCGACGGGTGCTGAAAGCGACGACGTCGGCACGAGCATCCGCCCAGAGTCGCTTGAAAATGCGGTTGAACAGGGACTTGACGTCATAGACCTCCCAGTGCTCACCGCGGTATTCCACGTACTCGAACTCACGTTGCCAGCCGGGCGGCCATCCGCGACGCCGCTGCGCGTCGAGGACCGGTGTGAGGCCGTCATCATCGATGCCCATCGTCGCCGGGCGGGCCCAGATGGCCAGGAAGTCGACAGTGAGCCGCGCGGTTCGTTCGCTGATCGCCGCGGTTCCCCAGGCCGGAACGTCGGCGAGCGTGCGGGTCGTCGCCATCGCGCTCTTCGCATACATGGCCCGCTTCTCGGGGAAGGAGGCGTCGAGTGCCCGCTCGACGGATGACGCCTCCAGGAGCGCGAGATTGCCGAGGGTCTGAGCGAGCGCGCGGTGGCTGTTCTGTTCGTCGTCGGTGTAGTCAGCCCACGCTCGTATCCCGTCGCCGCTCCAGCTGTCGGCGGGTGCCAGCGGGAAGACATGGTCGACGTCCAGTTCGAGAGAGCCGTCGACGTCGGCGAGCCGTCCGAGAACGTAGGCGGCGTGCGGGAGGTCTCCGTACTTGAGCGCCACCCGCACCCGTGCGTCCGATGGGGTGATACGGGAGATCGCGCCGGCCAGGGAATCCGCCCCCGCCTCTCCTGCCCGGCACAGGCGTCCAACCAGTCGGTCGGTGTCCAGGCCGACAACCGTGCGACGAAGCAGGAGGGACTGCACCAGTTCCAGCGTGCTGGCCAGGGCATTCGCCCGGGTCGTGCCACGCGAGTGGTCGCGGTACGCGCGCATCACGATCGGGTACATCCCCCGACCGAAGGTATTGGTGAACTCGAGCTGGCGCGTGATCTCCGCATCCCCAGCGAGCGCCGGCTGCAGCAGGATCCGGTAGATCTCGGAATACTGTCTCCACTCTGCCGCGTGCTCGCGCAGGGTCTCGAAGTCCAGCCGTGGGAAGCTCTGGCGGAACGCGTCGTACACCGCACGTCCACCGGTGGAGTCGATCTCCCGCCCTGTTGTCATGACCAGGTAATGCCTCCAGAACCCGGCAATGGCGTCGCCGGTGTTCTGCTCGATCGGCACCCAAAACGAGTCTTCGATCTCACTCTGCTCGGCGTGGGACAGCCCCATGAGCACGTAGTTGTGGATCAACTCGTGATCTCGCAGCGGTTCGCCGGTGGAGTTGAGACTCTCGAAGATCTGTTGGGCATTCGCGTCTGCGCCGAGGGTGATGGCGACGTGCTCGAGCCGTTGCAGGCCGGCCCAGATGCGCTCCACCTCCGAAGCGGGAACCTGACTGCGGAAAAAGGCGTAGTTGTCGTCGAAGCGGGAGTCGCGAAGGTCGGCATCCGCCAGTCGACGGTCGAGGACCACACTCTCGAATATCTCGGCCCAGGCGCGGTGTGGACGAAGCTTCGTGCGCGTGCGGTCCGTGTCCCGCACCAGCACCTTTTCAAGATCGGCGGCGAGCGAGGGGTCGGCGGCCAGCGCCGAGTCGTTCAGCACGCTGTGGTGCAGGGCAGCGATCAGGAGCATGAGCGTCGTGATGCGCTGCTGGCCGTCGATGAGCACGAGCTCGGAGGTGGTCCGCTCGGCGCTGTTGGAGGGCTCGGTACTGTTGGAGGGCTCGGTGCTCGCGGATGACAGGATCGATCCGATGAAATGCATCTGAAGCTCGCCTGCGTCCGAGACTGCCGAGTCGGCAACGTCGCGGATGTCGGCAAGCAACTGCTCGCACGCGCCGATATCCCAGCGGTACTGGCGCTGGTAGACCGGCACCACAATGGACGTGTCTGCGGCGGAGAGCCAGGCGATTGTATTGACAGCGGTCGCTTCGATATTCGTGGCAGTACCCATGGTTGCGCCAAGTTTATTCGAACGCCGGCGCGGATCGGGCCCAAAGAATGGCAAATGTTAGGCTTACCTAAGTTGGGTCTGTTAAAACGTGCTGGCCCCTTACGAAAGGTTATGATCCGCATCATGGGTTACACCAAATCTGCCGCTCTCGAGGAGACCGGCTATGTCGTCCTCGACCGTTACAACCAGGAGCTCGACCCCAAGGAATGGCTCGATATCGAGTTCGTCGACTGGAAGTCGTCGGGTGAAACCCAGTTCGCTCCGCTCGCCAGCGCGAAGGGCGAAATCGAGGTCAATGGCTTCTGGAATCACAAGCCGCCGCGCACCGATAAGGACGGCGTCTGGATCCCGTCCCAGGTCGAGAAGGCGCCGAACCTCGTGCGCCGGGCCGTGGAGCCGGGCGCGAACGTCGGTCGTTGCCGCGTCATCGAACTGCAGCCGAACGAGTATGCGGACACCCTGTACAACCTGCACCAGGACGACAACAACCGCCTCAACCCGGACGGCACCGGCTGGGTCGTTCGCGGGTTCTTCAACCTCACGGATGACAAAGACAGCTACTTCGTGCTGCGCGAGAACCGCACCGACCCGAGTGTCGAATACCGTATCGCCCTCCCCGCCGGTGCGCAGCTGATCATCGACACCCAGCGTCTCTGGCACGCCGCAACCCACACCGGTGGCGAGGCCCGCTACTGCCTCATCACGTCGTGGGAGTCCGGTCTCGAATTGGACGCCTACATCGAGAAGCACAACGGCGTGAGCCGGGTTCCGAACGTCGAGGTTCCGCAGGATGTTCTCGATGCCGGCCAGGCCGAGCAGTCACGCCGCATCGCGGCACGGGCCGCGTACTATGCGGCCAAGGGACAGGCCGAAAAGACGGCGATGAGCGAGGCCTGATGCTCGGTCAGTTCACCCACAGCTAGCTCACCAGGCGCTCGCCGGTGCCGTCACTTCCGGTACCGGCGAGGTGTGCCAGCTCGATCCGTTGCCATAGTGGCTAGAGGCCCACGGGGACGCCCAGATTGCCTGCTCGGTGATCTTGGTGGGAGCCGACACTGCGAACGCGGCCACAATCGTCGAGAACGACGGATTGCGCTGCAGATTCTCGGCGGCCTTCTGGGCTGCGGTCACCAGGTTGTCGTAGCTTCCCAGTCCGCCGCCGCCGCCGGAGCCGTAGCCGTTGTTCATGGGGTTGTTGCGATTCCACCAGCTGTCGGTGCCGTTTTCCTGCCGCATCCAGCGCACCATCACCGTGACGTTCGCTTCGGACTGCGGCCAGCCACCGGAGAGCAGAACCATCTTCGCCCAGGCGTAATTTGTGCCGTTCACCGCCAAAGACTCGACGCCCGCTGTCGCAGAGTAGCCGTCACGGGTCCTGTCTTCCAGGGCTATTCGCTTCGAGACGCTGAGAGTCTGCGGATGAGCCGCAATGTAGATCGCGAGCTGGCCGGCGGCATCCGGGGTGGCCGGCGGCGCAATTGCAAAGACGGCGATGAGCGAGAGGGCCCCGAGGGACGCCCCGACTCCCAACCGTGAGCGCCGCGGGGCTGGCGCCGTTCGACGGGTCCGCAGTGCGGCACGTCGGGAGGGGAGGGGCTGGCGAGAAGTAGTCATAGGCGGACGATTCCCCGGCGACCGAATACGACAGGCTCGGCGAAACAGCGTCGAGGCTACCAGAGTGGCCTGCGCGATCCCAGTCAAGACCTGCAGACCGATAGCGCGTTACCTCCCTCAGTGTCAAGCCCTGAGCTCGAAATTGACCCTTCCCCTACCCTGAATGTAACCAGAAGAGGGGTCATTCCATGACGATCAGCGTCTACGAAAAAGAAGAGTCTGTGCTCGATTCGCCGCGTGGTGCCGCGCAGGTCTCGATCGATCCCCTTCGCGATTACCTCCAGCGGATCGGACGCGCGCAGCTCCTCACCGCGGACGAAGAAGTGAGCCTGGCCAGGCGCATCGAGGTGGGGGTATTGGCCGGCGAGCGCTTGGCCCAGAATCCGGAGTTCGACAGCAAGTCGAAGCGGGAACTCCTCTGGCTCGCCCGCGACGGTGTCGCGGCATACCAGCAGTTCGTCTGCGCGAACCTTCGCCTCGTTGTGAGCATAGCCAAACGCTACGCGGGACGCGGGCTTCCGATCATGGACGTTATCCAGGAGGGCAACCTCGGTCTGGTGCGGGCGGTCGAGAAGTTCGACTATGCGATTGGCAACAAGTTCTCCACATACGCCACCTGGTGGATCCGCCAGTCGATCCTGCGTGGCATCGCCGACTCCAGCCGAATCATCCGCATACCGGTGCACACCGTCGAAAAGATGGACAAGCTGGATCGGGTGCGCCGCGATCTGATGAACGAGCTCGGCCGCGCCCCCACGATCGAAGAGGTCGCCGACTCGGCCCAGATTACGGTCGCGGAAGTCATCAAGCTGGCGAAGTCGGATCACGACACCATCTCGTTCGGCATCCCGATCGGCGACGACGGCAACACCGAACTCGGCGATCTCATCGAAGACACCGACACCCCGCAACCGCACGAATCGGTGGAGATCGACCTTCGGTACGATGACATCCGGCGCAAACTCGACGCTCTGCCGCCACGCGATGCCACGGTCCTCCGTTTGCGCTTCGGACTCGAGGGACGCCAGGTTCTCACGCTGGACGAGGTGGGGGAGCTGTACGGGATCACCCGGGAGCGCGTGCGCCAGCTCGAAACGCGCAGCCTCAAGCGCCTGCGCAGCGAAGACCTGCACTCCTACCTGGTCTGAGACCAATAGATTTTCGACCGCGGCGGTCAGCCGTCGCGGCCTGTACCGCTCATTCCTCCGAGGTCTTCCCGGGGGCTCCGACCTCTTCGGAGAGCTGGAGTCCCTGCGCGCTGTTGGAGGAGATGGTGAGGGCTTCGAGCCACTCACGGTTGATCTTGGGCATGCGACCGCCGGTGTAGCGGAAAACCAAGGGGATCGACGGATCGAGCCAGATGACGCTGCGGCCATCGCCCACGCTCTGCTCGTCTCTCCAGGAGAAGAAGAAGCTCTCGGCGCGACGGAGTTTGAGGCCGATGACCAGCTGAAGATGGGCCAGCACGCGATCGTCGAAGGTGACCTCGATCGTCTGGCCGTAGAGCATCTTTCCCACGCTTGTTCTCCTGTTATGACGGTGAATCGAGGAGCGCCGCCCTCGGTTATGAACTGAACGCTACTACGTCGATTCCATTCTCAAATCAATTCTGGGGGGTGTTGACAAGCGGCTCCATTCGGCGATGACCTCCGAGATGCTCGTGTCCCGCGCTATCCCGCCACATCGCCGGAGCGGATGACCCGGCTCTCGTAGAGTCTGTTCTCGTGGGTATGACCGTGGCGCAGGCGGGCGCGTGAGTCGCGCGGCCGTCGCCCTCATCCTTGCCTCGATCCTCTGGGGCACCACCGGCACGGCGGCGAGCTTCCTCCCGGCGGAGGTGAGTCCACTCGCCGTGGGGTCGGCGACGATGGGAGTGGGCGGCGCGCTGCTGTTCGCTGTGTCGCTGAGGACATCCGTCTCGGTACTCGGTGATCGCGCCGCGCGACGGTGGCTGACGGTCGGCGCGGTCGGTGTGGTCGCTTATCCGCTCGCCTTCTATGCGGCGATGGACACGGCCGGCGTGGTGATCGGCAACGTCGTCGCTCTCGGCTCCGGGCCCATGTTCGTAGCTTTCTTCGAGTGGGCCTGGGAGCGGCGTCGCCCGGGACGAGCCTGGATCGCCTGCACCCTGACCGCGGTGTCCGGTATCGCCCTGCTCGCGCTCGGCGGCTCCACCCGAGACGACCGTTCGGCGACGAGCATCATCTCCGGTGTGACTCTTGGCCTCCTCGCCGGCATCGGCTACGCGCTCTACACCTACGCCTCATCACGAGCGATCACGCTCGGCCTGCCTTCGCGAGGTGTGATGGGAGGGATGTTCGGACTCGGGTCGATCGGACTGCTGCCGGTACTGATCCTGACCGGGGCACCGGTCCTGCACAGCACCCTCAGCCTCGGTATCTCTGCCTACCTCGCCGTAGCGGTGGTGGGGGAGCGCCTCGCGATCGTCGGCTGGGTCGGACTCGCCCTCATTCTCGCGGGAGTTGCCGCAATGTCTGCGGCCCGTCACCCCGACAAATGACAGCGAACCCGTATCATTCTGGGCATGGAAACTGGGCATGGACACTGAGGCCTTAGCCGGCGCGGCGGCCGAACCCACCGAGCCGACCGATGGATTCGAGCGTTACGACGATGATGCGCTCGCAGCGGCGATGGCGGATGAGGCCGAGCGGCTGGGACTGACCGGCTCGATAGCGATCATGCCTCCTCCCAGCACTCCGGCCATAAGCACCCCGCGGCCGCCACCGATGGCGCGCGCTGTGGTGACCGTCCACGCGCCCCCTCTCGAACAGACGGAGTCTCCCCGAGTATCCGAACCGGAGCCGGCCGGGGCGATGGTCGCTCCGACCCCGGTGACCATCACCCCGAATCCCACTCTGGACCTGTTGGATTTCCCGGCGCCCTCCGGTCGGCCGGTCGTACTCCCTGCCGAGGATCCTCCGTCGAATGGCGAAGCACCTCTGCCGACCCGTCGCTCGATTCGCGATGCGGAGTATGCGCGTGCCCGCGAGGAGTTTGTCCGCGAGGAGACCAGCCGCCGATCGAGCCCGCCCCGGGCCACAGCGACGGCGGCGGAGCCCGCTCAGGTTCTGGAACCCCCGGATGACCCGGTCGCTCCTGCACCCGTGATCGCCGACTCGGCTCCGGTTCCGGGGGTAGCCCTCTCGCCGGATTTTTCCCGGGCGCCGAACGCCCCTGACTCCACCAGAGAATTCGGCGACATGTCACCCGTAGCGACTCACCCCCCGCAGCCGGGCGTTGCGACGGCTCCTGGCCAGCCGGTTTACGACCTTATCGAGCCGCAGCCCTATTCGGCTGTGCCAACGGTCGTCCCGCCCAGCATCGAGCCGCAGCCCTATTCGGCTGTGCCAACGGTCGTCCCGCCCAGCATCGAGCCGCAGCCGTATTCGGC
>JBBRDX010000142.1:0-7045 GCA_038203515.1 Actinomycetales bacterium | reverse complement strand
TGCGACCACCTCCCTTTTGACTCTGGGGGGTGGTCGCAAAAACGGGAGGTGGACGGGCTGGAGATGGTGGGGCGGGAGGTGGCCGGGTCGGGTCACCACACGAAACCCTGTGGTGCCACCGCAGCCCAGTCCACGGTGAGTTCGCCGAGCTTCCAGCGCGAACGGCCGCCCTGCACCGCCCAGCCCTCGTTGGCGAGGCCCTGGGCGGAGGCGATCCACCGCTGCGACGGCCCGTAGACCGAGAGGGCGGCATTCAGCTGCCACTGTCGATCGAGATCGAGGAGAAAGGCGTGCACTCGCTCCCCGGGCACATTGCGATGGATCAGCACTTTGGGCAGCCGCTCTGCCACGATGGACGGCCGTTCGAGGTCGGCGAGGCGCAGGCTGACCGTGAGGGCGCGGGGCCCGTCGGCCGTGACATCCACCCAACTGGCTACGCGGCCCACCTCGTTGCAGGTGCCCTCCACGAGCACCCCCTCCGGCTCCAGGCGCGACACCATCAGTCGCCACGCCGCGAGCACCTCGGATTCGTCGTACTGCCGCAGCACATTGAGCGCTCGGATGACCGTGGCTTCGCGCTCATCGGGCAGTGGCACCTCGAACCCGCCGAGCGCGAAGCGCACTCCGGGTCGTGCGGAGAGCACCGCGAGTGTCACCCGAGCCGGATCGATCTCCAGGCCCACCACCTCCACCCGCGGACGCACCAGTGAGAGGCGCTGGTGCAGCTCCAGGGTGGTCGTCGCGGATGCCCCGTAACCGAGGTCGACCACCAGCGGATCAGCTGCCCGGCGGAAGGCCGGAAGCTCTGCGATCCACCGGTCGATACGGCGCAGGCGATTGGTGCCGGTGGTCCCGCGAGTGATCGAACCGATGGGCATGCGTCGATTATCCCGCTCGCTAGAGTTGACGCATGACGTACACGCTCGTTCTCCTGCGCCACGGCAACTCCGACTGGAACCAGAAGAACCTCTTCACGGGGTGGGTGGATGTCGACCTGAGTGACCAGGGCCGCGCCGAGGCGAGGCGGGCTGGCGAGCTCCTCGGGGAATCCGGCATCCTGCCTGATATCCAGTACACGAGTGTGCTCAAGCGCGCCATCCACACCGCCGATATCGCCCTGGATGTCGCCGACCGCGACTGGATCGATGTGAAGCGCAGCTGGCGCCTCAACGAACGCCACTACGGTGCCCTGCAGGGCAAGGACAAGGCGCAGACGCTCGCCGAATACGGCCAGGAGCAGTTCATGACCTGGCGCAGGTCGTTCGACGTGCCGCCGCCGCCCCTCGACGACGACAGCGAATTCTCGCAAGCCCATGACCCGCGCTACGCCGGGCTCGGTGCCGATCTGCCACGAACCGAATCCCTCAAACTGGTGATCGACCGGTTGCTTCCCTATTGGGAGTCCGAAATCACCGTGGACCTCGCCGCGGGCAAGACCGTGCTCGTCACCGCGCACGGCAACTCGCTTCGCGCCCTGGTGAAGCACCTCGACCATATTGCGGATGACGCGATCGTGGAGCTGAACATCCCCACGGGCATCCCGCTGGTCTACACCCTCGACGAGACTTTCGCGCCGGTGAAGCCGGCCGTGTACCTCGACCCCGAAGCCGCTGCGGCCGGTGCTGCGGCGGTCGCAGCGCAGGGTAAGAAGTAGAGCCACGCTCCTACCAGCGCGACCATCTCCCGTTTTTGCGGCCACCTCCGTGTCCAAACCGGGTAGCGGTAGTAAAACCGGGTGGGGGAGGGTCAGAGTTGCGCGGCGACCCAGTCGCCGGTTGCCAGGTACTGCACCTTCTTTGCGATCGAGACCGCGTGGTCCGCGAATCGCTCGTGGTAGCGCGACGCGAGGGTGGCATCCACCGTGTCGACGGCCCCGCCCTTCCAGGTCTCCCCGAGCACCTTGTCGAAAACGCTGAGGTGCAGCGCGTCGATCCTGTCATCGTCGTTGCGGATCTCTTCGGCGATGCGTACGTCTTCCGTGCGAAGCAGCTCGGTGAGCTTTCGCGCGATCTGCACGTCGAGGTGGCCGAGCTCCGCGAACGTGGAGCGAAGCGACTTCGGCACCACCTTGTCGGGAAAGCGGTACCGTGCGAGCTGCGCGATGTGCTCGGACATGTCGCCCATCCGCTCGAGCGAGGCGCTGATGCGCAGTGCGCTCACGACGATGCGCAGGTCACGGGCCACCGGCTGCTGGCGAGCGAGGATGTTGATGGCGAGCTCATCGAGGGCGATCGCCGCTTCGTCGATCTTGTCGTCGTCGGCTATGACGGCCTCGGCGAGCGACACGTTCGATTCGTTGAACGCGCGAGTGGCGTTGTCTATCGACGTTTCCACAAGGGTGGCGATCTCGACGAGGCGCTCCTGCACCTCCGCCAGTTCCTGCTGGAATACCTCGCGCATCGTGTCCGTCCCTTTCGCTGCGAGTCTTCAATTCCCGCACAGTTCGTGCCACCCTGCCCCGCGGAGGTGAACAGGAGGGGAACCGCACCTGAACAACACGCCAAGTGCGGGAGCCGGATACCATGCGGGCACGAGCCGAGCCCCCGAATGTAACTAATCTAGTCGCTATGGACTCCGCCCTGCTGGTGCCGCTCGCGCTGGCCTTCGGCATCGTCGTCGGCGCTGGCGTCACGGCGGTGCTCGTCGCCTCCACACGCCGTGGGCAGCGCGCGGTGGCGGTGGTGAGCACGGCGGTTCCGGATGGTGTTGACCAGGTGATCGAGGCCCTCGAGTCCGCCGGCGTCGTGCTCGACCCCTCCAATACGGTCGTGAAGGCGAGCCCGGGTGCGATGGCCTTCGGGTTGGTCTGGAACCAGGCGCTGGTGCATCCGGAACTTGTGACCATCGTGGATCGCGTGCGTCGCTACGGCGAGCCGATCACGCAGGAACTCGAGCTCGCCCGCGGCCCCTTCGGCGACGCGAACATCTACCTCTTCGTGCGGGTGGCTCGGCTTGGTGCGCGCTACATCCTGCTGCTCGCGGAGGACCGCACCGAGTCTTACCGGCTCGACGAGGTACGACGGGACTTCGTGGCCAACATCAGCCACGAGCTCAAGACTCCGATCGGCGCGGTCGGCCTCCTCGCCGAGGCGCTGCAGGCGGCATCCGATGAACCGGACCAGGTGCGTCGCTTCGCCAAACGCCTCACCAAGGAGGCGGATCGCCTTGCGCGCATCACCCAGGAAATCATTGAGCTCTCCCGGTTGCAGGCCGCGGATGCACTCACCAGCCCCACAGTCGTGGAGATCGACCACGTGGTTGCCCTAGCCGTAGACCAGAATCGCGTGGCGGCGGAGTCCAGCCGGGTAACCATCGTCAGCGGGGGAGACACTGGCGCCGAGGTCTACGGCGATGAGCCGCTCCTTGCTGTGGCGCTGCACAACCTCATTGCCAACGCGATCCAGTATTCGCCCAAGGGTTCCCGGGTCGGGGTCGGCGTGAAAAATACCGACGGCATCGTCGAGATCGCCGTCACCGACCAGGGCATCGGCATCCCGGATGACGAACTCGACCGCGTGTTCGAGCGCTTCTTCCGCATCGATCCGGCTCGATCCCGCCACACCGGCGGGTCGGGGCTCGGCCTGAGTATTGTCAAGCACGTCGTGCAGAACCACGGCGGCGACATCCGTGTCTGGTCCCAGCCCGGTAACGGTTCGACCTTCACCATCCGTCTGCCCGAGGCGTCCCACGCCGCGGCGGCATCCCTGAAAGAGGCCTGAGTTGCGCATCCTGATCGTCGAAGACGAACCCTCCCTGAGCGAGCCCCTCGCCTTCCTTCTCGGGCGGGAGGGTTACGAGACCGCGATCGCAGCTGACGGCGTCTCTGCGCTCGCGGAATTCGACCGCACCGGAGCCGACCTGGTGCTGCTCGACCTCATGCTGCCCGGTATCGCCGGCACCGAGGTATGCCGCGAGATCCGCACCCGATCGCAGGTGCCGATCATCATGCTCACCGCCAAGGACAGCGAAGTGGATGTCGTGGTCGGCCTCGAGCTCGGTGCCGACGACTACGTCACCAAGCCGTACTCCACCCGTGAGCTTCTCGCCCGCATCCGCGCGGTGATGCGCCGGCGAGTGGAGACCGACGAAGATGACACCGCGATCCTCGAGTCCGGCGATGTGCGTATGGATGTCGACCGTCACACCGTCGCGGTGCGCGGGGTCGACACTGCCATGCCACTCAAGGAATACGAGCTGCTCGAGGTGCTGCTGCGCAACTCCGGTCGTGTGCTCACCCGCGGCCAGCTGATCGACCGGGTCTGGGGGTCCGACTATTTCGGCGACACCAAGACACTCGACGTGCACATCAAGCGCATCCGTTCAAAGATCGAGAAGGAGCCGTCCGACCCGCGGATGCTGCTGACCGTGCGCGGACTGGGCTACCGGTTCGAGCCCTGATGCCGTAGACCCTGATGCCGTCGCATTGGGCCCCGACGCCGCCACTTCGTCTACGGGGCGGTGGTCGCCGTGGGGCTGGGGACGGGGATGACCGTCGGGTTCACCGGCGGAGTCGTGGTCGGCAGCGGTGTCGGCAGTAGCTTCGAATATTCGGAGAGCGACCCGTCGAGCACTGGAACGAGCAGCTGTTCGCCGGTCTGCGTGCCGTACTGCACGAAGACCGGGAACAGCGATCCGGCCTTCGAGTCGATGCCGGTGAAGATCAGTTGGCGGGTGTCGGAGGATCCGAAGGTCTTCACCTCGCCCGCGTCGAGCTGCACGCGGGTGTCGACCTTGCCCGATGTGCCGCTGGCGGTGGTTCCGCTGTACTGGATGAGCACGTTAACCGTCTTCTCGCCGTCGTTGACGAGGTTGACGAGAAAGCTTGCGACCTGGCCGTCCTTGGTGAGCAGTAGCGCGTTGCGCACCTTGACCTGGCCGACGGTCGCGCCCACTCCGTCGCTGGGGTCGTAACGCTTCAGCGTCGCCTGCGGGGCGAAGAAGCTGCAGCCAGCGGTGGAGAGCAACAGCGAAGCCGCCACTACGACGGTTGCGGCTATGCGAGCTCTCACGGGACCCTCCAGAACGGATGAAGATGATGGGCGGTGTTGGCCGGGTGGCGCGCGAAACCCGTTCGAAGTTTAGCCTACGGTGGCGGGTGCCGAGGCCTCCTGCCCACCGCCGAATGGGCCCTGTGATAAAGTTCAGGCCACTGGAACGGAGTGCCAGCAATGCTTTTCGAGGTCGGCGAGACGATCGTTTACCCCCACCATGGTGCGGCGGCGAACACCGAAGTGAACACGTGCACGGTGAAGGGCGAAGAGAAGGCTTCGACCGTGCTCGATGAGGTTCTTGCGTCCTAGCCCCGAGATCGGCATCGTCGTTGTCGCTGCGGGCAGCGGCTCCCGCCTCGGGCATCCCGACCCGAAGGCGTTCGTCGCGGTCGCGGGGCGCACGATCCTCGCCCATGCGCTCGAGGGGGTGTTCGGCAGCGCCGAGTCGGCCCAGGTCGTGGTGGTGGCCCCCGCGGATTGGATCGTCGAAGCACGCCTGCTCGCCACCCAGGTCGCCGGTGCCGCGCACGAATCGGTGACCGTCGTGGCCGGTTCGGATTCGCGGCAGGGCTCCGTGGCGGCAGGGCTCGCAGCGCTCGCTCCCGGTATCCGCATCGTGCTCGTGCACGATGCGGCCCGGTCGTTCACCCCGTCCGCACAGTTCGACGCCGTGGTCGCGGCCGTGCGGCAGACCGGAGCGGGTGTCATCCCCGGCCTCGCGGTCATCGACACAATCAAACGGGTGGATGGCGAGCTCGTGGTCGCCGCCGTCGACCGGTCGGAGCTCGTGGCGGTGCAGACCCCGCAGGGCTTCCCGCGAGCACAGCTCGCCGCCGCCTACGCCGACGCGACCGCGGATCACACCGATGACGCCGCGCTCTTCGCCGCCGCCGGTCACGAGGTGCGAGTGATCGACGGCGACGCGCTCGCCTTCAAGATCACGACCCCATGGGATCTGCGGCGTGCGGAGTCATCCCTGTCGCCGGCCGGTCCGGCCGAGACCCGCACCGGCATCGGAATCGATGTGCACGCGTTCGATGTCGCCAGTCCGCTCTGGCTCGGCGGGGTCTTCTGGCCGGGCGAAGTCGGCTTGGCCGGCCACAGCGACGGGGACGCTGTCTGCCATGCCGTCTGCGACGCCCTGCTCTCCGCAGCAGGGCTCGGTGACCTCGGGTCGAACTTCGGCAGCGCAGACCCACGGTTCGCGGATGCCCATGGCGAGGTCTTCCTCACGGCGACGGTCGAGCGCGTGATGGCCGCCGGGTTCGCGATCGGCAACATCTCCGTGCAGGTCGTGGCGAACCATCCGAAGGTCGGCACCCGGCGCGGCGAGATCGAGGCCAGACTCGGTGCCCTCGTGGGCGCATCGGTGAGCGTCGCGGCGACGACCTCCGACGGACTCGGCTTCACCGGGCGCGGCGACGGTGTCAGTGTGATCGCCACCTGCCTGCTCCAGCGCATCCGGTCGGGGAGCACTCGGTAGGCTGGTGCGCGTGACAGTGCGCCTCTACGATTCCCGCTCGCAGGGGCTTCTCGACCTCGTGCCGATCGTTGAGGGGAGGGTCGGCATCTACGTCTGCGGGCCCACCGTGCAGTCCTCGCCGCACATCGGTCACCTGCGTTCCGCGCTCGTCTACGACCAGTGGCGACGCTGGCTCGGCTACCGCGGTTACGAGGTCACCCTCGTGCGCAACGTTACCGACATCGACGACAAGATCCTCGCGACCGCAGCCACCGGCACTGAAGAGTGGTGGGCCCTCGCTTACCGCTTCGAGCTCGAGTTCAGTCGCGGCTACGAGCGCCTCGGAATCCTCGCTCCCACCTATGAGCCGCGCGCGACCGCGAGCATCCCGCAGATGCAGGGGCTGATCGCCGAGCTGATCGACCGGGGCTGGTCCTCGGCCGAGCTGGCCGCCCTGACCGGCGAGAACCTGCTGCGGGTGCTGGCCGACGCCGAGCGCTGAACCGGCTCGGCGCTAAGCCGGCGCAGAGCCGGCTCTGCGCAGAGCAAATTCAAAGGGTGAATTCACCCACAGGACACCGAAGAACCACTA
>JBBRDX010000141.1:0-7068 GCA_038203515.1 Actinomycetales bacterium | reverse complement strand
GGTGAATCGGGAGCGCGCGCGATCTGGACCGGGTCCCTCACCCAGAATCCCAAATAGGCCTCAGCGCCGCGTGAAGACGAGCGGCTCTTCCAGGTACCGCTTCCACGCCGCCCGCTCCTCCGCGCTGAGCCGTCGCGGGCTCATCGTCTGCGAGTCGCACAGTACGACCCGGGTGGTCGCACGGGCGTACAACTCGGCGGGTTCGACACCGACCGGCGACCGGATCTCGTAGCAGACATCGATGTCGGCACCACCGAGGCGGCCGATCCAGACCTGGATGTCGAGCGGGCTGCGCCGGTACTCGATCGTCGCCAGATATTCGATCTCGGTGCGCGCGATGATGCTCAGCGTCGCCGACCCGAGCCGGGCATCCAGCACCGCACTCGGCAGGCCGCCCGGTTGCTCCGACTCGTCATCGGGCATCCACAGGGCGTGCACTCGTGCTTCCTCGAGCAGACGCAGTATCTCGACGTTGTTCACATGCCCGTAGGCATCGAGGTCACCCCAGCGCAGCACCGTCGGGATGTGCAGCCGCGCCACGAGAGTCAGTCCCGGGTGAGCTTGCGATATGCCGAACGGTGGGGCTTGGCGGCATCCGGTCCCAGGCGCGCGATCTTGTTCTCTTCGTAGGACTCGAAGTTACCCTCGAACCAGTGCCAGTTGCCAGGGTTCGTGTCGGTTCCCTCGTAGGCGAGGATATGCGTCGCGATCCGGTCGAGGAACCACCGATCGTGAGTGATGACCACCGCGCAGCCGGGGAACTCGAGCAGCGCGTTCTCGAGGCTGCCGAGGGTTTCGACGTCGAGGTCGTTGGTCGGCTCGTCGAGCAGGAGCAGGTTGCCGCCCTGCTTGAGCGTGAGCGCGAGATTGAGGCGATTGCGCTCCCCCCCGGAGAGAACGCCGGCCTTCTTCTGCTGGTCGGGACCCTTGAAGCCGAACTGCGACACATAGCCGCGGGACGGGATCTCGGTCTTGCCCACCTGGATGTAGTCCTGTCCGTCGGACACGACCTCCCACAGGGTCTTCGTCGGGTCGATGCCTCCACGGTCCTGGTCGACGTAGGAGATGTCGACGGTCTCGCCGATCTTCAGGTCGCCGCCGTCGAGCGGCTCGAGGCCGGTGATGGTCTTGAAGAGCGTGGTCTTTCCGACACCGTTCGGGCCGATGACACCGACGATGCCGTTGCGTGGCAGCGTGAAACTGAGGCCGTCGATGAGCACTCGGCCGTCGAATCCCTTCTCGAGCCTCTTGGCATCGATCACCTGCGCGCCGAGACGCGGGCCGATCGGGATGACCAGTTCTTCGAAGTCGAGCTTTCGCGTCTTCTCGGCCTCACTCGCCATCTCCTCGTAGCGCGCGAGACGCGCCTTCGACTTGACCTGCCGGCCCTTGGCATTGCTACGCACCCACTCGAGCTCGCTCGACAGCCGCTTCGCGAGCTTGGCGTCCTTCTTGCCCTGCACTTCGAGGCGGGCCCCCTTCTTCTCGAGGTAGGTCGAGTAGTTGCCCTCGTAGGGGTAGAGGTGGCCCCGGTCGACTTCGGCGATCCACTCGGCCACGTGGTCGAGGAAGTACCGGTCGTGAGTGACGGCGAGAACAGCGCCGTGGTACTGCGCAAGGTGCTGCTCAAGCCAGAGAACACTCTCGGCATCCAGGTGGTTGGTGGGCTCGTCGAGGAGCAGCAGATCCGGCTTCTGCAGCAGCAGCTTGGTGAGCGCGACGCGGCGCTTCTCTCCACCGGAGAGATTTGAGACGGTTGAATCTCCCGGTGGCGTGCGCAGGGCATCCATCGCCTGCTCGAGCTGGGAGTCGAGGTCCCAGGCGTCGGCGGCATCGATGGCCTCCTGCAGCACACCCATCTCGGCGAGCAACGAATCGAAGTCAGCATCCGGGTCCGCCATCGCGGAGGAGACCTCATTGAAACGGTCGACCTTCGCCTTGATCGGGCCGACGCCCTCCTGCACGTTCTCGAGCACGGTCTTGGTCTCGTCGAGCTCGGGCTCCTGCATCAGGATGCCGACGGTGTAGCCGGGGCTCAGGCGCGCTTCGCCATTCGACGGCGTGTCGAGTCCGGCCATGATCTTGAGGATCGTGGACTTGCCCGCACCGTTCGGTCCCACGACACCGATCTTGGCGCCGGGGAAGAACGACATCGTGACGTCGTCGAGAATGAGCTTGTCACCGACCGCTTTGCGGGCGCGGACCATCGAGTAAATGAATTCGGCCATGATCCCAAGTTTAGGCGGCTACGCCGGGCCCGCATTCTCCCGGTCGAGCACTGTCCTGGGCACTACATCCGGGCGCGCCCCTACCAGTCGATCGCGCGAGTCTTGCCGATCAGGCACAGCCCGCTCTTCAACACAGGTTCGACCGTGCTGCTGTAACCGCCCCCGCCGTGCTGGCCGAGCAGGCAGGAGTCGCCAATCTTCACCGAGAAGAGGATCGAGTCCACTCCGCCGTTGATCGAGGTCTTGTCCGGAGTCACCTGCATCGCTGCCTTCTCGAAGCCGGCTGCGACCAGCGAGTCGATTATTGCGCGACCATTCGCTGATCCGTTAGCGGCGAAAAGCTTCGTGTTCACGGCATCGAACCAGGCCGTATTCGCCTGGGCTGTGCCGTCGGTCCGGTAGCTCGCCACCGGAGCAGGGGTTGCCGCCGAGCTCGGAGCAGCGGATGTAACGGAAGCCGAGGGCTTCGGCGAAGGCGGTGGTGCAGTCGACGCGCAGCCGACGAGCGAGAAGCCAAGCACGAGGACGCACGCAACGACAAGGATGCGACGGGTGGATGCCATCCGATCGACCTCCCCTGCTCGCTCGTGCGGGGCCGATCCCCCACGCGATTCTAATTCGTCCGCTTCGATCGCCCTCGACTTTCCAGTTAGTCACCACTAACCTGTTTCAATTAGCGATCGCTAACTGAAACGGATTGGTCAATGCCGACTCTGCCCAGCACAGCACGGCCGGCGAGCGCCGGGTTCCTGGCGAACGAAGCGGCTCAACGCGCGCTGGTCGTCGAGTTGCGAGAGCGGCTGGCCGAGACATCCCGCGGCGGACCGGAGCGGTCACGCGAGCGGCACACGGCACGGGGCAAGCTGCTTCCCCGGGATCGCATCGATTACCTTCTCGACACCGGAAGCCCCTTCCTCGAGATCGCTCCGCTCGCAGCGTGGGGCCTGTACGACGATCAGGCCCCGGCAGCGGGCGTCATCGCCGGCATCGGCCTCGTGAGCGGTCGACACTGCATGATCGTCTGCAACGACGCGACGGTGAAAGGCGGCACCTACTACCCCCTCACGGTGAAGAAACACCTGCGGGCCCAAGAGATCGCCGCGGAGAACCTACTCCCGTGCATTTACCTCGTCGACTCCGGCGGCGCTTTCCTCCCCCACCAGGACGAGGTCTTCCCCGACCGCGAGGACTTCGGCCGCATCTTCTACAACCAGGCGCGGATGTCCTCCCGCGGCATCCCGCAGATCGCTGCCGTGCTCGGTTCAAGCACCGCAGGGGGCGCCTACGTGCCCGCGATGAGCGACGAGACCGTGATCGTGCGCAACCAGGGCACGATCTTCCTCGGCGGCCCGCCGCTGGTGAAAGCCGCCACCGGTGAGGTCGTCACGGCGGAGGATCTCGGTGGCGGCGATACACACGCCCGCCTTTCCGGTGTCGTCGACCACCTCGCCGACAACGACCAGCACGCCCTCGAGATCGTGCGCGACATCGTCGGGATGCTCCCGCCCGCCCCCTCCCGCCCCTACGAGCTGCATCCCGTGCTGCCACCCCTGGTCGATCCACTCGAGCTCTACGGAGTCGTGCCGACGGAGCTGCAGATTCCCTACGACGCCCGGGAGATCATCGCGCGGATCGTCGACAGCAGCGAATTCCACGAGTTCAAGAAGAACTACGGCGAGACCCTCGTCACCGGATTCGCCCGCATCCACGGGCATCCGGTGGGTATTGTCGCCAACAACGGGGTGCTGTTCAGCGAGTCCGCCCAGAAGGGCGCCCACTTCATCGAGCTGTGCGACCAGCGCAAGATCCCCCTGCTGTTCCTGCAGAACATCACCGGCTTCATGGTCGGGCGCGAATACGAAGCGGGTGGCATCGCCAAACACGGTGCCAAGATGGTCACAGCGGTCGCCTGCGCTCGGGTGCCGAAACTCACGGTCGTCGTCGGCGGCTCCTTCGGCGCGGGCAATTACTCCATGGCCGGCCGCGCCTATTCGCCACGATTCCTCTGGATGTGGCCGGCAAGCCGCATCTCCGTCATGGGCGGCCCCCAGGCCGCATCGGTGCTCGCCACCATCCGCCGCGAACAGGCAGAGTCCGCCGGTGCCATTTGGACGGACGAGGAGGATGCCGCCTTCCGTGCCCCGATCACCGAGCAGTACGAACGCCAGGGAAACCCGTACTACTCCACTGCCCGGCTCTGGGACGACGGCATCATCGACCCGGCCGACACCCGCACTGTCGTCGGTCTCGCCCTCGAAGTGTGTTCACACGCCCCCCTGGAGGACGTCTCCTACGGCGTCTTCCGGATGTGACCGCGATGACCTCCGCTCCCGCTTGTCACGCGATGTTCGGCACCGTGCTCGTCGCCAATCGCGGCGAAATCGCCTGCCGCATCATCCGCACGCTGCGCTCCCTCGGCATCCACTCGGTTGCCGTCTACAGCGACGCGGATGCCGGCGCCCGGCACGTCTTTCTCGCGGATGTCGCGGTGCGGATCGGCACCGCGAGTGCTGCCGACAGCTATCTGAACATCGCCCGCATCATCCAGGCAGCGCGCGACACCGGTGCGGAAGCGGTGCACCCCGGCTACGGATTCCTCGCCGAGAACGCCGACTTTGCGGCGGCCTGCGTGGCCGCCGACCTCGTCTTCATCGGCCCGGGCATTGAGGCTCTTGCGGTGATGGGAGACAAGATCCGCGCGAAGAAGCAGGTCGGCGATCGAGGGGTTCCCGTGGTTCCCGGTGTCGCAGACCCGAGCCTCAGCGACACCGAACTTGCCGCTGCCGCCCTCGCGATCGGTTTTCCGCTGCTGGTGAAGCCGTCCGCCGGCGGCGGCGGCAAGGGCATGCACCTCGTGGAGAGCGCGCACGGGCTGGATGAGGCCATCGCATCGGCACGCCGGGAAGCCCTCTCCTCGTTCGGCGACGACACGATCTTCATCGAACGATTCGTCTCGCGCCCGCGTCACATCGAGGTGCAGGTGCTCGCCGACAACGACGGCACCACGGTGCACCTCGGCGAGCGGGAGTGCTCACTGCAGCGACGCCACCAGAAGGTGATCGAGGAGGCGCCGTCTCCGCTGCTGGATGAGGCCACTCGCGCGAGGATCGGTGAGGCCGCCTGCGAGACGGCCCGCAGCGTGGGCTATCGCGGAGCCGGCACCGTGGAGTTCATCGTCTCCGCCGACGCGCCCGACGAGTTCTTCTTCATGGAGATGAACACCCGGTTGCAGGTCGAGCACCCGGTGACGGAACTCGTCACCGGTATCGACCTCGTGGAATGGCAGCTCCGGATTGCCGCCGGCGAAGCTCTCGACTTCGGCCAGGCAGACGTGCGCCTCGCCGGGCACGCGATCGAAGCGCGGATCTATGCCGAAGACCCGCAGAACGGTTTCCTGCCCACCGGCGGCCGGGTGCTTGGCCTGCACGAAGCGCAGGGTGAGGGCGTTCGCGTGGACAGCTCTCTCATCGAGGGACTCGAGGTGTCGGCGGACTACGATCCGATGCTCGCGAAGGTGATTGCCTGGGCTCCCGACCGCGCCGGCGCCCTCGCCCGCCTGCGCGGCGCGCTGCGGCAGACAGCGGTGGTCGGCGTCACCACCAACGTCGAGTTCCTCGGGCTCCTCCTCTCGGATGCGGATGTCGCGGCGGGTCGACTCGACACGGAACTCATCGCGCGCCGACTCGACAACCTCGCCTTCGCCACACCGGACGATGAACTGTTTGCACGCGCCGCCCTCATCCTGTTCGTCGCGACCTGGGACAGCGCCCCGGAGTCGCCCTGGCAGGCGCGAAACGGCTGGAGGATCGGTGCAGACGCTCCGAGCATCTTCCGCCTTGTCCTGGCCGACGCCGAATCCGAGGTTTCCGTCACGGTATTCGGCATACCGGAGCAGGCGACCGTGAGCGTGGCCGGGCGACGTACGCTTTCCGCGACCGTCCGGCGCATCGAAACGGTGGGCGGCGCTGTTGTCCGCACGACGATCAGCGGTCGGTCGCTCGAATCGCGCTGGTGCCGCTCGAACGATGTACTCCACATAGTCGAAGACGGACGGTCATGGACCATCCGCCTCCTCACATCGGCTCCTCGAACCCAGGCCAGCGCCATATCGGTGCCAGAGCTACGGTCCCCGATGCCCGGCGCGGTCGTCGCCATCCACGTGGGCGACGGCGACGATGTCGATGAGGGCGCGGCCATCATCGTCGTGGAAGCAATGAAGATGGAGCACGTTCTTCGGGCCACCGCGGCTGGCCGGGTGGACCTGCAGGTGACGGTGGGAACGCAAGTCACCCGCGACCAGCTGCTGGCCACCGTAGTGCCGCCGACGCTGGCAGCGCCCAGGGAAAGAGAAGCCACTTAGAACGGCAGAGCAGCGCTGTCCGCCGCAGCGCCGACGAGTTCGTCGTCTGCGTCGGCTCCCGACTTGTCCGGAGCACCTGGCGTAGCGGTCGGCCAGCCGTTGTCGATAGAGGTCGCACCGGTCGCACCGGATGTGTCGGGCGCAACAGCATCCGTCTCCACCCGGGTCGCCGCGTCGATCGCCGCGCTCGACATGCCGCGGGTGAACGACGCCGTGCCCCAGGTGAGGTCGTGGCCGATCGAATCCGCATCGATCTCGATGGAGGTACCGACCTTGTCGCCTGCGGCCCAGTCGCGGATACGGAGGCGACCGGTGACGATCACCCTCTCGCCCTTCCTGATCGAGCTGTTTGCATTGAGCGCGAGCTGGCGGAAGGAGGTGACGGTGTACCAGTTGGTGCCGTTATCGACCCACAGGTTGCGGGAGCGGTCGAATCGACGCTGCGTGGATGCCAGCCGAAAGCTGGTGATGGGAAGCCCC
>JBBRDX010000140.1:0-7164 GCA_038203515.1 Actinomycetales bacterium | reverse complement strand
TATCGCGAGCCCGCAACGAATGCGCATCATCGCGCTTCTTTCGGGGGAGACGCTGCACGTGAGCGAACTCGCCCGCCGCATGGGAATGTCCCGGGCCCTGCTCTACATGCACCTCACCAAGCTCGAGGATGCCGGATTCGTGACCGGTCACCTCGAACTCTCCGCCGACGGCAAGGCGATGAAGTTCTTCGAAGTACTTCCGTTCACCCTCACCCTCACCGCGTCGACGCTTGTGAAAGCCGTCTCCGCACAAAAAGAAAGCGAATCCCCCTGATGGAATCCCTGCCGGCCTACCTCGTCCCTCTCGTCGCCGTCGGCGGCGGCCTCACCTACGCCATCCTCTCGATGTACTGGAAGCGCAAAAGCGAGTTCGCCAAGTCCTCCGGCACCGACGATCTCCGGGCAACCCTCGACGCGAACACCGCCACCAGCGCCGCCGTCCTCACGCGACTCGAGGCCATCGAGACCCGCATCGGAACCGTCGAGAAGACACTCACCGACATCCCCGCCTAGTGCCGCGCCTACACTGGGAGCCATGAAGGTGTTGGCAGCGATGAGTGGCGGAGTGGACTCCGCCGTTGCTGCCGCGCGCGCCGTCGAGGCCGGTCACGAGGTGGTGGGCGTGCATCTCGCGCTCAGCCGGATGCCCGGCACCCTGCGCACCGGAGCACGCGGATGCTGCACCATCGAGGACTCGATGGACGCGCAGCGAGCGGCCAACATCATCGGAATCCCGTACTACGTCTGGGACTTCTCCGAGCGTTTCGCCCTCGATGTGGTGGATGATTTCGTCGCCGAGTACTCCGCAGGACGCACACCCAACCCCTGCATGCGCTGCAATGAGCGGATCAAATTCGCAGCTCTGCTCGAGAAGGCGCTCGACCTGGGGTTCGATGCGGTAGCCACGGGCCACTACGCCACGATCCTCACCGATGCTGGGGGCAACCGTGAACTGCACCGGGCCGCGGCCTGGGCCAAGGACCAGTCCTACGTGCTCGGCGTGCTCACCGCCGAGCAGCTCGCACACAGTATGTTCCCGCTCGGCGCGACCCCGAGCAAGGCGGAAGTTCGCGCGGAGGCCGCCGAGCGCGGCTTCAGCGTCGCGACGAAGCCCGACAGTCATGACATCTGCTTCATCCCCGACGGCGATACCCGTGGCTGGCTCGCCGATCGCGTCGGGGCCGAGGCGGGGGTCATCCTCGAACGCGATGGATCCGTCGTCGGTAGCCATGACGGAGCGGCGGCGTTCACCGTCGGACAACGCAAGGGGCTTCACCTCGGCGTGCCCTCGCCGGACGGTCGTCCCCGTTTCGTGCTCGAGGTGCGGCCGTCGAGCAACACTGTGGTTGTCGGACCGAAGGAGGCGCTCGACCTTGCGGAGGTCGCCGGCTCGAAGTACAGCTGGGCAGGACTCGCGCCGGTCGATCCGTGTACCGAGTTCGCGTGCCACGTGCAGATCCGCGCCCACGCCGACCCGGTGCCTGCTGTCGCGGTCGTGCGGGACGGCGAGCTCGTCATCCGCCCGGATGTTCCGCTCAATGGCGTCGCGCCCGGCCAGACCGCGGTGGTCTACCTCGGCACCCGGGTGCTCGGGCAGTGCACGATCGACCGAACGGTCTCCGCAGTTCCCCTGCCGGTGCGCTGAGCCCCGGTGCGGTAGGTCAGCGGTCGAACCTATGCTGAAGCGGTGGCGAACCAAGACGTGAACAGCGCGCACGACCTCACCCTCGAGCAGGCCGGCGAGGAGTCGGGTCGGCTCACGACGCGTGTGCTCGAGCTGCGCGATGCGTACTACGAGCGCGACGAAGTGCTCGTCGCCGATGAGGAATACGACCGGATGCTGCACCGGCTCCAAGAGCTGGAGCGACTGTTTCCTGAGTTGCAGAGCCAGGACTCGCCGACACAGACCGTCGGCGGGCGTGCCGAGACGACACTCTTCGCCCCGGTGCGCCACGCCGAGCGGATGCTGAGCCTCGACAACGTCTTCTCGCTCGGGGAGTTCGCCGAGTGGGCCGCAAAGGTCGAACGCAACGCCGGCCGCCACATCGACTACCTGTGCGAGCTCAAGATCGATGGCCTGGCGATCAACCTCCGGTATGAGAACGGTGTGCTCAGGACCGCCGCGACGCGGGGTGACGGGGTGGTCGGCGAAGACGTGACGGAGAACATCGCGTTCGTTAAGGTGATCCCGACGACGCTCGCCGGCTCGGGGCATCCGCCGATCGTCGAGGTGCGCGGAGAGGTCTTCTTCGAGTCCGCGATCTTCGAGCAGCTCAACGCCGACCAGGTGGCCGCGGGAGAGCGGGTGTTCGCAAACGCCCGCAATGCGGCATCCGGCAGCCTGCGCCAGGTGGCGGATAACAAGACTCCCGTGCAGCTCGAGCGAATGCACAAACGGCTCGGTCGACTGAGCATGCTGGTGCACGGCATCGGCGCGTGGGCACAGCCTCGCAACGGAGATGAGGCGCCGATGGACTCCCAGTCGGCGACTTATGGGCTTTTGAAGCAGTGGGGTCTGCCCACCAGCTCCCACTTCCGCGTCGTGACGACCGCCGCGCAAGCGGCCGAATTCATCGAGTATTACGGCGCACACCGCAGCAGTGTCGAACATGAGATCGACGGCATCGTGATCAAGGTTGACGAGCTCGAGCTTCATGATGAGCTCGGGGCGACGAGCCGCGCTCCCCGGTGGGCGATCGCCTACAAATATCCGCCAGAGCAGGTCAACACGAAGCTGCTGGACATCGTGGTGAGTGTTGGCCGCACCGGCCGAGTCACCCCTTTCGCAGTGATGAAACCAGTGCGTGTCGCCGGTTCGGTGGTGCGCCAGGCGACCCTGCACAACCAGGACGTTGTCAAAGCCAAGGGCGTGCTGATCGGCGACACCGTGGTGCTGCGCAAGGCCGGTGACGTGATCCCCGAGGTACTCGGCCCGGTCGTAGAGTTGCGTGACGGTACCGAGCGCGAATTTGTGATGCCCTCGAATTGCCCCGAATGCGGCACCCTGCTTGCGCCAGCGAAAGAGGGCGACGTCGATCTGCGCTGCCCCAACGCCCGTAGCTGCCCCGCACAGGTGCGCGGCCGGGTCGAGCATGTCGGCAGTCGCGGCGCACTGGACATCGAAGGCCTCGGTGAGGTCGGGGCGTCGGCGCTCACCCAGCCTGACGTGCCGGTCGACCCGCCCCTGGCGACCGAGGCTGGGCTCTTCTCCCTGACACTCCGTGACATCTTCCCGATCACCGTTCGTGTGCGCGACTACGAGACCGGGCTGGTCAAGCTGAATCCCGATGGATCCGAGCGAACTGAAACGCCCTACCGCAAAAAGCGGAAGAAGGCGGGAAGAGGCGCCGACCCGGCTTTCGAACCCGACGCGTCCGAGTTTGCAGGCGACGAGTGGTCTGTGCCGTCTTCTGCCGCGGACAAGCTGCTGTCCGAGCTCGAACTCGCGAAAACCAAGGACCTGTGGCGCATCCTGGTGGCCCTCAGCATCCGCCATGTCGGGCCGGTTGCAGCCCGTGCGCTCAGCGCCTACTTTGGTTCTGTCGAGGCGATCCGGGCGGCGACTCGTGAGGAGCTGGCCGCCGTGGACGGCGTCGGCAGCATCATCGCCGATGCCCTGATCGACTGGTTCGCCGTCGATTGGCATGTCGCGATCATCGAACGGTGGGCGGATGCCGGGGTGCAGCTGAGCATTCCCGGTCACGAGGGTCCTGGCGCGGCCCTCGCCGCCGGAGGGCCGCTCTCCGGGGTCACCGTTGTCGCCACGGGGAGCCTCGACGGGTTCACCCGGGAGGGTGCGCTCGAAGCGATCATCGCGGCCGGAGGCAAGTCGGCGTCGAGTGTGTCGAAGAAGACCGACTTCGTTGCGGCCGGGCCGGGCGCCGGTTCGAAACTGACGAAAGCTGAGGAACTGGGCCTTCGGATCATCGACGCGGCTCAGTTCGCGGTGCTGCTCGAATTCGGCCCCGACGCCCTGAATGACTGATTATCGAGCTAGTCTCGCATGTTAACACCGCGTGACAATTTACTCCGAGCCAGCAAAAACCTAGGTCAGAGGCTGTTTCGACCCTACTATTGGGGGTAGACCCAGATTCCCGTTGCTCACGGTGTTCCCCCGAATACCGGATCCAACGATTGGATACACACCTTTTGCTGTTCGACGTCGCAGCAGTCCTGTCGCCCTCCGGCGCGCTCGGTGGGGTCGCAGTGGCGTTCGGCGTGCACGAAATTAGCACCCAGGTCTCCGCGATCGTCGTCGGTATCGACCCCTCGACACAGGCCGCGTCGGTGTTCGGCGCTTATCTCTCGCCGGCCGGTTCGTACGCCGGCATCCTCTCGAATGGCGGCCCGCAGCCCTCGGATGTCGCGCCGGTATCGGCGTATTCCGCTCCGTCAAATCCGTCGCTCCTTCCCCGGATCAGCGGCAGTGAGACCCTCGATCGCCTCACCGTGCTGTCCGGTTCCGAGATCGCGGCCTTCGTTGCAGGCAATCCGGCGGCGGTGCATCGACTGCTCGTGAGCCCGCCTCGCGCCAGCTCCGTCGCAACCTGGTGGGGAGCCATCCCGAGCTCCGGGCAGAAGACACTCGCGACGACCGCGCCCGAGGTCATCGGCAACCTCGACGGCGTGCCGTTCGCCGTGCGAGACAGGGCAAATCGACTCACTCTTGCTCGCGCCGTGTCGCAGATCGAGACCTCGATCGACTCGGGAGCCGGTCGGGCGAAGCTGATCGAGAAGCGCCACCACCTCGACATCCTCAGGCAGGTTTCGAAGACTCTCGAACGCCGCACCGCAGAGCCGAGACGGCAACTGCTCACGCTCGATCCTTCCGGAGAAGTGCGAGCCGCGGTTGTGGTCGGTGATCTTGCGACCGCGGACTACGTGAGTTACCTCGTGCCGGGCATGTTCTTCACCGTGCAGGGCCAGATGTACGACTGGACCGTAATCGCGCAGGACCTGCACCGCCAACAGGTCGCGTGGCTCAAGACGCTGTCTGCCGCGGACCCCGCGCTCTCGGGCAAGACGACCGCTACGGTGGCGTGGATCGGCTACCAGACCCCCGGGGTGCTCGATATCGCGTCGCTCGACCGGGCGGAAAGTGGTGCGAACTTCCTCGGTCACGCCATCCAGGGAATTCGCGCCGCACGAGCCGGCTCCCAACCCTTCGTCAGCCTCGTGACCCATTCCTACGGATCCACCGCCGCGATGATGGAACTCGCGAAGGGGGGCATGGCCGTGGATGCCCTCGCCATCATCGGTTCCCCGGGATCCGCCGCGCAGTCGGCGTCGGCTCTGGCAGTGAAGAACGGCAACGTCTTCGTCGGCGAAGCTGCCTGGGACCCGATCGTGAACACTGCTTTTTATGGCAGTGACCCCGGCGCCAGCGCATTCGGAGCCCACCGGATGGATGTCGCGGCCGCAACCGACCCGATAACGCACAGGTCCCTTGCCGCCGCGGTCGGCCACCTGGGGTACTTCGACACCGGCACCACGGCGATGCGCAACCTCGCGCTCATCGGCCTCGACCAGGGCGCCCTCGTCTCCACGGGCTCGCCAGTCGACGCGACCCGCACGCTTGCCGACGCGCGCTGAGTAGCGTCTCTCGGCCGCCGGTCGGGTCGGCGCTCTCACGGGGTCGAATAGAATCGGGTGTCCCCCCAAGCGATCCAACGCACGGAGTTCTATGTCTGAAAATCTCGCTGAGCCTGACGGCCGCATCACCACCGACCAGGTCGCGCACCTCGCGAACCTCGCGCGAATCGCGCTCACCCCGGGCGAGATCGAGAAGCTCACCGGTGAACTCGGCGTGATCATCGACTCAATTGCGAGGGTCTCCCAAGTGGCGACGTCGGACGTTCCGGCCACGAGTCATCCGATCCCGTTGACCAACGTGTTTCGGCCCGACGTCATCGGCGCGACCCTCTCGCAGGAGGAGGCCCTCAGCGGCGCCCCCGAGCACGACGGAAGCCGCTTCAAGGTCTCCGCGATCCTGGGGGAGGAGCAGTAATGCCTCATTTTGACGGCACCGCCGATCTCACCCGCCTCAGCGCGGCATCCCTCAGTGAACTCCTCACTGCGCGGGAGATCTCGAGCGTCGAGGTCACTCGTGCGCACCTCGACCGCATCGCGGCGGTCGACGGTGATGTGCACGCCTTCCTCCATGTCTCGAAGGACGCGATCGACACCGCAGAGGGCATCGATGTGCTCCGTCGTTCGGGAGACCAGCTCCCGCCGCTCGCCGGCGTTCCGATCGCTATCAAGGACGTGCTCTGCACGCTCGACATGCCGTCCACCGCAGGCAGCAAAATTCTTGAAGGCTGGATCCCGCCCTATGACGCCACCGTGGTTCGCAAGCTCCGCGAGGCGTACCTCGTGCCGCTTGGCAAGACCAACATGGATGAGTTCGCCATGGGCTCATCGACCGAGCACTCGGCGTACGGCGTGACCCACAACCCGTGGGACCTCGACCGCATCCCCGGCGGCTCAGGCGGGGGAAGCGCGGCAGCGGTAGCCGCGTTCGAGGCACCGCTTGCCCTCGGCTCAGACACCGGTGGCTCGATTCGCCAGCCGGCCGCTGTTACCGGATCCGTCGGGGTCAAGCCCACCTATGGCGGCGTCAGTCGGTATGGCGCGATCGCCCTCGCGAGCTCGCTCGACCAGGTGGGGCCCGTTGCCCGCACGGTTCTCGACGCCGCGCTGCTGCACGACGTGATCGGTGGTCACGATCCACGAGATTCAACCTCCCTGCGAGACGAATGGCCGAGTTTCGCCACCGCCGCCCGCGCTGGACAGCTGAAGCGCAACCTCAACGGCGTGAAGATCGGCGTCGTGAAAGAGCTCGACGCCCCCGGCTTCCAGCCCGGGGTCAGCCAGCGCTTCCACGAGACTCTCGATTTGCTCGCCTCCAACGGAGCAGAGATCGTCGAGGTCAGCGCACCGAACTTCGAGTACGCCGTCGCCGCTTACTACCTGATCCTGCCGGCGGAAGCATCCAGCAACCTCGCGAAATTCGATTCTGTGCGGTTCGGACTCCGAGTGAACCCTGTGGGGGGAGGGACGGTCGAGGATGTAATGGCCGCGACCCGTGAGGCCGGTTTCGGTCCGGAGGTCAAGCGACGCATCATCCTCGGGACCTACGCGCTCAGCGCGGGCTATTACGACGCC
>JBBRDX010000139.1:0-7176 GCA_038203515.1 Actinomycetales bacterium | reverse complement strand
TGGATCTCGTCGATGAAGGTGATGATGTCGCCGCGGGTGCGGATCTCCTTGGTGACCTTCTTCAGGCGCTCCTCGAAGTCACCGCGGTAACGGCTTCCGGCGATGAGCGATCCGAGGTCGAGCGTGTAGAGCTGCTTGTCCTTGAGCGTCTCCGGCACGTCGCCGCGAACGATCGCCTGGGCGAGGCCCTCGACGACGGCGGTCTTGCCGACGCCGGGCTCGCCGATCAGCACGGGGTTGTTCTTGGAGCGACGGGACAGGATCTGCATGACCCGCTCCATCTCCTTCTCGCGCCCGATTACGGGATCGAGTTTGCCGTCGCGCGCTGCCTGCGTGAGGTTGCGCCCGAACTGGTCGAGGATCTGGCTTCCGCCCTGGGCCGCGGCCTGGGTCTCGCCGCCGACAGCGACCTGCTCCTTGCCCTGGTAGCCGCTGAGCAACTGGATCACCTGCTGGCGCACCCGGTTGAGGTCGGCGCCGAGCTTCACGAGCACCTGGGCTGCGACACCCTCACCCTCGCGGATGAGACCGAGCAGGATGTGCTCGGTGCCGATGTAGTTGTGGCCCAGCTGGAGCGCCTCGCGCAGGCTCAACTCAAGCACCTTCTTGGCTCGCGGAGTGAACGGGATGTGGCCCGTCGGCTGCTGCTGGCCCTGCCCGATGATGTCCTGGACCTGTTCGCGAACGGCGTCCAGCGAGATGTTGAGGGACTCAAGCGCCTTGGCTGCGACGCCCTCACCCTCGTGGATGAGACCGAGCAGGATGTGCTCGGTACCGATGTAGTTATGGTTCAGCATCTTGGCTTCTTCTTGCGCCAAGACGACGACCCGGCGGGCTCGGTCGGTAAATCGTTCAAACATGTTTGCTCCTCTGGCACCGATGCAGGTGTGGTGCCGTTATAGAGAGAGTAACCAGCGGACCCTGCGATTACTGCCCTCGTTCGCCGCAGGCGAAGAAGAGTTTTGCCGCCGTGGGCCTAACGGCATCTCCCGCTGCGGAGAACGGCGGCGTGCGGCACAGGAGTTATGCGCACGCCGCCCGCCTTTTCCGCCTAAACCTCGATGGGAAGTTCGTAGACCTCGGCGGTCGGGTGACCCGCGCGCTCGTGGATCCGCATGACCGCCTCCTTCGAGGGTCCGTGCGACAGGCAGAAGACCTTGCCGGACTCTGGATCGAGCCACGCGCGCTCGAAGTGCACGCCTTCTTCGCCCTCGATCGCCAGGTCCGCCGCATGGGCCTCGGCCAGTTGCTCCGCCGTGACTCCAACGAATCCGTCGTGAACATCCATGAACTGTGCCATAGGGCACCCCTTTCTCTCGTGTTCGCCCACTCTCGCGCCGTAACTAGTCCCTGAGCATCGGTCGTCCTACCGATCAAGCGAAACGGGCCGTCTGATCCCCGCCAGATCTATACTTTCGGCATGGTCGATGCGGCGGCGCGAGATCCATCACCGGAGCGGCTCGGCGCCCTCGTCGGCCGGGATGACGCACTCGCCCTCGCGCTCCGGCGTTGGGAGACAACCCAACGGGGCATCGGCCACCTGTTGCTCGTCTCCGGCGAGGCGGGGATCGGCAAGTCGCGACTAATGGTGGAGTTCGGGGCGACGGTCTCGGCGGACACGGCGATCGTCAACGCTGGCGCGTTTCCCCGAGATACCGAGGCGGCCGGCGGCCTCATCCTCGGCATCTCGGGCGGCCTGCGCAGAGTCGGCCTGTCCGCAGCGGGTGCCGCGCTTCGCGCTCGCCTTCTTGCCGTCGACGATTCGGGGGATGCCGCGCGACGGCGCCGCATTCTTGTCGGCGACCTCGCGGATATCCTGCTCGAACTGGGTGACGAGCCACCGGTGTTGATCCGCCTCGAGGACCTCCACTGGGCCGACGACCTCAGTCTCGATGTGCTCGAGCGGATGTCTACCTTCCTTCCCACGCGTCCGCTGATGGTCATCGCGACCTACCGCAGCGACGAGCTGGTACCCGGGAGCTGGCTGGGACGCTGGCGTGCCCGCCTGCTCGAGCGCAGGAGCGCCGAAGAGGTGCGTCTTCCCCGGCTCACCGCGGGCGAGGTTGCGGCTCTCGTCGAGTCGATCACGGGGAGGGTTCCCTCGTCGAACTTCATCGCCTCGCTCCATCGGCGGAGCGACGGCATCCCACTGCACATCGAGGAGTTGCTGGCCGCAGGGTCGGCTGACTCGATTCCCAACACGGTTGCCGAGGCCGTCGGTCTGCGCGCTGCGGCTCTCGACGGCACGACGCTCGGGGTGCTACAGGCCGGTGCGGCGATCGGGCGCGAGTTCAGCATCGACTTGCTCGGTGTCGCCGCCGAGCAGCCGGCGGAGGTGGTCGACTGTGCCCTCTCCCGCCTGGTCGCGGCTCGTCTCGCTATACCCGTTGGCGACGACGGTACCTTCGTCTTTCGTCACGCGCTGATCTGCGACGCGGTGTATCACGAGATCCCCCCGTTCCGGAAGCGGGCGCTGCATGCCTCCATCGCTCTCGCTGCGGAGTCGGCCGGCATGGGCGAGGCCTACATCTCGGAACAATTCGAACGCGCTCAGGATGCCGGGCACGCCTATCAACATGCCCTCGCGGGCGCCGCGCAGGCCGTGAGGATCTCCGCGCACCGCGAGGCGGCGAAACTCCTCCGGCGCGCGCAACGCACCGCTCCGGCGTCGGTCGGGCCGGCGGCCCGTGCCACTCTGCATGCGAATCTCGCCAGCGAGCTCGCGGCGATCGACGACAACGAGGCCGCGGCCTCGAACCTGTTGTCCGCGATCGATCTTCACCGGCGGAGAGGTGACCAGGTCGCGGCCGCCGCGCTGGTTCCCGCCCTGATGAACGCGAGACACCTGCTCGGGGCGCGGCTCGACGAGCGAGCCTCTCTCGCCACGGATGCCCTCGGTCGGCTTCCCTCCGACACTACGGACCTCGTGCGCGCGCAAATCCTCGGCGCCCTCGCCGCCGCCTACATGCTCGATCGTCGGCTCGATGAATCGCTGGAGTTCGGCTGTCGTGCCGCAACGCTGGCCATCAGCGACGTTGCGATCGCCACCGACATCGACATCACGCTCGGTGTCGTCCACGTCTTCACAGGCCACGGTGACGAGGGGTGGCCGCTGCTCGAGACGGCGATCGCCTCGAGCGAGGACGCGGGCATGGAGGCTGCAGCGGCGCGGGGATACCGGATGCTCGGCTCCAGCGCATCGGTGCTCGTCGACTATCGGCGGGCGATCGAGTGGATCGAAGCTGGGCTGCGGTTCACCGAGAAGTCCGAGCGGTGGAACGACCATCACTACCTGCTCGCCCACCTCGGACACGTGCGCTGGGCGCTCGGCGAGCGCGCGGCATCGGTGCTCGCGGCTCGCCGGGCCCTCGCCGACGGCCGGGGCATCACCACGCGGATCACCGCACTCATCGTCACGGGCTACCTCGCCCTCGACCGACGCGATTTCGGCGGAGCACTCACCGCGCTTACCGAGGCGCTCGAACTCGGCGACCGGATGCGCGAGTTGCAGAGCGTCTCGCCCGCTCTCTGGGGCCTCGCAGAGATCGCACTACGCACCGGGGACGCTACCCTCGCCACCGAGCTCTGCGAGCGCGGCTTCGCCGAATCGGACCGGGTATCGGATGCCGCCTCTCTCTTCCCCTTCGTGGTCACCGGCACCCGGGCGCTCCTCGACCAGCGGGAGCCGCGCCTCGCGCGGCTGTGGATCGAGCGCTGCCGGCGCCCTCTCGACGGGCGCAGGATCCCGGGCACCCTTCCCGCACTCGACCACGCGGGCGGCCTCGTCGAGCTCTTCGAGGGGCATACCGGTGCCGCTCGGACGTTGCTCGAGCGGGCATCCAAGGGCTGGACGGCGAGCGGCAGGCGGTGGGAGGGCGACCAGCTGCTCGTTGATCTCGCCCGCTGCGCGGCCCGGTCACGTCGACCGGCGGAGGCGGGCCGACTGATCGACCTTGCGCTCGCCCGCGCCGAAACCACAGAGTCAGAGCTCCTCGCGCGCCTCGCGGCATCCGTGACCACGACATCGGCTGCCGGGGTGCTCAGTGCGCGCGAGCTCGAGGTCGCCCGACTGATCGCGGAGGGTCGAACCAACCGGCAGATCGCGGAACGCCTCACCATCTCGCCGAAGACGGCGGCCACCCACGTCGAGCACATTCTCGCGAAACTCGGAGCTTCCCGACGCGCGGAAATCGCGACCTGGGTGACACGCCACGGTTGACAGATCGATCGGGGATCCCCTAGCTTAACGATTATCGTTGTCATCGATTATCGTCAGAAAGCAAGTGAAGCTCGAAGTGAAGCCCCAGGCCGACCAACTCACCGGGACCGGGCCGCTTGTGCGAATCGCACGAGCCATTGTGTGGGCATTCTTCGGCGCCGCTATCCTCGTTGGGGCCTTCGGACTCGTGTTCGGTGCCATCCAGACGATCACCGGACTCGCCGACGGCCACATAGCGCTGACGCTCATCGCCGACCACGCACTGCCGCGAGATGCGGATGCTGGCCCCGCAGTTCTGGTCAGTGGACGCTACAACACCGCTGGCGTCGTCGTCGCCAACCTCCCCGGCGGGGTCGTCGCGCTCGCGACCCTCGCATCCATCACGTCGATTCTCACCGTTGCGGCGGTCGCGGTGTGCATCGCGGTGCCTGCCTGGCGGCTGCTGCGCGGGCAGCTGTTTCGCCGCACGATGACCCTCATCGTCACTTTCGCGGGCGGAGTGCTTCTGGTCGGCGGATTCATCAGCCAGGGTTCCGGGAGACTCGCTGCGTGGATGGCGGCCGGCGAGTTGAACGGCCCGGGTCGCGATGGGATCTGGCCCATCGCTGGCATCATCGACTTCACCTCCATCGCCTTCGGGGTCGTGCTCATGCTCGTCGGGCTCGCCTTCGAATATGGCGAACGCCTGCAGCGCGACACGGACGGGCTCGTCTGATGACTCGAGATCCATTGGCTCCTCGCAAACCGCTGCTCCTTCGCGTCATCTATTGGGGGCGGCGCTCGAGGCCGTGATCGTCGCTGCCTTCACACTCTTGTCTGCTGGAGCGGACCTGTTCGCTCAGACTGTGTTGACTTCGATGCCTGTGCAGTCGTTCTGGCCAGCGCTCAAGCCGTCGGTAGAACTTGACCCGCCACCCCTGGCGAGCGTTGCAGGGGGAGGTTTCGACGTGGCCAGCGCCAGCCTCACCGGACTCGCCCTGGACGCGAGAATCTGGCTGGCCGCCGCACACCTGTTCCAGGGCACAATGGTCGTTGCAATCGGCATCGCCATCGCAGCGCTGGCGTCGCGGTTACTCCGCGGCGATCCATTCGGTCGAGTCCTGTCGAGGACTGCCTTCGGCACCGCCACTGCCATCGGCGTCGGCGGCATCCTTTGGCAGGTGTGCACCGGCATCGGTCGGCTTCTGGTTTCGGCCCAGGTACTCACCGTCACCGGCTGGTCGATTGACGACAGAGATGTCGTGGGCGACAACATGAGCGAAATCGGATGGCCGCTTCCCGCCCAGGGATTCACTGTCGACTTCTGGCCGATCGGCGCCGCGCTCGCGATTGTCGCGATTGGGATCGCGTTCCGATACGGCGAGACCCTTCAGGCGGATGCCGAACGACTCCAGCGTCGTAACCTTCAGCTGCGGAGCGACACCGACGGGCTCGTCTGATCGTGGCAGACGAGGACGCGAGCATCCACTGCCGACTCGACGAACTGCTCGAGGCGCGCGGGATGACGCTGACCCGACTCTCGGAGCTGGTGGGCGTGAGCATCGTCAACCTCAGCGTCCTGAAGAACGACCGCGCCCGCGCCATCCGCTATTCGACGCTCGCCGCGATCTGTCGAGCGCTGGAGTGCGAGGTAGGGGAGTTGCTCGTCATCACGTGAAGGGTCCTGGTGGACCGCGAAGAGCTGAATGGCGCCCGTTGGAGATGCGCCCCCCGACTTTGCGCATGGGGTTGTTTTGCAGAGTGTGCAAGAATGCATTCATGAATGAACTGCGGGATGTCAGTATCCGTGAGCGCAAGCGTGCCGTGACCTTTCGCACGATCTTCGCGGCGGCCGCCGAGCTCGCACTCGAAGTCGGACTCGAACACGCGACCGTCGATGCCATCAGCGACCGGGCCAACGTGTCATCCCGCACCTTCTTCAACTACTTCGCATCCAAGGAGGATGCCGTACTCGGCATCGACTCCGGCGGCATGAGCGAAGAGGAGATCGAGCACCTGTCCAACCAACGAAGCGACGATGTGCTGCACGACGTGGCATCCCTCGTCTATTCGGTGATCGCCGACTCGACCATCATCGAAGAGTTTCGCGACTTGCGAAAGCTCGTACTCGAGAAGTATCCCCAGCTGCTCAACCGCCAGATCCTCCGGGTGAGCGCGATGGAGGACCGTCTCGGCCCCGTCGTGGCTGACTGGCTGCGAACAGAACCGAACTTTTCGACCTACACCGGCGACCAACTCGAGGAGGCCGCGCAGATCCTGCTCAGTGTCTGCCTGTCCGCCATGCGGGTCGCTATGAAGAATTGGCCGCGCGACACCTCAAGCGACCCGCGCGAAAACTACACCAGGGCAGTCGATCTGCTGCGCACAGTAATGGAGCGAGTTTCATGACAACCACCACGGTCGCCATGGCGAGACGGGACTGGATGCCTCCGACACACCGGTAACCCGCCCGTCGCTGCTCCACCTCCCGTTTTTACTATCAGCCACCAGTGTCGACACGGGGGTGGTAGTAAAAACGGGAGGTGGTGTGCGCGTTTCGCCGGAGGTGCCGAAAGTCAGGCTGAGGGCTCGCGAGAAACTGAGGCTGTTGACCCCGCTGCGGCGGCGTTCTCTGCCACGGCGTTCTCCGCCACGACAGCCTCTGCCACAACAGCCTCTGCCGCAGCGTTCCCAGCCACGGCAGCGTCTGCCTCGAAGCGGGCGCGCTCCTCAGCCTCGATTTCGGAGTAGACCCTGCGCTCGGTGCGGTCCGCACGGAAGATCGAACGCATCACGAGCCAGAAGATCAGCCCGATCAGCAGCGTGGGGATCAACGAGTATGCCGCGTTGGCCCAGAAGTTTTCGATCACGTCAACAGGATACGTCGCGAGGCTGGGGGAACGTCAGCCGTGCTGCACGATGCCGACAATGCCTTGGACGATGGAATAGACCCCGACTCCGGCGACCGCGATCCACAG
>JBBRDX010000138.1:0-7192 GCA_038203515.1 Actinomycetales bacterium | reverse complement strand
CGGCGAGCAGGTTGATCTGGGCCTGCTTCATCCGCTTGTCTGCGGCGGCACCCGCGCCATCGTGCGTTTGGTCGAGTCCCCAGGTCCATTGGATGGAACCGGCAGAGAATACCAGCGCACCGCTGGCGGCACGGGAGAGGGTCACGCGGTGGGTTGTCGTGCCTGGCAGCACGGTGCTGCCATAATCCTGGAGGTACTGCGGAGTCGGACCAACGGTCGTAGAGAGGCCGATGAGCCCGGACGGCCGGAATCCGTTGTCCACGTCTTCGTCGGACTCGTACCCGACGGTGTGGGCCGCGAGCACCTGTTTGGTTCCAGCCGCGAGGCTCGCGAGAGTGGTGTTGCGCCAGAGCCGGGTCTTGCCCTCCGCCGCGGACACGGTCACGGCCAGGTCGGTGTTATTGGCCATGTACATGGTGCCGGTGAGCGAGTTCTCCGGCGTGCCGGCACCGTTCGCCTGCGAGGCGAACCGCGGATCGCGCCAGGTCCCCGTCCAGGTCGAAGTCGGGTCAATCTTTGCGTTGCTCCACGTCTCCTTGTAGGACACGAGGGTGCGGTACGCGGTGTTACTGCCGTCGACGGATGCCTCGTAGCGGGTGTGCCAGTAGACCTCGTTGCCCGACAGGAACTGCAGGTTGACTCCGGCATCCCGCGCGGCCTCGACGTTAGCTCGCTGGCCGGTCGACCAATACTCATCGTGGCCGACGGAGAGGAACACCTTGTGATTGGGGAGCAGGGATCCGTACCGATCGGTGTCGACTCCGCTGAAGTAACTGACGTCGAACCCGTTTTTCTCGAGGAAGCGCACCATCGGGTATTCGTTGCTGAAGTAGAAATCACGACCGCTGTTGTCTCCGCGCGTCGCGATCGGACGGTTGTAGCTGATCTTGTAGGCACGACCATTCGCGGCGCCCTGGTAGAAATCAGACCCACCGTAGGTGTTGTAGGCCTGCCAGGTGGGATCCGAGGTCTGGAAGAGCACCGCCGAGCGGCTCGCGTTGTCCCGCACGACGAAGGTGATGTGACTCTCCCCGCCGGTATCGTTACGATGCAGGAGGGCGACGTATACCCCCGACACGGCATCCGTGGGCACAGTCCAGGAGGCCGAGACCCTCCAGGTGCCGCAGTCGTAGTTGCTGGTGGCCGCGTCGGTCACGCACTGGGGCTGGTTCTGCGGCAACGCCACCGACGGTGACACGGTCGCGATCTGCCGAGCACCGAGTCCGTTGTACCAGCCAGTGCGGTAGATGGTGATCGAGTAGGCGCGGGCCGGGGTCGAGATTTTGAAGTCGACCGTGGCGCCCAGGTTGGCACTGATGTCGGTGGAGAAGCCCTGGATGGTGGGATCACCCGCGCCATCGAAGTTATCCCAGATGGTGGGGGACGTGCCTGGCTTGCTGTTCTCACAGACGATCGGGTTTGAACCCACACCGCAGGGCGTTGCTGCATTGGCTGCTGTCGCATCGAAGGCGAGCAATGCCGTGCACAGCAGAACGAGGGTCGCCACAAATGCTATGACGACCGACGCACCACGACTCGGGTTGTCGCGTAACGTATGCGAGATTCGGGAAGATCTCACACGGGAACTATTGCACGGACCGCTAGCACGGGAATAGCCCCCGCCCGACATTTAAACACCCCCAATTGGGGGGGCAGACAGGATTAGCGCCGGGGCGCTGAAAAACGGTCCGTGGCCTCGATGAGCGCCGAAAGTATGCCCGGCTCATCGAACGCGTGGCCGGCATCCGGCACCATCACGAAGTCCGCTTCGGGCCACGCCCGGTGCAGATCCCAGGCCGTCACGGCGGGCGTGCAGATGTCGTAGCGGCCCTGGATAATCACACCGGGAATATCCGCGAGCACGCCGGCATCGCGGATCAGCTGGCCGTCGTCGAAGAAGCCGCGGTTGACGAAATAGTGGTTCTCGATGCGGGCGAATGCGAGCGCGAGACGTGGATCGGTGAAAGTGGACACGACGTCCGGCCTGGGTAGCAGGCTGATGGTGGATGCCTCCCAGACCGACCAGGCGATAGCGGCAGGACCGTGGATCGCCGGATCCGGATTAATGAGCAGTCGGTGGTATGCCTGAATGAGCATATTCCGCTCATCGATCGGAACCGGAGCGAGAAAATCCTCCCAGGCATCGGGGAATACTGCCTCTGCACCGCCCTCATAAAACCAGTCGAGCTCCGACTTGCGCAGTGTGAAAATGCCGCGCAGCACCAGTTCGGAGACTCTGCCCGGATGCGTTTCGGCGTAGGCCAGCGCAAGCGTGCTGCCCCACGAGCCACCGAAAACCAGCCAGCGATCGATCCGCAGGTACTGACGCAATAACTCGAGATCTTCGACGAGATGCCAGGTGGTGTTGGTGCCCAAGTCGATGCCGGCGTCGCTTGCGTGAGGGAGGCTCCGACCAGAGCCGCGCTGGTCGAGCAGCACGATACGGTACTTCGCCGGGTCGAAGAGTCGGCGGTGGTTCGGTTGCGTCTCGCCGCCCGGCCCACCGTGCAGGAAGACGGCCGGCTTGCCGTCGGGATTGCCCGAGGTCTCCCAGTAGATGCTCTGGCCGTCGCCGACATCCAGAAGTCCGGACTCGTACGGTTCGATTTCAGGGTAGAAGCTGCGCATGCTTCGAGCCTAGGCGGCGATCGACCGCGCAGGCCGCGTACCCTGAAGGCATCCGTCGCACTGGGCGGCAACCGAGGAGCTGCGCGTGAAGATCACCCATTTGCGGCATTTCGTGGCGGTTGCCGAGGAACTGCACTTCATTCGTGCCGCCGATTCGCTCGGCATCTCGCGCGCCAGGCTCGACTCATCCATTCGTGCCCTCGAGGCCCAGGTGGGCGCCGATCTCTTCGACCGCCGCCAGGAGTCGACGACGCTCACCGGCGCCGGAGTGGCGCTGCTCGAACAGGCCCACATCGAGCTCGCGGAATTCGATGATCGCCCGCCGGCGCCTGTTGCGCCGCCCGGTGGGAAGGCCAAGGCCTCCAAGGGGGTAGGCCGGGCACCGATCGTCAAGGGCGAGCCTCGCCCGTATAAGAACCGCCAGTCGCGCTAGAGCGTTTTCCCTTTCCACCGCGTATGTTCCCGTGCGACAGGTCTGTGCCGCCTCGAGCAGGACCAAAAGCGCCGTATTGGAACAATCATCGAGCCGCGCGCCCCTGTGGGGCGCACCCCTCCCCCGGCCACCGATAAGTGCGACTCACGCGATTCAGCCGCCACCGATGAGTGCGACTCACCCGTTCAGTTTCCCTCGGCTACGGGGCGAGCAGCTCGAGGATCGCCCCGCCATACTTGGTGAGCTTGTTCTCGCCGACGCCACTCATCGTGCCGAGTTCGGCGAGCGTGGTCGGAGTGCCGGTGGCGATCTCGCGCAGCGTCGCATCGTGGAAGATGACGTACGCCGGCACTCCCTGCTCCTTCGATTCTGCGGCCCTCCACGCGCGGAGGCGCTCGAACACGGGGGCAGCTCCCGCGGGTAGCTCGACTGCGGGACCGCGGCGGGACTTGGCCGGTCGCGCTCCACGCTCCGGCTCGCGGCGCAGCATTACCGATCGGGATCCGGCGAGCACCGTCGCACTGGCCTCGGTCACGACGAGGGTTCCGTACTCCCCCTGTACCGCGAGGAGCCCCTGCGCGAGCAACTGGCGCACGACGCCGCGCCACTCCTGATCGGAGAGTTCGGCGCCGATACCGAAGGTCGATAGCGAAGCGTGGTCGTTCTGAGTGATGCGGGCGGTGGTGCGACCGAGCAGGATGTCGACGATCTGTCCCGCCCCGAACTTCTGGTTTCGTTCGCGCTGCAGCCTCACGATCGTCGAGAGCAACTTCTGCGCTGGCACCGTGCCATCCCATGACTCCGGTGGTGCGAGGCAGGTGTCGCAGTTGCCGCAGGCAGTGGACGTCTCACCGAAATACCCGAGCAACTGCACCCGGCGACACTCCACGGTCTCGCACAGGGCGAGCATCGCGTCGAGGTGCAGGCCGAGCCGACGACGATGCTCCGCGTCTCCTTCGGAGCCATCGATCATGCGGCGCTGCTGCATCACATCCTGCAGTCCATAGGCGAGCCACGCCGTCGACGGCAGGCCGTCTCGACCGGCGCGCCCGGTCTCCTGGTAGTAGCCCTCGACCGACTTGGGAAGGTCGAGGTGCGCGACGAAGCGCACGTCCGGCTTGTCGATACCCATACCGAAAGCGATGGTGGCGACCATCACGATGCCGTCTTCACGCAGGAACCTGGACTGGTTCGCCGCCCGCACGCGCGAATCGAGACCCGCGTGATAGGGCAGGGCGGCGATTCCGTTCTGCACCAGGAAATCAGCGGTCTTCTCGACCGAGGCTCGGGAGAGGCAATAGACGATTCCGGCATCCCCCGGGTGCTCGCTGCGCAGCAGCTCGAGTAGCTGCTGCTGCGGGGCATTCTTCGCGGCGATGCGGTACTGGATGTTCGGACGATCGAAGCTCGCGACGAAGTGCCGGGCATCCGTGAGCTGCAGTCGCTTCTGGATCTCGAGGTGGGTCTGCTCCGTTGCCGTGGCGGTGAGGGCGATGCGTGGCACCCTCGGCCAACGCTCGTGCAGCATCGACAGCTGCAGGTAGTCGGGGCGGAAGTCGTGGCCCCACTGCGAGACGCAGTGGGCCTCGTCGATGGCGAAGAGCGAGATGGATGCCCGATCGAGCAGGTCGGCGGTCGCCGACACTCGCAGCCGTTCGGGTGCGAGGTAGAGCAGGTCCAGTTCACCGTTCAGGAGGGCGTGCTCCACCCCCCGGCGCTGGGCCTGGTCCTGGGTCGAGTTGAGGAACGCCGCACGCACGCCGACCGCGGAGAGGGCATCCACCTGGTCCTGCATGAGGGCGATGAGCGGCGAGATGACGACTCCGGTTCCCTCGCGCACGAGCGCGGGGATCTGGTAGCACAGCGACTTGCCACCTCCGGTGGGCATGAGCACGAGGGCATCCCCGCCGTTGACCACCTGCTGGATGATCTCCGCTTGGTCCCCACGAAAGCTGTCGTAGCCGAACACGCTGTGCAACGCGTCACTCGCACTCGAATATTTGGACGAAGAGGGCCGTGCGGGTTCGCGAGCGATGAATTCGCGCTCGCGGTCTTCGGTGGAAGGGTCTTCGTATTCGAATTCGTCCGGCGGCTCGAGGTCGTCGGGATCCCAGGGGATGTCCGCACTCCAGCTCACCGCACCGTCCTCGTCTCGTGGCGCTTCGACCCACCGGGTGAGTCTAACCGCGGGGTGTGACAGCGCCCTCCGTATCGATCTCGCTGTGCACGAGGGTCGCAGGGTCGGGCGGTGGAGGGAGTGTGACAACACGCACGCGGGTGAGACCGAAACGCTTGGCCGCGCGCACCACGAGCCACGCGTACAGCGCGAGTGTGAGAGCGGAAATCGCGACCGAAAGGCCGCTGCCCGTCTTGGAGTTCACGTCGATGAGGCCGAAGGCGCCGATCACGAAGATCACGGTGTTGTTGACGATGTGGGCGACGATGGATGCCTCGAGCCCGCCCGTGCGCCACACCAGCCACCCGGCTACGACGGCGAACACCGAGACGTCGATCAGTCCCCACACGTCGTACTGGTGGCCGATGGTGAACAGCGGCACCGGCAGCAGGATCGCGAACAGTGGATGCTTCAGCCACCCGCCGATCATCTGGGCGAGGTACCCGCGAAAGAAGAACTCCTCGGCGGTGGCCTGCAGCGGCACCAGCAGCACCGCCACGAGCACCACGATCCACGTGCTCGACGACACTGCACCGTGAGGGATCGACTCTCCGGTCAGCACGGGGAGCAAAAACACCGAGAAGAGGGTCGAGGCGCCGTAGGCGATGACGACGGGCAGGATGAGCCGCATCATCCACCGCCAGCGCAGCCGGCCGGCGATCGACGACAGCAGCCCGACCGGGCGCGGTCCCATGATGAGGCGCGCGAGCCAGACCGAGGGCAGGATCACCGCGATCGATGACAGCGAGAAGGCGAGCACGACCGGGGCGCTGTTGTCGATGGTGCCGGTGGTGATGAGCTTCGTGATTATCGGACCTACCTCGGGAAAGACCACAGTCGACGCGAGCAGGAGCACGACGAGCACAATCGTGAACCCGACGAAGATGCCGAGGGCGATCAGGCCGGTGACGAGCGGCTTCCACCAGCGGTAGCCGGGGGCACTTCTGGCGAGTCGGTGATAGGTGAATTCCACGCGGCGAGCCTAACTACCGAAACAGGGAGTCCGGTGTCACGCGACGTCGGGTGTCATGGTTGCCGTCACAACACGCGCACCGGCGACGGGAACGACGCGGGGTCCACGAGTTGTGCGTTGCCCCCCTAGCTGGCGGTGAGCGGATGGATGCCGCGACTGGACATCGGCAGTGTCACCGCGACCCGGCCATAGTCGGCGGGCGTCAGGGTCTTGACGAGGGCACCATGGACTCCAGGACATAAACCTGGTGCGTGTGGCTTGGCACGACGGCCAGCGCAATCACCGGCCAGACAAATCGACGGCAACGCAAGAGTCGGCATCGGATAGCCATCGGCAGTTACCGCTACCGTTGAGTTCTCCCACCAGAAAAGGTCCATCGTGCACGCTGTGTTCATCGGCGCCACGGGGGCGCTCGTTTTCGGATCCGCGGACTTCGCCGGGGGTAGGGCCGCGAAACGCACCAGTGCGGTCGGACCGATGAGCACCCTCTCACCCCTGACCGCGGTGATCTCGGCAGTGGTGCCGGTGCTCGGCGGCGTTGTGCGGGGCGGGCGACTGGGCATCGTCGGCATCGTCGTGGCGGTCGTGCTCGCGGCGGTCGTACCCGTGGGGTTCGTGCCCGCAGGGTTCGTGAACGAAAAGGGGGCCGTGCGGCCGTCGCTCGGCGCACTGCCGACGGCGATCCCCTGCGCAGGGGGGCGCACGTGTTGAGCGTCGCCCTCGCCCTGGCCGGCTCCGTGATCTACGGCGCAAGTGATTTCTTCGGCGGGCTTGCCGCGCGCGGCACCAGTGCCGTGCGGGTGACCCTGATCAACTCCATCGCAGGTCTTGCCGTGCTGGTGGTTGCGGCACTCGTGCTCCCCGGTCGATGGGGCGCTCCGGTGTTGCTCTGGAGCGGGCTGGCCGGTATCTGCGGAGCCGTCGCTCTGGTGCTCCTTTACGCCTGCCTCGCGATCGGGCCGATGAGCATCCTCTCCCCCAT
>JBBRDX010000137.1:0-7193 GCA_038203515.1 Actinomycetales bacterium | reverse complement strand
CCCGAACTGCAGGAACTCGGTGAGGATGTCCGGGGTATTGACGAAGAGGTTCGGACGGAAGTAGGCCGCGTGTTCGTGGGAGATCTCGGTGAAGAACTCCTCGAGCTCCACTTTGGTGTTGCGCCAGGTGAAGTAGCTGTAGGACTGCTGGAATCCGGCCTGTCCGAGGGAGTACATCATCGCGGGACGCGTGAACGCCTCTGCGAGAAAGACCACCCCGGGGAATTCCGAGCTCACCTGGTGCAGCATCCACTCCCAGAACTGCAAGGGCTTCGTGTGAGGGTTGTCCACGCGGAAGATCGTTACCCCGAGACCGATCCAATACCTGACGATGCGCAGCACCTCGGTACGGATGCCGATGGGATCGTTGTCGAAGTTGATCGGGTAAATGTCCTGGTATTTCTTCGGCGGATTCTCCGCATAGGCGATCGACCCGTCCGGAAGGGTGGTGAACCACTCCGGGTGGTCGATGACCCACGGATGGTCGGGCGAACACTGCAGCGCGAGGTCGAGGGCCACCTCCAGGCCGTTCTTCTTCGCTGTATCGACGAACGCCTCGAAGTCCTCGACCGTGCCGAGATCGGGGTGGATGGCGTCATGCCCGCCGTCTTTCGACCCGATGGCCCAAGGGGATCCCGGATCGTTCGGCCCCGGGTTGAGGGTGTTATTCGGTCCCTTACGGAAGCTCACACCGATCGGGTGGATTGGCGGTAGATAGATCACGTCGAAGCCCATGCCGGCCACGTTGGGGAGGCGGCGGGCGGCGGTGCGCAAAGTGCCGCTGGTCCAGGTGCCGTCCGTGCCCCGCTTCGCACCCTCGGAGCGGGGGAAGAACTCATACCAGCTGCCGGATCCCGCCCGGGCTCGTTCGACGCGTACCTCCAGCGGAAGACTCAGTGTCGTGAGACTCGCGAGCGGGGTCTTCTCGATCTCCGCGGCCACCCGAGGATCGAGCGCCACTTCGAAACGCGCGGCCGGCGAGAGGCTCCGAGTGCCCATCACCTTCGCCGTATCCGTGAGGATCTTGTTGGTGGGATCCCTTTTCACGGCACGGGCGAGAAGGCCCGTGCCCATCAGGAGCATGAGCTTGACGTCGATTCCGGCCGGGATCTTGATCTCGGCATTGTGCAACCAGGTGGCCCAGTCGTCATTCCACGCCTGCACGCTGTAAACCCAGGTGCCCTGCAGGTCGAGAAGCACTTCGACCTCCCAGCGGTCGAATCCGACCCCGACCTCGTGCATCCGGTGCTTCGACTGCACGCCGTCGGGCGTGGTCAGGAGCAGGTCGACACCGAGGATGTCGTGGCCCTCTTTGAATACGGTCGCCTGGAACGGCACCACCTCGCCCACGAAGGCTTTCGCCGGCCAGTTGTTGTCGGGCTGCTGGGGAGCGAGGTCCCGAATCGGGATGCGGCCCATCTTTGGTTCGTAGACATTCGTCACTCTTCGACCGTAGCGGCTCAGCAAAAGAATCTCTCCCCCTTGACTCCCGCGCAGCCCCTCACGTTTTTGTGGGAACGGGTGCAGCCCCCAAGCAAAACCTCAACTTTCTGCCCCTAGGGTGTAACAGTGAAGGCTATCCGTCGATTTACCGTCCGCACCGTGCTGCCCGAGGTGCTCGCACCCCTGGAAGAGCTCGCCACCAATCTCCGCTGGTCGTGGCACCTTCCGACCCGGCGCCTCTTCGAAGACATCTCGCCCCAGTTATGGGAGTCAAGCGCACACGACCCCATCGGCCTCCTCGGCGAGATCGAGCCTGCGCGCCTGCAGGAGCTCGCCGCCGACCGGGACTTCGTTGCACGCGCTGCGAACCTGTCGCAGGACCTGCACACCTATCTCACCGAGCCGCGCTGGTACCAGAAGACGGTGACGGATGGCGGTCCCAGGGCGATCGGCTACTTTTCGCCCGAGTTCGGCATCGCCGCCGCACTGCCGCAGTACTCCGGCGGTCTCGGCATCCTCGCCGGCGATCACCTCAAGAGCGCCTCGGATCTCGGCGTGCCGATCATCGGCGTCGGACTCTTCTACCGCTCGGGCTACTTCGCCCAGTCCATCTCCCCGGACGGCTGGCAGCAGGAGTCCTATCCCGTGCTCGACCCCGACGGGCTTCCGCTCTCGGTTCTGCGTCATCCGGATGGCACGGCGGCCCAGGTCGCGCTTGCGCTGCCCGGCGGCCGTGCGCTCTACGCACGCATCTGGCAGGTCGCGGTCGGTCGCATCCGCCTCCTGCTGCTCGACACCGACATCCCGGAGAACGAGGATGCCCTGCGGTCGGTCACCGATCGCCTCTACGGGGGCGGCGGCGAGCATCGACTGCTGCAAGAGCTACTGCTCGGTATCGGCGGCGTGCGTGCGATCAAGCTGCTCACCGAGCTGACCGATGCCGATTCCCCCGAACTGTTCCACACCAATGAGGGCCACGCCGGATTTCTCGGCCTCGAGCGGATCAGCGACCTGATCGGTGACGGCCTGTCCTTCGACGAGGCACTGCAGGTCGTTCGCGCGGGCACCGTGTTCACGACGCACACGCCGGTTCCGGCCGGAATCGACCGTTTCGACTCCTCGCTCGTGCATCAGTACTTCTCCACCGACCTGCTTCCCGGAGTCGAGGTCGACGATGTGCTGGCACTCGGCGCCGAGAACTACGAGGGCGGCACCGCCAACACTTTCAACATGGCGGTGATGGGCCTTCGCCTCGGACAGCGTGCCAACGGGGTCTCCCAGCTGCACGGCGAAGTGAGTCGCGGCATGTTCGGAGCACTCTGGCCCGGATTCGACGTCGATGATGTGCCGATCACGTCGGTGACGAACGGCGTGCACGCCCCCACCTGGACCGACCCTTCCCTGGTGGCGCTCGCTGTCGAGCGCCTCGGGACGTCAGACACCACGATCGCCGACTGGGCATCCGACGCGGTGAGCGACGCCGACCTGTGGAACGTGCGAAACGGCATGCGGCAGCAGCTAGTGACGGATGCGCGCGCCCGCGTCGCTCACGCCTGGGGTGAGCAGAACCCCGGCATCCGGGTCCCCTCCTGGTTCTCCCAAATGCTCGACCCACACGTGCTCACGATCGGGTTCGCCCGGCGCGTTCCGACCTACAAGCGCCTCACGCTCATGCTGCACGACCCGGACCGTCTTCGGTCGATCCTGCTGTCCAAGGATCATCCGGTGCAGATCGTCATCGCCGGCAAGTCCCATCCCGCCGACGACGAGGGCAAGCGGCTGATCCAGAAGCTCGTCGAGTTCTCGCAGGAGCCCGAGGTGCGCAAGCGCATCGTCTTCCTGCCCAACTACGACATCGCCATGGCGCAGCTGCTCTATCCGGGCACGGATGTCTGGCTGAACAACCCGCTGCGCCCGCTCGAGGCCTGCGGCACCTCCGGCATGAAGGCGGCGCTCAACGGCTCGCTCAACCTCTCCATCCTCGACGGCTGGTGGGCGGAGTTCTATGACGAGGAGAACGGCTGGGCCATCCCGAGTGCCGACTCCGCCGGGGACTCCGCCGAGCGCGACAAGCTCGAGGCGGATTCGATGTACGACCTCATCGAGCACCAGATCGCTCCGCGGTTCTACGACCGCGGCGAGGATGGTGTGCCGACGCGCTGGGTGGAGTCCATCCGTCACACGCTGTCAACCCTGTCGCCCGAACTCTCCGCCGACCGCATGGTGCGCGAATACGTGCAGCGGCTCTATGTGCCATCCGCTGCGGCCCACCGCGCCATCTCGGCCGACAGGTTTGCGCCCGCTCGTGCCCTGGCCGCGTGGAAGTCGCGGGTGACGGCCGCCTGGCCGCACGTGTCGGTCGCTCACGTCGAATCGGGGGGAGTGGATGCCGTGCCGCAGGTCGGCGACGAGCTCCATGTGCGGGCCCATGTCAACCTGGCCGGGCTGACCCCGGCGGATGTCTCGGTGGAGGTCGTCTATGGCCGCGCTCGCGAGAATGATCGTCTCGAGAACCCGCACAGCGTGGAACTCGCGCCCTCGCCCAGCGTCGGCGACCCGGCGCAGTTCGCCGGTACCGTGACGCTCTCGCGAGCCGGGAGCTTCGGATACAACGTGCGGGTCGTGCCGCGGAATCCCCTCCTCGCGAGTGCCGCCGAACTCGGGCTGATCGCCGTCGCCTCCTAGCCGAGCGGTGGAGTAACGGTCGCTCGGATTCGCGGGGGACCGGGCGACGTGCCCGGTGCCGGTCGTGCGTCTGCTCAACGCCTGCTCGACGGCTGCCTGGGGTCGGCGCTCAAAAAACATGCATACGCAACGACCTGCGGCTATTCGGTTGCGACCGGAGGCGCTGTGGGCGCGTACCCCAAACCCACACTACTTGTACCCCTGTACCCCGGACATGGTCGCCCATAATCTGCTGATTCGGTCGTTCGGAGCACCCGCGACACAGGAATTCGTTGAATTCGAACATATTCGTGAGGATTCACCGCATAAGACTGGTATATTGCTGTGCCCCACTCTGGGGGTCCATAGAGGATAGACAAGATGGTCTGTCCTGCATAATGTTTTCTCAGGGGGAAGCTTCCCGCCCGGCCATCACTTCAGTACCGCGGTCCGGCGCGACAGTCACCACAGGCACGCAACACGGTGCAGCCAGCGGGCTCACCGATTCACGCCCATGGACGGGCTCTGGCCGCACCCGCGGCAATACAAAGTCACCCGCATTCCGAAAACTGGGCTGCGATAACCGACATAGCTGTCGCGAAAGGAATCATCATGAACAAGCTCACCAAGGCGGCAATCGCCGGAGGCATCGGAATCGCTCTGCTTCTCGGCGGCGCAGGAACCCTGGCCACCTGGAACTCGTCGAGCGCCATCAGCGGCGGAACGATCGTCGCCGGCAACCTGGTTGTCGGAACTCCGGCCGTCGGCAGCTGGACCGTGGCCCACCTGGTCACCGGAAGCACCTCGACCTACTCGACTGCGGTCACGACAACGCTCGCCGCATTCAAGGCGTCGCCCGGCGACAAGCTCATCTACACGACCACGGTACCGATCACCGTGATCGGCACGAATCTCGTCGCGACGGTGGGACTCACTCCCGGCGCGATCAGGGGTACCACCTCCGCCGTCCCCGCGACGCAGCTGACCAACGACGCATTTGCGAGCTTCCTCACCGCCAATACCGCCGTCGCCATGACCGGTACCGGCATCTCCGGCACCGCTCCCGCCTACGTGATCAACGGAGCAACGGGTGTCGCGACGACCGCGACGGTGACCGCGACCATAACGTTCAGCAGCAACATCAACCCCCTTACTCCCGGCGTTGAGAATTCGGCAATGTACGGTTCGGCGGATCTCTCTGGAATGGCCCTCTCGCTCACCCAGAACTCCTAGCGGCGAGCGGCGGAAGCCGCCTCAAGACCGCGTGTGCGTGGCCGGGAGGCACGGCACACGCGGTCTCGATCGAAACCCATCGATGTTGTCCGGTGTCAAAGAAGGGCGGTGATGACAATGCCTGAAAATGCATGCGCACTCGAGCGCATCTTCTCGATCCGATCCATCCTCAAGACCCTGGCCGCGTTAGTGGCCGCCCTGTTCGTCGGCGTGATCGCGACCGGTGGCACCTACGCCCTCTGGAACAAGAGCACTAACATCGCCGGCGGAACCGTGAAGGCGGGAGCGGCGTCCCTTGTGATCTCCAGTCCGCTCACGATGCCGTCGACCCTCCTCTATCCGGGGCTCACGACCTACGGCACATTCGTGGTCACAAACTCCGGTGATGTGCCGCTGCAGCTGACCGTGCAGTCACTCACCGGGGTGGCCTCCACCAGCTTCTCGCAGAGCCTCACCGTCGCCGTGGCGGTCAATCCCGCCATCGGCGCCACCTTCGCCGACTGCCCGGGTCTGGCCTCGTATCCCTGGTCGAGGATAGCGACCTCGCCGACCGCCGGCTCCCTCGGGTCGACTCTCAACGTGGGAGCCTCTGCCACACTCTGCGTCTCCACCGCCCTCGCCCTCAATGCAGCCACCACGGCCCAGGGCCAGGCCGTTCCGGGATTCGTCCTCACCATCGGCGGGACCCAGCCATGACGTCCACCCGCGGCCTGACGCGGCGGAACCGGGTCGCCCTGATAGCCGGTCTGTGCGCTTTTCTCGTGCTCGCCGGTACCGGCGTCGCGAGTGCGGTCTGGACCTCCGCGGCATCCGTCACGGGATCGGTGACGGCGGCGACCACGTCCCTCAGCATCGTTGGCACCCCCTCCCTGGCAACCACCTACGCGTTTGCCGGGACAGCGGCCCAATCACCGACGATCGTCCGCACCATGGTCGTGACGAACACGGGATCGGCGCCGCTCAACTACTCCCTCGCGGTGAGCGGGGTCGCGGGTAACGCGCTCGCGCCGCTGGTGAAGCTCACCCTCTGGACCACCACGGGAACCTGCTCGACCACGGCGGGAACCGGAGCAACATCGGGCACCCTCGCCGCTCCGCCGGCGCTGCCGAGCGGCGCTCTGACCGCGGTATCCGGCGGGAAGTTCACGCTGTGCGCATCCACCTCGCTGAACAGCACGATTGCGGCGTCCCAGGGGCTGTCGGTCACTTCGACGTTGACGCTCACGGGCATCGTAGGCGTCAGCTGGATCACCACTGCGTCCGACGCGACGTTCACGCAATCGGTGTACCAGATCATCCCGGTGTCGCCCACCTGTGTGCGAAACGGCAACATCGTCACTCTGAGTTGGACCGCACCGGCCAATACGACCGGCGCGAGCGCAGTCACCTACCGCGTGGTGGACGCCAGCAACAACAGCATCGTGATCAAGCCCTACCAAGCCGGACTCAGCGTGTCACTCGTCGCGAGTGACGTGAGTGGGTCGTCCGGAACCGTCGTTGTGCAGGCGCTCGACAGTCAATTCGGTACGGGCTCCGTGAGCCTTCCGATCTCTGTCTACGTGCAAGGGGTCTTGCGATGCGCATGACCGCTCAGGTCGCCGCACGTCGATCCCGTTGGCGGGCGATCGTCCTGTCGGTCACTCTCACGACGCTCGTGCTTTTCATGGCGATCGCGCCCGGGGCAGGCGCAGCCCGGGCGGCCAATGGCGACATTCTCGTCAGCCTCGACGGAGTGAACTGGTCAACGACGCTGCCGCTCGGACTGTTCTCCGGAGCTGGAACGGTTGTGCCGGGGGACAGTATGAGCCGGACCCTCTGGATCAAGAACACGACATCGGGCTCGGCCATATTGC
>JBBRDX010000136.1:0-7339 GCA_038203515.1 Actinomycetales bacterium | reverse complement strand
TCGCCGAGGTGGCCGCGGACTTTCCGATCCGGGTGCTCTCCCGCATGCTCGACGTGCCAGACGCCGACATCTACAAGCTCATCGACTGGGGCAACCGAATGGTCGGCAACACCGATCCGGAGCACACCGACGTGCTCGCGGACTCTGCGGCGAGCGAGAAATACCGGCTGCTGCCGTTCCGCTCCCCCGCTGCCCAGGAGGTCTTCGACTACGGTAACGAACTCGCACGGCAGCGGCGCGGAGGCGATGGCACCGACCTCGTCTCGAGACTGGTCAACCAGACGCCGATGGACGGCATCCCACTGAGCGAGCGCGACTTCAACAGCTACTTCCTGCTGCTCGTAGTCGCCGGAAACGAGACCACCCGCCACACCATCACGCATTCGATGGACTATCTCATGCAGAACCCCGACCAGCTCGCGCTCCTACAGGAGAAGCCGGAGCTGATCCCGTGGGCGGTCGAGGAGTTTCTGCGCTTGGCAAGCCCGGTCTACCACTTTCGCCGTACCGCCACGCGCGACACGGAGATCAGCGGCCAGGCCATCAGAGAGGGCGACAAGGTCGTGCCCTGGTTCGCCGCCGGCAACCGGGATCCACAGGTCTTCGATGACCCGTATCGCATGGATGTCACCCGCAACCCGAACGAGCACATGGCGTTCGGTCGGGGCGGACCGCACATGTGTCTGGGCAATGCTCTCGCCCGGCTCGAGATCCGGGTGATGTACGAAGAGCTGCTGCCGCGCATCACCGGGATGCACCGCCTCGGTGAGGTCTCGAAGCTGCGCAGCAACTTCGTCAACGGCATCAAGCGGTTTCCTGTGAGAGTCGAGTTGGCGAGCGCGACATGAGCGACGCAGAGCCCATCGGGTCGCACGAGGCCGAATCGCATCAGGCCGAATCGCATCAGGCCGAATCGCATCAGGTTTGGGGAGACGAATCCGCCACAGTGGATCTCGCCGCGGGCTGGGCAGCGCGCAGGGTGGTGCGGCACACCGATCCGCTCTCCACGGCGCGTTCGGCGACGGATCTCGCCGCGGATGCCGGACCGACGGTCACCGCATCCGGCATCGGAGCGGAGGCCGCGCTCCGCGTGTGGGACCGCGTGCTCGAACCCGCAACCCGGTCGCAGGACGACCCGCTCAACCTCGCCTACATCGCCGCCGCGCCCACCCGGGCGGCGATCGCGTTCGACCTCGTGACCAGTGCTGCGAATATCTTCGGCGGACTGTGGGAGGCAGGAGCGGGAGCGATCTACGCCGAGAACGAGGCACTGGCCTGGATCGTCGGGCTCCTCGGCTGGCCCGAAGGCGCGGGCGGATGCTTTGTCTCCGGCGGCACCTCCGGCAATCTCTCCGCGCTGATGACCGCCCGCGAGACCGCGAAGTCTCGCCGTGGTGGCCGGCCCGCCGGTGGCTGGCAACTCACCTGCACGGCGAACGCCCACTCCTCCATCCGCTCGGCGGCCCGAGCCCTCGATGTCGACGTCATCGACGTGCCGATTGATGCCCGCGGCCACCTCACCGGAGTGGCACTCCGGGCCGTGCTCGAGCGCTCACCCGATGTGTTCGCGGTGGTCGCCTCTGCCGGCACCACCAATGAGGGACTCGTGGACGACCTCGCGGATGTCGCGGAAGTCGCGCACGAATTCGGGGTCTGGCTTCACGTCGACGGGGCCTACGGCGGGGCGGGGCTCGCCGCCCCGAGCGTGCGCGCGCTCTTCGACGGTATCGAGCAGGCCGACAGCTTCATCGTCGATCCGCACAAGTGGCTCTTCGCCCCGTACGACTGCTGCGCGCTGCTCTACCGCGACCCGGCTCTGGCCCGGGCGACTCACTCGCAGCATGCCAACTACCTCGATCATGTTGATCGCGAGTCGTGGAACCCCAGCGAACTCGCGCTTCACCTGAGCCGGCGAGCACGCGGCCTCCCCCTCTGGTTCAGCCTCGCCACCCACGGCACGGACCGCTACCGGGATGCGGTCGAGCTGTCCCTGGAGACCTCCCGGTTGGTCGCGGCGGCCATTCGGGCATCCGACCATTTGCGGCTCGTACGTGAACCGGAGCTCTCGATCGTGGTTTTCGACCGACCGGGCTGGCAGCCGGCCGACTACCAGACCTGGTCGCATGCCACCGCCGTCGAGGGAACGATGCTCTGCGTGCCGACGACTCTCGGTGGCGAGACGGTGCTGCGCCTCGCCTTCGTCAACCCGGCAACGGATGCTGCGCGGGTGATCGAGATCCTCGAGACCCTGCGCTAGGAGCTCGGCAGCAGCCCGGCGACCCGCTCGAGGTAAGCGTCGACGAGAGCGGCGGTGCGAGCTCGGGCTGACGGCTCTTCGGCGCGGGTGTGAGCGAGCATGACATCCGGATCCTGGCCGTCAGCGGACACCTTCTCGGCGCCGCCAGCGTTCAACCAGCCCTCCAGGCTCGCGGCGGTGAGTTCGGGATGGAACTGCACAGCGAGGCTCCGTCCGTGAGTGAACGCCTGGGAGGCGGATGCCGTGCGCGCGATCTCGCGGGCGCCGGCTGGCACCGTCCAGCGGTCGTAGTGGAACTCGAACCAGGGACCGGATGCCACGAGCGCGTCGTCGTCGCTGTGCAGCACCGTCCAGCCGATCTCGGCTCGCATCGCGGTAGCGACCGCTCCGCCGAGGGCTCGGGACATCAGCTGGCCGCCGAAGCAGATGCCGAGCACCGGGATGTCGGCATCGAGGGCGCCACGCAGCCACCTGATCTCCGGAACCAGCCACCGGCCGATGCCGCGATCGTCCCAGGCACCCCACGGTGCGCCCATCGGCACGAGCAGGTCGTAGTCTCCCGCCTCGGGGAAATCGAAGTGCACATTGGGGGATCCGGCGTGCTGCTCGTCGACGATGAGCACCTCCTCGACATCGAAGCCGCGTTCGCGCAAACGCTCGGAGACCGGGCCTGTGGGGCTCACGTGGTCGTGCTGGATGAACAGTGCGCGCATCGGCATCCTCTCCGTCAATCCTGCGGGGCCAATCCTGTGGGGCCGATCCCGTGGGGCCGATCCTGCGGGCCTCACCTGTCGCGGATGTCGTCGTTGACCGGATTTAGCCCTAGTATCGCACTAATCGTTCAGGGCCGAACGATTTGTTTGTGGAGGATCAATGACTTTGGATACAGCCGCACTTCGCACGGATCTCGAGGCGAGAGGCATCGACGTATTGCGGCTGGTCTATGCCGACATCCTGGGGATCACCCGCTCCAAAGACCTGCTCGTGAGCCAGCTGGAACGCACCGCAACGAACGGTCCGACCTTCTGTCAGGGCGTATGGGTCACCACCACCCGGGGCGGTGTGCTCGATGGCAACGACATCATGTCCGACGGGCTGCAAGACCTCGTGAGTCGCATCGATCCGACATCCGTCACCCCCATGCCGTGGGAGCCCGGGGTGGCCTTCGCAATCGCGGATGCCTTCGAGCCCGACGGTGCGGCGAGCGCGCTTGCTCCGCGATCCGTGCTCCGCGGCGTAATCGCGCACTACACCGCGCTCGGCCTCACCCCCGTCGTCGGACCGGAGCTCGAGTTCTACATCGCCGAGCGCGCAGGCAGCGGCGATTGGCAGCGGGCACTCACCCGCACCGGGCGCGTCTACACGACCGGCGCCTGGGTCGACCCCGACGGCACCTTCCTGCACCTGCTTCGGATGCTCGACCGCATGGACATCGGGATCGTGGCGGGTAACCACGAGTTCAGCCCCTCGCAGTACGAGATCAACCTCTGGCATGGCGAGGCCCTGCGAGCCGCGGACCGCACTTTTCTGTTCAAGACCGCCGTCAAGGACATCGTGGCGCGCACCGGCAAGCTCGCGACTTTCCTCGGCAAGCCCTGGACCGACGAGGGTGGAAGCGGATTCCACCTGCACTTCTCGGTGGTCGACGCCTCCGGGGCCAACCTGATGAGCGAGCCGGATGGGCGGCTGTCCCCCACCGCGAATCGCCTGATCGCCGGCATCCTGGCCCACGCTCCTGCCCTGGCTGCCTTCACCAACCCCACGGTCAACGCGTACAAGCGCCTCGGCCCGGACACCCTCGCCCCGTACCGGGCCAACTGGGGCCACGACAACCGCAGTTCGATGGTGCGGGTACCTCCGGAGCGCGGGGCCGGAACACGACTCGAGGTACGAATCGGCGACGGCGCGGCCAACCCCTACCTGATGATCGCTGCCGTGCTGGCGGCCGGCCTCGACGGACTCGCCCGTGAGCTCGAGATACCAGCGAGCGCGGATGGGTGGTCCTACGAGAACGAGTCGGCCGCCGTGCTGCCGACCACCCTCACCGCGGCGCTGGACGCACTCGACACCGACACCGTGTTGCGCGAGGCGCTTGGTGTCCCGGTCGTTGAGGTCTTCAGCATCTTGAAGCGCGATGAGGTGGCGCGCTATGAGCAGGCGTGCGAGGATCCCGGCACCCGCGATGTGACCCGCTGGGAGCTCGACGAGTACCTCGAGGACTACTGAGCACAGCCATCGCCTGTCACACGGCGCGCGAGCGGTCCTCCACGAGGTCCCCGCCGGCGAAGGTGACGCCGAGTTCACGGTAGTACCCGCCGAGGATCTCATCCACTGGAAGGATGGAGTGCAGCTCGTCCCAGGGCGAATCGGCGAGCGAGAGCTCGGCATCCCCGCGCCAGGCCGGGCCGAGGTCGGCGTCGATACCGCCCATGGTCACGAGCTGGTCGAGGGAGAGGCCCTCGCCCTGGCTGATCGAGGGCATGAAGCGGTTGTGCAACATCCGATGGCCGTTCACAAAGCCGTTGTCTTCGGAGGGTTCGCGCAGAGTGACGACGGCGGATGCCAGCCGGTGATCGTAGGCGGCGAGCGAGGCACCGATCTGTGCTCCAGCCTCGAGACGTGGTGTCGCCTTACCGTGCGAGAACAGCCGCGTGACGTGCACCGAACCGAGCTTCTTGGGGTAGCCCTGGAACCATCCGCGGGCGATCGCGAAGTCCTTGGTGACCCAGATTGCCACGCAGCGACTGTAGGTGACCCCGCGATGGGAGCAGCGCACCACGACGAAGGCCTCGAGGTACTGTGCGCGCACGGGGTCGAGCAGTTCGAGGCCGCCCTCGCTGCACGATTGCCAGTCTGCCCAGATGATAGCCACCGCACCCGGGCGGTCTGGAGCAAGATCGATGTCCACCGGTAGGAGTGAGCGCACGTTGGCCGGATCGGTGAGGTACTCGACCGTGAGCAGCGTGCCCGAGTAGTACCACGGCGGCTTTGGCACGAGCGCGCTCGCACCGGTGGGAGTCAGCGGGGCGAGAAATCCGTTGAGAGCAGTCATAGCGCCAGAGTGTAGCCCAGATCCCGAGCTTGTTCGTATCCGAACGAACTTATCGAAAGTACTTGACGGCAGCGCCCTGGTTCGCCATTGTTAGCTAACTCGTTCGGACACGGATGATTTGCGTTCCCGCCCAGCATCACAGCCCGAAACTCAATGAGGAGTATCGCAATGGCACTCGCCCAAGACACCCCTGCGACCGATGCCCACACGTCTCTCGACAAGGGCCGGCTCGGCACCGTTGGCATCGTGTTTTTCGTCATCGCGGCCGCAGCCCCGCTGGTCGGCATGACCGGCGCGGTGCCCGTGGCCATCGTGCTCGGCAACGGCGCAGCAGCGCCCGGCGCCTACCTCGCCGTCGGCGTCACCCTCTTGCTGTTCAGCGTCGGCTACGCCGCCATGAGCCAGCGTGTCACCAACGCCGGCGCCTTCTTCGCCTACATCGGTCGCGGACTCGGCCGTCACGCCGGTATCGCCTCTGCGTTCGTCTCGATCCTCGCCTACGTGGCGGTGCAGCTCGCGATCTTCGGATTCTTCGGCGCGGTCATGGCCGGCCAGGTGGGTGTGCTGCCGTGGTGGGCGTGGTCGCTCATCTCCTGGGTTCTCGTCACCGTGCTCTCGCTGCTGCGGGTGGATGTCGGCGCCAGGGTACTCGGAGTTCTCATGCTCTTCGAGCTCACCGCACTCGTGATCACCTCCATCGTCATCCTCGCCAATGGCGGACCGGAAGGTATCAACTTCTGGGCCTCCTTCAACCCGGCGGCGATCATCGCCGGCGGGCTCGCGGGGTCGGCCGGTATCGCCTTCGCCTTCGCCTTCGCCTCGTTTATCGGGTTCGAAGCGACCGCGATCTACGGTGAGGAGTCGCGTGACCCGAAGAAGGTCGTTCCCCGCGCCACCTACCTCGCCGTCATTGTGATCACCGTGCTGTTCGCCCTCACAGCCTTCGCAATGGTCACCGGGATGGGCGCTTCCCACGTGGTCGACAAGACGGTAGAGCTCTCTACGGTCGCAAAGATGCCGCTCGCCGATCCCGCCGCAGTGCTCTTCTCGCTGGCCACCCAGTACATCGGACCGTGGATGGCGACGGTCATGTCGATCCTGGTGCTCTCGAGCCTGTTCGCCGGTCTCCTCGCGTTCCAGAACGCGGCCAGCCGCTACCTCTTCGCGATGGGCCGTGGTGGAGTGCTTCCGGCCCGACTCGGCACCGTCAACGGACGCGGGGCGCCCGCTGCGGCATCCCTCGTCACCTCGGTGATCACGGGGACCGTCATCGCCGTATTCGCCGTATTCCAGCTCGATCCCGTGCTCAACCTCTTCTACTGGTTCAGTGGACTCTCGGTCGTGGCGATCGTGCTGATCGAGATTCTCGTCTGCATCGCGATCATTGTGTACTTCCGCAGGAACAAGGGTGAGGAGAACGTATTCCAGACGATCATCGCGCCGATCCTCGCGACCATCGGCCTCCTACTCGGCGAATACCTGTTGATGTCGAGGTTCGGGCTGCTCGCCGGCACCGTCGCCGAGGGCGTCGACCCCACGGTCACCCCGTGGGGCCTCAGCGTCATCGGCTGGGTACTCGTGATCCTGCCGTTCGCGCTGCTCGGCGCCGGCTACCTGGTCTCCCGCGCCCGTACCTCCGTGAACGAGGAGCTGCTGCGCGACGTGCTGTCCTAGCGGACGGATGGACTCGCGCGCGGCCGCGTGCGGTCAGATGATTGCCGCGCGCAGTGCCGCTGCCGCGGCGCCGACGTCGGGGGCACCGTAGATGGCGCCGCCGGCGACTGCGACCAAGGCTCCCGACTGTTGCACGGATGCGACCGTTGAGACGTTGATACCGCCGGCGACCGAGAATGGCACGCCGGATGCTTCACCGTCTCGCAACAGGGTATCGAAGGTGAAGCCTTCCTCAGCCTGCTCGTCGAGACCGGCATGCATTTCGACGAACTCGACCCCGAATGCGACAACCTGCTTCGCACGAGCGGCCTTGTCGGCCACGCCGATGAGGTCTACGACTATGCCTTTGCCGTGCT
>JBBRDX010000135.1:0-7344 GCA_038203515.1 Actinomycetales bacterium | reverse complement strand
CGGCACAACCTACCGCGCACCGACGCCCACACCAGCGCCCGCTCCGACAACGGAGCCCGGCAACGGCAACGACAATGGCGGCGGCGGCCACCACAAGCCCTGACCCGCCTCTTCGGGACAACCGACCAACCAACCCACCCGGTGATTGTTCCGCTGGGGCGCTTGTGTGCCGACTCGAGCTGGCACAGACCTGCCGCACGGGAACACACTCGCGGCAGAAAGGTCACACGCTGGCGTCACCGGTGAGGTGATCCCGCACCGCCAGGGTCTCCCGCAACGCTAGGGTCTCAACCATGTCGACACCCGAGTCACCACTTTCTGGAATCCTCGTGGCCGACTTCTCCCGCGTTCTCGCCGGACCGCTCGCCACGATGACCCTGGCCGATCTCGGCGCGCGCGTCATCAAGGTGGAGCGGCCGGAAGTCGGCGATGACACCCGGTCGTGGGGACCGCCCTTTTCCGCCACCGGCTCAACCTATTTCGAGAGCGTCAACCGCAATAAGGAGTCGGTCTGTCTCGACCTCACCGACCCTCGCGATCTCGACCTCGCCCGCGCGCTGATCGCGCGCGCCGACGTAGTGGTCGAGAACTTCAAGCCCGGGGGGATGGAGAAGCTCGGCCTCGGCTACGACCTGGCCCGGGCTGCCAACCCCGGCGTCGTCTATGCCTCGATCTCAGGCTTCGGAAGCGCTGGAGGCCGCGAGCTGCTCGGCTACGACTTCGTCGTGCAGGCACTCGGCGGCCTCATGAGCATCACCGGAGAGACGGATGGTCCGGCAGTCAAGGCCGGCGTCGCTCTCGTCGACGTGCTCACCGCGAAGGATGCCGTGGCCGGCATCCTCGCGGCGCTGCTGCACCGCCACTCGACCGGCGTCGGCGCACGCCTCGAGCTGAACCTGCTCTCGAGCCTGCAGGGGTCCCTGGCGAACCAGGCGCAGGCCTATCTCGGCGCCGGAGTGGTGCCGGGGCTCCTCGGCAACACGCATCCGTCCATCGCGCCCTACGAGACTCTCGAATGCGCCGACGGACCGATCGCCGTCGCGTGCGGCAACGATCGCCAGTTCCGACGTCTGGCCGAGGTGCTGGGTGCTCAGCAGCTGGAGGATGACCCGCGCTTCCTCGACAACTCCCTGCGGGTCGCCAACCGGGCCGCGCTCGTGCCGCTGCTCGAAGAGCGGCTGCGACACCACGGCGCCGCGGAGTGGCAGCGTCGCCTGACCGAGGTGGGGGTTCCGGCGGGTCGGGTCGGCACCATTGTCGACGGACTCGAGCTCGCGGAGTCTCTCGGACTCGCGCCGACCATCGAGGTGTTCGATGCGTCCGGGGTCGCGGTGGCGACACAGGTGCGGCATCCGATCACTTGGAGCCCGCCGATCACGCACCGCAATTCTGCCCCGCCGCTGCTTGGCGAGCAGGATGCCGCGGTGCGCGAGTGGCTCGCCGGGCCAGTCAGCTGACGGTCGGTCGGCTCCGCAGCGCGATCCACAGGGTTGCTGCGGTGTCCGGATCGGTGAGATCGACCCCGAGCCACTCGGTCGCCACCGCGATCCGGTGACGCAGGGAATTGCGGTGGATGCCGAGCTCGCGGGCTGCGCCCTCCCACTGCCCCCGGTGGGCGAGGTAACTCCGCACCGTGGCGCGGAGGTCGCCACGCGGATGACGTGCGAGCGCATTCACCCGGGCGTCGCCATGCCCGTCGACTGAGCCATCCACGAGAACCACTGTTCCAGCGGGTGCGGTGCGGCATGCGGATACCACCTCGCTGACGGCTGCGGCGATGGTGGTGATCGGCACCGGCTGGCTGATCGAGGCGGCGCCGCCCGCGGCTGCGCCAGTGAAAGACCTGTCGGCGTTTTCCGCAGGGGCTCCGGGCAGGATGACGATGTCGACACCGCCCACGGTCGCACGCAGCGTGGACACCGGCAGGCCAAGCGACCCGACGACCGCGTCGAGCTCACGAGCATCCAGGATTCCCGGCGCGCCTCCGCGTACCGCGAGAACCCGTGCGAAGTCGCCGATCGGGGCGAGTTCGGCATGCTCGGTGACGAGGCGCGCCGCGTCCACGTGTCCTCCGAGGATGAGCGCAGCGATGGTGCCGCCCATGACAGTGCCTACCCGTAAGGACTCCTCCGCGCGCTGTGCCGTAAGCGACAGAAGCATGCACGAGGTGAGGATGAGCTGGCGGTCGGCCTTTCTCAGGCCTCGCCCGGCACCGACCGCGAGGAAACCCACGGTGCGCGGGCCGATCGTGATCGAGTGCTCGACGACATCCGTACCGTTCACCGGAAAGGTGGCCGCCGAGTAGGTGCCGACCAGGTCGAATCGGGAGGATTCGGCGCGCAGCTGCGGCACCACCTCCGCCGCAGTGGCGGGCCAGATCGTCTCAGCACTGCCGTCCGCCGGCAGGTAGGCCGCCCATCCGCCGAGACCCTTGGCGAGGACCGCGACGATGGCCTCGACGGGGTTCTCGCGGGTCGCCGCCCGCGCCAGTGCGGTCTGCAGGCCAAGTCGCGAGGCCAGGTCGGCCTGCTCAGACCTGCCGACCAGCTGCCAGAATCCCCGCGAGATAAGCATGAATGGCACGGCTTCCGGCACGAGCAGCAGGTCGAGGGATTCGTCGGTGCAGGCTGTGACAAGCTCCGGATCGAGCCGGTCGGTGCCCGCACCGAGGCCGAGAGCCAGCGCCGCGACACCCTTCTGTGCCAGTCGGTGCACGTAGTCGCGAATGACGACCGGTCCACCGCGAAGAGGGATACCGGTGGTGAGCAGTAGCTCTCCGCCCTCGAGGTATGGCGTCGGATCGGCAAGTTCCGAGATGTGAACCCCGGTGAGTTGCTGGCGTCCGATCGGCCCGGTCGCTGCCGGTCGAAGGTCGCTGCCAAGCCTCTCGCACAGTTGCTCAAGCGTGACCATCTACTCACTCCCGTAAATTGGGGACAGTTTATCTAAAATACCGACGCTAGGGGATGAATCATCTAATGACGGTGGCGCGCAGAGTGGTTAGCGTGTCCCCATGGCTTCGAATCTCGCCCCCCTGCTCCAGTCCCGTCACATCGCCCATTCGATTCCCGGGCCGCGATCCCGGCAGCTGCAGGAGCAGCGAAACGGCGAGGTGACCTCGGCCTTCGGTTCCGCCATGCCGGTCTTCATCGACCGAGCCGAGGGTGGCATCCTGCAGGATGTCGATGGGAACCGCATCATCGACTTCGCTTCCGGCATCGCGGTAACGAGCGTCGGCGCGACGAATGCGTTCGTACAGGCTAAGGTATTGGCCCAACTCGATCGCTTCGCTCACACCTGCTTCATGGTTACGGAGTATGAGGGATTCACCGAGGTCTGTCGATGGCTGAACGCCAACACCCCGGGCACCTTCGACAAGCGCAGCGCGCTGTTCTCCACAGGTGCGGAGGCGGTGGAGAACGCCATCAAGATCGCGCGTGCTGCCACCGGACGCCCGAACGTGCTGGTCTTCGACGAGGCGTATCACGGCCGTTCCCTACTCACCATGGCGATGACGGCGAAGGAGAATCCCTACAAACTCGGCTTCGGCCCGTTCCCCGAGCAGATCTTCCGTGCCCCGAACGCCGCACCGCTGCGCTGGCCGGGTGGGCGCGAGAATGCCTCAGTCGAAGCGCTGGCCGCCGTCGAATCGATCCTCGCCGAGAACGGCCCCCAGACCTTCGCGGCCATGGTCATCGAGCCCATCCAGGGCGAGGGCGGCTTCCTCGTGCCGGCCGAGGGCTTCCTGGCCGGACTGCGCGCGATCGCGGATGCCCACGGCATCGTGTTCATCATCGACGAGATCCAGGCGGGCATGGGCCGCACCGGCGCACTCTTCGCCAGCGAACACGAGGGTGTTGTCGCCGACCTCATCGTTACCGCGAAGGCCCTCGGCGGTGGGCTTCCGCTGTCCGCCGTCACCGGCCGCACCGCACTGATGAACGCCGTGCCTACCGGCGGTCTCGGTGGCACCTACGCGGGCAACCCGCTCGCCTGCGCCGCCGCACTCGGCGTCTTCGAGGCCTTCGAAGACGGATCGCTTCTCGCTAACGCGAAGGTCATCGAGCAAATCTCGCGCAGTCACCTCGACCCACTGCTCGACTCTGTTGCGGTCGTAGCCGAGGTGCGCGGACGCGGTGCGATGCTCGCAATCGAATTCGCCGACCCGATCACGCTCGCGCCGCGGGCGGATGTCGCCAAAGCCGTCGCCGCCGCCTGTCACGCTGCCGGCCTGCTCGTACTGGTCTGCGGTACCTTCGGCAACGTCATCCGGCTTCTTCCGCCGCTGGTGATCGGCACCGATCTGCTGGAGGACGGCCTGCGTGTCCTCACCGCGGCGATCGAGCAGCAGGGCGTCGTGGCGTGACCCTGCCACTGGCAATGACTGCGACCGCGACCGCGGAAGACCCCAGCTTCGACCCCCGCACGGGCGAGCGCACCGGCTCGGTCGCGCACTCGACACCGGATGAGGTCGCACGCACCCTGGACCGTGCACATTCTGCGGCGCCCCTGCTGGCGGCCCTCAGTCCCGCGATCCGCGAGGGCTGGGTCACCGCGGCGGTCGACGCCGTGATCGCCGCCTCCGCCGAACTCGTCGAGCTCGCCCGCTCCGAGACCGGACTCGGCCTCTCCCGTCTCGAGAGCGAGCTGGCCCGGATGGCGGCAAGCGCTCGGTTCTACGCTGCCGTCGCACGCGAGGGCAGCTACCTCGGGGTGAGCCGCGATGACCTCGAGGGCGGATCGACGATCGTGCGCGGCAACATTCCCGTGGGCGTGGTCGCCGTCTTCGGCGCGAGCAACTTCCCCTTCGGCTTCGGCGTCTTCGGCCATGACGTGGCCTCCGCCCTCGCGGCGGGGTGCCCGGTCGTCGTGAAGGCACACCCTGCCCATCCGAGACTCAGCGTGCGCCTCGGGCGCGTGGTTCGGGATGCCCTCGCCCGGGCCGGCGCCCCCGACGGCATCTTCGACGTCGTGGTCGGCTTCGATTCGGGGCTACAGCTCACGGACTCGCCGGTTGTTCGCGCGGTGGCCTTCACCGGCAGCCAGCAGGCGGGGCTCGCTCTCGTCGAGCGTGGCGCCCGGCGCGGTATCCCCGTGTACGCGGAGATGGGTACGGTGAACCCGGTGTTCGTCACTCCCGCCGCGGCAGCGGATCGCGACTCGATCGCCCGGGGCTTCGTGGGCTCCTTCACGCTGGGAGCCGGCCAGTTCTGCACGAAGCCCGGCCTCATCCTCGTGCCGGTCGGCCAGGGCTTTGTCACGGCGATCCTGGCGGCGGTCTCCGGAGTGCACGCCGTGCCTCTCCTCACCGCCGGAATCGTGGCCGCTTACGCTCGCGGCGTCAGCGAACTGGACCCCGAGGCGGCGCCAGCAACGCCGGATCATGCCGTCGGTTATGCCGTCGCCCCCCGTGTAGTGGCTGTAGCACTCGACCAGCTGGTCCCCGGATCCCGCCTGCTCGAGGAGTGCTTCGGTCCCGTCGCGCTCGTCGCCGAATACGCCGATGCCGCCGATGCCCGTGCGGCTCTCGACCGACTGCAGCCGTCGCTCGTCGCCTCCGTGTTCACCGGCGCCGGCGACGACCCGGATGCCCTGGTCACCATCGCGCAACTCACTCAGCGGGTCGGCCGTGTGGCCGTCAACGCCTGGCCCACCGGAGTGGCCACGTCCTGGTCACAACAGCACGGCGGACCCTGGCCCGCGACCTCCCGGCCGGATGCCACGAGCGTGGGCGCCGGTGGGCTCGCCCGCTTCGTGCGCCCGGTCAGCGTGCAGAACGCGACATCCAACCAGCTTCCCGTCATGCTGCAGCCGCAGAATCCCTGGAAACTGCCGCGTCGCCTGAATGGCCGACTGGTACCGTGCGAATGACCCCAACCGAAGGAAACCGCGTGCCCGACACCTCCGACCTCATCGATGTCGATTCGCTGCTCAACGACTCGGAACTCGAGCTGCGCCGCACGGTGCGCACATTCGTCGACGCAGAGATCAAGCCGCACATCGCCGGCTGGTACGACGCCGCCGAGTTTCCGACCGAAATCATCCCGCGCCTTGCCGAGCTCGGGCTGCTCGGCATGCACCTCACCGGGTACGGCTGCCCCGGCCGATCCGCGGTGGAGTACGGCATAGCGGCCCTCGAACTCGAGGCGGGAGACTCGGGCCTGCGCACCTTCGTGAGCGTGCAGGGCTCGCTCGCGATGACCGCGATCCACCGGCACGGCTCCGAGGAGCAGAAACAGGAGTGGCTGCCGCGCATGGCCGCGGGCACGGCCATCGGATGCTTCGGACTCACCGAACCCACGGCCGGGTCAGACCCCGCGAGCATGACCACCTTTGCACGGCGGGACGGCGACGACTGGGTGATCAACGGCACCAAGCGCTGGATCGGTCTCGCCTCGATCGCCGACGTCGCTGTGATCTGGGCGATGACCGATGACGGCATCCGGGGCTTCCTCGTGCCCACCGGCACAGCCGGCTTCACCGCGACGGTCATCCCGCAGAAGCTGTCGATGCGGGCCTCCATCCAGTGCGAAATCGAGCTCGCCGAGGTTCGTCTTCCGGCATCGGCGATGCTGCCGAAGGCGAAAGGACTGCGCGGGCCGTTCGAGTGCCTCAATGAGGCACGCTACGGCATCATCTGGGGAGCAATGGGGGCTGCTCGCGACAGCTATCTCGCCGCCCTGGACTACTCGCAGCAGCGCCTGCAGTTCGGCAAGCCGCTCGCGGGCTACCAGCTCACACAGGAGAAACTCGTGAACATGGCCCTCGAGATCAACAAGGGCACCCTGTTGGCCCTTCAGCTCGGTCGGCTGAAGGATGCCGGAAAGCTGCAGCCCCACCAGATCTCGATCGGCAAGCTCAACAACTGTCGCGAGGCGATCCAGATCGCCCGGGATGCCCGCGCCATGCTCGGCGGCAACGGCATCACCCTCGAATACTCGCCGCTGCGCCATGCCAACAACCTCGAGAGCGTGCGCACCTACGAGGGCACCGACGAGGTGCACACCCTCGTGATCGGCAACCACATCACCGGAATCCCGGCGTTTCGCTGACGGTGAGCTGCGCGAGCCAGCGCAGCTCACCGTCCAGCGCGTTACTTGAGGATGCGGATCATCTTGCGGTTCACGAACTCCTCGATGCCGAAGCGCCCGAGTTCGCGGCCGAAGCCGCTGCGCTTGACGCCTCCGAAGGGCAGTTCCGGGTTGTCAAGCCCGACGCCGTTGACGAAGACCATGCCGGCCTCGATCTGGTCGGCCACGCGTAGCACCTGCGCCGAGTCGGTGGAGAACAGGTAGGACCCGAGGCCAAACGGGGTGTCGTTGGCAACGGTGACCGCCGCGTCCT
>JBBRDX010000134.1:0-7347 GCA_038203515.1 Actinomycetales bacterium | reverse complement strand
CCCAGCTTCGGCCCTACCTCCGCGTGGTGCAGCGCTTCGGATTTTCTTCGTCGCGGGGCCGCTTCTGCTGGTCGGCGGGATAGTCGCCATCATCATCGATAGTGCCGTGATCGCTCAGAACAACGCATTTGGCAGCACCATCCGGCTCCAAACCCCTCCGGTCTTTAAGTACACCGTCTCTCAGTCCCCGGCGCTCAATCCCGACATTGCCAACTACCAGCTCATGCCAGCGTTTCTCGTGGTCGCGGTGTGAAAGATATTGTTTAGCCCGGGAAATTGTGGGCGCAAGTATCGACGACCGGCGGGAAGTCAATACTCCGATCCAGGAACTTGCGCTCGCTAATCATTTCTTCCGATCACTTTTTCATCTGTTTGTGGCGCGGATCGCGTTCTATCGCAGCGAATAACGTCTACAGCGTGTGTTGGAGGCGACTAGCGGCGCGAGAATTCTGGATCTGCGGGAGCGGCGCACGGTCGCAGCTGGGTTCCGCAGCAGCTGGTCAACAGCTGGGGTCGGAACCGAGAGCTGTCGGATCTGTCGGTGATCTGGCGAGGGATTGATCGCAACGAAAGGATTGACTTGATCTCGACGCTTGCAAAAGAATTGCGGCGAAATAGGTTGGGGAGAAATCAGGATACGACTGTCACCGAGAGAGGAAAAAATGTCCCTGAAATCGTGCTCTGGCTCCGATTGTTCGGTAGTCAGCCCGGCCGTGTCCCGATCCGGTCTCGCGGTCGCAGGGATGGTCGTAGTCCTTGGTGCCGTTATGGGCTGTTCCGGGACGTCAGAACCCACACACACCCGTCGGGGTCCACGTCGGCGGCCTCGGCGCCGGCTGGTTCGACGGTCGTCAAAGCCGGGGAGGAATGGGTCCTGTACCAGGGGCCGCAGGACTGCGGGGCGGTTGGCAATGATCCCAGCACGATCTGCCTCAAACGTCCCGACGGTTCGGGACGCCACAAGCTACTTGATCAGATCGGCGAGGTCCTTCATCCGGACTGGTCTCCGGACGGAACATACGCCGCGTTCTCGATCGATGGCGCGATCTGGAGGGCCGCAGTCGATGGCTCGGCGCTCACCATGGTCTCCGACTGCTCCCGATTCGATGCATGCTCAGGGCTCGACTTCCCGGCATGGTCTCCGGACGGCACCTCGATCGCCTTCACTGTGTACAACGGCACACCGTTACCTGCCGGGCCGCCCTCAAAGTCGGCGATCGCTATCCTGAATCTGGCGACCAAGGCCTCGACCGTGGTCGTCCAAACCGATCAACTCGTCGTGGCGGACCAAGCGCGGTGGTCGCACGACGGCACGAGGCTCGTCATGCAGTTGGAGCATTTCGACAAATCCGGCACCGAGCTTGGCTCGTCGATCGGGGTGGTTGCCGCGTCAGGCGGTGTGCCGACGCCGATCACGGAAACGGGGATGTTCGGAACATACCCTGATTGGAATCCAACCAGCGATCGAATCGTGTTCGTGTCCAACGACGTTAACCCGGCGGGCGGCGCGATTGCGCCCTTTCTCGTCAACGCCGACGGATCGGAGCTCGCCCCTCTCAGTTACGAGGGGTCGGTTTCGAAGCAGTCAACTCATCCGTCGTGGACACCCGACGGATCGCGCGTCGTATTCGTGCAATTCGCTGAGCGACGATTGAGTTTTATCGACCCTGCCGGTTCGGGCTTGAAGGTGGTCGACCGCGTGGTCACACATCCACGCCTGCGCCCGCTGCCGTGATGCCGCGGCTCTTCATCACGGGAAGCCGGGATGCGACGGCGGTGCCTGACGTATCTGCGTAGTCGAGCGCAGGGATCATCGGGCGGGCCCGGATTTGTCATCCTTCTCTCCGTTTCACTGATCCCGCCGCCGAGATCCAGCGACTCAGCAGGGGCTGGTTTCGGCCTGACGGTTCCGAGATGAAAGTGGAGGACCCCCGCGGAGTGTGGTGGAGCAAAGCATGTGTGCTGGCGCAAGCTCTGCAGGGGTAATGCGCGGGGGCGACATTCCATGAATTCTCCTGATCCGTCGGTCACGGGTTCAGGTCGTCCCGTTTCCCTTGAGATGCCAAGCCCACGGTGAGACTTTGACCCGCAAGCGGTCCCGTGCGGTCGCGGAATGGGTTGCTCGATCAATCTTCCTGTTGTTCGCGCTTGTATCGTGGCTCGCCGTTCGCTTGCGCGAGACGTTAGGAGAAAGTCCTGCACCCGGCACCGTTCGTCGCGCTACGATGACTGCCAACCGCGGTCGGTGCGAATGGTGGACGTGATTCGTGGGTTGATGTCGCGCAAGCCTTAGGACTTCGTGTCATCGTCGGGGCTGATATCGGCGTTATCGAATGCTGAGAGCCGCAGCTCCTCGAGGTCGAGCCGGGCTGTCACCCGCCGGAGCACCACATCGTCGATGGCGCCTGTTCGCCGCAGCTCGTGGATCGCGCGGCGTTTGAATGGGACCAATGCTGACCGCAGATGTGACTCTTCATCGGTCTGGTTCTTGTCCCGCCGGGCCGCGGAGGGATTCCCATCCTCACGGTGGATTCGTGCCAGCCTCATCTGGTAACTCCTGCGAACCGCGTCGACCGTATCGGGGGAGGTGTTGAGCTTCTCCGCCGTTGCCGGTAAAGCATCCAGTTCTGCGCGGAGACCGACTTGGTCGGCGAGGAGTTCCTCGTCGAGCTCTGTGGGGTCGGTAGGGAGCTTCGCCCAACGTACGATGGCCGGCATCGTCAGTCCCTGCACCACCAAGGTGAAAAGGACCACGATGAAGGTGGTCGTGATGATGAGGTCGCGGAATGGCAGCGGGTCGCCAGCACTCGTCTCGGTGGGCAGAGCAAGAGCGGCCGCGAGTGAGACCGCGCCCCGAAATCCCGCCCAGGCGTTCGGCAGCCGTCCGCGGAATCCGATTCGGCGCGAGCGTTGCACCGGCCTCCGATCCAAGGCCCGGATGATGTAGGGGGTCGTGTTCGACCAGAGGAGTCGGGTGACGAACACTGCTGTGGCGATGAGCAGGCCGAACAAGAGCGTCTGAGCCCATTTGGAGTCGAGGCCGAGGGTGACTGAATGGAGCTCGAATCCGATTAGAACGAATAGGGCGCCGTTCAGGATGTAGGTGCTCAGCTGCCAGAACCCGAACGACTGAGCGCGCATACTCGCGGTAATCAGTGCAGGCCCGGTCTGGCTGATGAGGATGCCGCAAGTGACGACGGCGACCACTCCGGAGAAGCCGAAGAAGTCAGCCGGCAGATACGCGAGGAACGGTGTGAGGACGCTGAGGGTGTTAGCCAGCCGACGGTCGCGTACCAGCTTGCGCAACTGGACGACGACGAACCCGATCGTCAGGCCGATGACGATGCCGAAGGCGTAGGAGGACACGAATTGGATCGTGGCGCCCCCGAGGGAAATCGGTGCTCCGCTGACGATCGAGCCGAGTGCGATGGCGTAGAGCACGAGCGCGGTACCGTCGTTGATGAGGCTCTCGGTGCGCAGCACGGTCGCCGCACGTCGGGGCAGGCGATCAACGACCGACGGCACTGCCGTGGCATCGGTCGGGGCAAGGATCGCACCGAGCAGAAAGGCCACCGGCCACGGCAGCCCGAACGCGTGAGCGATTGCGGCGACGATCGCCGCCGTGATCAGCACCAGCACGATCGAAACAAGCGCGATGACTCGGATGTTGCGCCGAATTTCCCGGAGTGAGGTGTTGAGCGACTCCCAGTACAGCAACGCGGGCAGGAAGACGAGAATGACCACGTCGGGGGGAAGCGCGATGCCGCTGAACACAGGAACGAAGCCGAGACCGGCGCCGGCGATGAGAAGCACGAGCGGTGGGGGTAGTTTCGCCTTGGCCGCGAGTGCTCCGCCGAAGAAGATTGTCAGGCCGATCAGTACGAGTGTCTCGAGTCCTTGCACGATGCTGCCTCCTCACGCTGACTTCATGATGAGCACTTCAGCTCCTACGGTGGTAACACACACCGTTGAAATCCAGGATCGTCCCTGACGACTACCGGGGCTTAGCGGACGTGAGCCCATCCGGTCGAAAGGGTTCGGCGCACCAAGGCTCACGCCTTCGTCTCTCGCAAGTTTGGCCAGTTGTCGACGGGTGGCAACGAAGCCGGGCGTAATCGATGTGACCGAGGCCCGGTGGCGCGCGAGGGCCACGGCGAGTGACTGCCCCTGCGCGTGGAGGCCGGCTTTGATGGCGGCGTGGGCCGGATACTTGGGTTCGCCTCGGAAGGCGCCCCGCGAGCCGTTATTGACAATGGCTCCCGGCACATGCTGCTCGATGAGGTGGTTCGCGACTGCCCACATGAGATTGGTCACACCGAGCAAGTTCACGGAGAGCATGCGCCGAAAAGCCTGGGTCCAGTCCCGGTGCGACACCGTGCCAGTAAGGTGCCGGTTGGCGGCAGATGGAGGGACAGCGGTGTTGCAGACGAGCACACCGACAGCACCGATCTGCGCAACCGCCGAAGCCATAATTTCCGCCGCACTATGGGCCCTTGCCAAGCCGCCTGGGAGCAATGAATGACCTTTGCCGGGAAGCCCGCGCCTCGTCTGCTCGGCACCCTCGCGATTAGTGGAGTAGTGCACGGCAACACAATCACCTGTATCAGCAAAGCGGTCGGCAACTGCGATGCCGATCCCGCCAGAGGCCCTCATGGCGAAAATGTGTCTCATTTTTTTCAACCAATCCAATAGTTGGCACGGCTTCCGTCCATGCGAAGGATTCACTCATTTTCCCGGATCGGAAATCACCATTCGACAGGACCTGAGACACATCAAGTATGAAGTGCTGCTGACTCCCCGTAAGACGTTCCGCTCCGGGCGCTGCTCGTGCCGGAATGTGATCCTGCTATCGGGATTCGTAAATCTCACGACGCTGGCCGACTCTGAGAACGAGGACTACGAGGTGGTCGTCGTGTATTTCGTAGATGATGCGATCGTCGCCTGTGCGCACGCGCCATTCGCCGCCTCCACCGACGAGTTGAATCGCTTTAGGTGGCCGTGGGTCGATCGTCAAGAGTTCGGTTGCAGCGTGAACTCTGTGCCGAACTAGCGGGTCGGACTTGTGCAGTTGTCGTTCTGCGGCTGGTGCTATCGAGACCGAGTAGGTCACACAAGGCCAAGATCTGCCTTGACCTGGTTCCACGGGGTCGGTTCTTCTTGCGTGCGACGCATTTCTTCGCGCGATTCTTGGGCCGCACGAATATCCGCCATATCTTCAGCCAATTCGGTTAAGCGCTCGAGGTCGTCCGCATCGATGACGGCAACGACACGGCGGCCGCGGCGCGATAAGAAGGCAGGTTCATGCTTGCTCTGCGCACGGTTGATGATCGAGGCGAGCTGATCGCGTGCGTCTGGGACGCTCAGTGGGCCGACCGTAGACATAGCTGAAGTGTGCATTCAAATGGTTCTCTATATGAGAATTAGCCGCGACGTACATCAAGCGTCGCGCAGAGCATTCCGCTTGCGGCACTCGGCGTCCGCGGTTGTGGTCGGAAGATCAGGTCGGCCCTTTTGCGACGGCCGACCCCTCACGCTACGGTCACCCCGTGAGCGATTGGCGAGGAATGGACAGAGAAACTCGAGCACTTCGGCGAATATTCGACCGGGTGATCACTAATATCGAGGAGTCCAACGGCTCATCTGTAACCCTCGAGTATGACTTCTTCTTCTCGGTACCCTTCCCCGAGATCTACGCCGTTGACAACACGCAGCAGCCGATGCTCACCATCGGCCAGTTGACCGAATCGTGGGCGAATCCGCACAGAGCAGATGATCCGGTCGAGACCACTGCTTTAGATGCCGTCTGAGGGACACCAAGGAACAGCGCTGCTGGTTCCACGTGGGTGGAAATGTTCTCTCCGCGCTGCCCACGTCGGCGCACGCGGGCGCCAAGGCCGCCCCGGCGGACATCTACAACGCCTATGACAATGACCATGCCCTGAAGGCCGCCCAGGCGTTCGAGGACCTCGACGGCGCCACGTGGACCAAGGCGACCGCGAAGATCACCGATCACCTCGACGTGCTGCTCGCGTTCAACGACTCCCCCGCGGAGCACTGGATTCACCTCCGCACGACCAACGCGATCGAGTCGACCTTCGCCACGGTCAGGTTGCGGCAGCGGGAGACCAAGAGACCGGGCCCGAGAGCCGCCGGTGTTGCCATGGCAGTCAAGCTCATCGAGTCCGCACAAGCCAGGTGGCTTGCCCTGAACGTACCCCACCTCGTCGCTCTGGTCCGTGCCGGCGCGACGTTCAAGAACGGCATCCTCGTCGAACGACCCGATGATGAATTAGGAGCTGATCAGCAAGTCGCGTGACACGTCGATCCACAGGTCTTGACTACTCCTCCCAGTGGGAGCATCCTCAGTACATAGCGCGGCAATGTTCGTCGACCGGAGGAGGTCCTGATGCAACACCAACGTCGGCATTCGTCCCGGTGGATCCTTCGAATCGGCGCGGTTGGCCTCGGCGTCGCGGGCTTGCTCTTGGTAGCAGCACCCGCCGCGATGGCAGACACCCACACCGGTTACGTGGTGGAGGTCACGTGTAACGGCGTCACGACCACCTACGTAACGCCGACCAGCCCGGCCGCCGCGGCTCAGGACGTCTCAAGTGCGCGTGTGGCCGTCTTTTCCTACGGCGCATACCTGGTGCCAGACCATTTCCCGGCTGGCAAGGTCGTCTATTGCGACCTGAACAACCTCACCACGGGCAACAGCTACACGGGCCTGCCCTTCCTGGTGGTCGGCGCGCCGTAGCCCTTCCCTACGCGGCCGTCGGAGAGCTCACAGGAGGTGATCAGCGAGTCGCGTGACACGCCGATCCACAGGTCTTGACGATTCCTCCGCACCTAGCGCGAGCGACCAGCCCTGAGTGGATCCTGAGCCCACGTATCGTGTCGTTGGCGCCGTCTCGATAAATCAGTGAGCGAACCGAGTTGCTCTTCGATAAAAAATGACTGGTAACCGCCGGTACATAAAGTGCGTGCCGTAGTAGAGGAAGCCTAGAGTCATCACTCTCAACTGTGACTAGGGCACAGCTTCGAAAACATCGACGACGAGCGGATGCAGCTGAGCGTGCGCAATACCTGCAAGGCCGATCACGTGACATCGAGAGATATGGCCGAAGGGTGAGTGGGGCAGGAAGCGGGTCGCAGAGTCTCATTTATGTTGGCTCAAGCCTCATCAGTGGCGTGCACGGACAACAGGTGCCCCCAGGCAGATTCGAACTGCCGCCCCTGCCTCCGGAGGGCAGTGCTCTATCCCCTGAGCTATGGGGGCCCAAGTGCAGCTCTACGTTACCAGCCCGCTGCCAGCCGCACGGCCGGGCCGAAACGTAGGCTGCAGCT